>CAXUJE010000226.1:0-9122 GCA_964251035.1 uncultured Acetobacteraceae bacterium
GACCCAAGCTCCACCACCATGACATGACGAAACAGGCCTACGAGACGACACCACCTTGAGCGCCATCAGATTGGAATGGTGGGCGGCATCATATCGGAACGATGCGTGGATCACGCTCGGAATACCCGGGCGGCTTCGTCGGAATCCGCAGCCACGAGGCAACGACAGAGCGTAGGACAGCCGGCCACGGTCCGTAAGCGGCTCGTACCTCCGGAACCCCGATTTGCATTTGCCGGCGTTCCCGCACGGCGTCCCCGGGCGCGCAGCTACGCCGCAGTGGCGATAGACCCGGCCGTGGCGTCAGCCCGCGCATTGCGTCGGCTGGAGGCGAGCGGTGGGACCGCCGGCCAGGCCTGTTCCAGCAGCACGCGGGTTGTCAGTTCGACGTGCTGCGTCATGAGCGCCCTGGTGCGCCCGGCGTCGCGAGCAAGGGCGGCTTCCATAAGGGCCTGGTGCTCGCGGTTGAGGTCGCGCGCGACCTCGGCGAGCGGAACCGAGAGGCGCCGATAACGCTCGCTCTGGGCGTAGAGAATCGCCCGCAGCCGCAGCAGCCACGGGCTGTCGCACGCGGCGACCAGGGCCTCGTGATAGGCGGCATGGGCCGCTGACCACGCCTCGCCCATGCGTTCCGGGTCATCCGGCTCGCGTTCCGGCGTGCGGGACAGACGGTGGAAGGCGGCGACGAGCTGCGACTCCCAGCCGACGTCGCCCACGGCAATCGCGCGCTCCAGGCACAACCCCTCGATCTGCGATCTCACGGCCGTGAGGTCGCGCAACTCCCCAATCGAGATCGGGGCGGCATGGAAGCCGCGCTGCGGCTCAGCAACGACCAAGCCCTCGGAAGTCAGCCGCGACAACGCTTCCCGAACGGCGCTGAGGCTGACGGAAAGAGTCTGGCACAGCTCGTTAATCCGCAGCCGTCCGCCGGGCCGCAGCCGGCAGGCCAGCAGGTCGGCGCGGAGCCGCTCGTAGGCGTCCTGGGTGAGGCTGGAGCCAGCTGAGGCGATGCGAGACATCACGCAAGCCTAGCGCGCTTCGAACGTGAAAACCACACCTCAGTTGTAAATAGATTTTTCATTGACTCATAGGTTTGTCGGATGCATTTAGATGTTAAGCTCGCTGCAAGAGACGGCAAGCTCCGAGCAGAGGAGGGGGCAATATGCGCTTCGCAGCATACCGGCAGAACGGCGTCGAGGGCCTCGCCGCCGCCGAGGGGAGCGGCCCCTTCCGCGGCTTCGCTGCCACGGACAGCAAGCATCCCGGCAACCTGGCCAGCCTCGTCGCACGCGGAGGCGAACACCTCCTCGCTGCCGGTCGCAGCTTGCAAGCAGGCCCGGAGATCGATCTCGACGCCGTTGAGCTGCTGCCCCCGCTGCCCGCGCCGCCCAAGATCATCTGCATCGGCCTCAACTACGCCGACCACTCCGCCGAGAGCGGGTTCAAGGTGCCGGACTACCCCACCGTGTTCGGCCGCTTCCCATCCAGCTTGATCGGCCACGGCGCGCCCATCGTCCGCCCCCGCGTGTCCGAGCAGCTCGACTACGAGGGCGAGTTCGTCGCCGTGATCGGCCGCGGCGGGCGCGACATCCCGAAGGCGCGGGCGCTGGACCACGTCGTCGCCTACTCGCTGTTCAACGATGCCTCGATCCGCGACTACCAGTTCAAAGCGCCGCAATGGACGGTGGGCAAGAACTTCGACGGCACCGGCGCCTTCGGCCCCTGGCTGATAACGGCGGACGAGTTGCCGCCAGGCTGCACCGGGCTGCGGCTGCAAACCCGCTTGAACGGCGAGGTCGTGCAGAGCGCCTCGACCGACGACCTGGTGTTCGACGTGGCCACCCTCGTTTCCGTGCTCAGCGAGGCATTCACCCTGGAGGCCGGCGACGTCATCGTCACCGGCACGCCCTCGGGCGTGGGCCTCGCGCGCAAGCCGCCCTTGTGGATGAAGCCCGGCGACGTGTGCGAGGTCGAGCTGGAAGGGATCGGAGTCTTGCGCAACTCGGTCGCGGACCAGGGCGCGGTTAGGATCGAGAGTGCGGCGCACGCCGCCGCTTGACGTGCGCCAGGTCGGGCGCGCGAGCCAACGTTTCGACAAGCCGCAACGCCGCCAAGGCGCTGCGAAATGGGGAGGCAATCATGACGCAAATCGGGCACTACATCGCGCCCACGCGGCGGCCCGACGCGCTCGGCGCGCACTCCATGGACTGCTTCAACATGGCCGTGCCGGACTTGGAGCAGGCGCGGCGGTTCTACGCCAGGTTCGGCCTCGACGTGCGCGAGGAAGGAGGCGGCCTCGGCCTCTACACCTTCGGCCACCCGCACCGGTGGGGACGGCTCAGCGAAGGGCCGCGCAAGGCGCTCGGCCACCTCTCGTTCGGGATTTTCGAGGACGACGTGCCGCGGTTCGGGGACCGGCTGCAGCGGGCCGGCATCGAGCGGCTCGACCCGCCGCCCGGCTTCGAAAGCAACGGCATCTGGTTCAAGGACTGCAACGGCCTGTTGATCGAGTTGCGGGTGGCCGAGAAGTCCTCGCCGAACGCGAAGTCTTCCGTTGACCACCTGATTGCAGGAGCAGGCCGGCGCGGGGCGCCGATCCGCGGCACCACGCCGGACGTGCGCCCGCGGCGGCTCGCGCACATCCTGGCCTTCGTGCGCGACGTTCCGGCATCGGTCAAGTTCTACGGCGACGTGCTGGGGCTGCGGCTGTCCGACGAGTCCGGCGGCGTCATCGCCTTCATGCACGGCATCCACGGCAGCGACCACCACATGGTCGCCTTCGCCAAGTCCGAGGCGCCGGGCCTGCACCATTGCAGTTGGGACGTGCCCTCGATCCAGGACATCGGCCTCGGCGCGATGACCATGGCCGACAGCGGCTATTCCAAGGGCTGGGGCCTCGGGCGGCACGTGCTCGGCTCCAACTACTTCCACTACGTGCGCGACCCTTGGGGCAGCTACAGCGAATACTCCTGCGACATCGACTACATCCCGGTCGAGATGGACTGGAACGGCCAGTCCCATCCCATCGAGAACAGCTTCTACCTGTGGGGGCCGGAGCCGCCGAAGGATTTCGCCTTCAACCATGAGGCGTCGGCCGGGCCGCAGCTTCCTGCCGCCGCCATGGACTGACGCCACCCATGCGTGCGGCCCGGCAGAGCGCGCGTCGCTTCCTGCCGGGCTGGCAACGCAATGGGACAGCGCGAAACCAAGAAACCAAAGGAAACGCCGTGCAGGATGAGCCTTTCTATGACGTCGTGCAGATCGGCTACGGCCCGATCAGCCAGGTGCTGGCGATCATGTTGGGACGCTTGGGGCGCCGGGTCGCGGTGGTCGAGCGTTGGTCCGAGCCGTATGCGCTGCCACGGGCCGTGTGCGTGGACCACGAGGCGGCCCGCATCCTGCGGGCGCTCGGCCTAGGCGCGCAGCTCGACCGCGTGTCCCAGCCGGCGCCGCTCTACCAATGGTTCAACGCGGACTGGGAGGAGCTGCTCGCCATCGACTGGGGCGCAGGCTCCGTCTCGGGCGGGCCGGAAACCAACTTCGTTCACCAGCCCAGCCTGGAAGCGCAGTTCCGGGCCGAGGTGCGCCGGCAGGAAAGCGTGGATTTGGTCCTGGGCTGGGAGTTCGCCAGCCTGGTTGACCGGGGCGACCACGTCGAGGTCGGGCTGCGCGAGTTCCAGGGCAGCCGGACGCGCACTCTGCGGACGCGCTACCTCGTCGGCGCGGACGGCGCCAACAGCCCCGTGCGCGAGGCGCTCGGGATCGGGCGCGAGGACCGCGGCTTCCAGGCGGACTGGCTAATCGCGGACCTTGAGCTGAAGCCCGGCGTCACGCTCGACATTCCGGATTGCGGCCAATACTGCAACCCCGAGCGCCCGACAACCATCGTGCCGGGCGGCGTGCACGACGGAGTGGTCTGCCGCCGGTGGGAGTTCATGCGCTTGCCGGGCGAGACAAAGGAGGACCTGGAAGGCGAGGCAAACGTTTGGGGGCTGCTGTCGCCCTGGGTCACGCCCGACCAGGCCGACCTGGTGCGCCACACCATCTACACTTTCCGCTCCCTCGTCGCCGACACCTGGCGCCGCGGCCGGGTGCTGCTGGCCGGCGACGCCGCGCACATCATGCCGCCCTTCATGGGGCAGGGCATGTGCGCCGGCATCCGCGACGCCTGGAACTTGACCTGGAAGCTGGACGCGCTGCTGCACGGCCGCGCGGCGGACAAGCTGCTAGATACCTACACCGCCGAGCGCAAGCCGCATGTGAGCGCGGTCATCAACGCCTCGATCTACCTCGGCCAGATCATCTGCATCGCCGACCCGGCGCAAGCGGCCGAGCGCGACCAGGCCTTCAAGAGCGGCACGGCCGAGCCGCCGCCGCCCTTCCCGCACCTCACGGCCGGGCTGCTGGCGCGCGGCGCTGACGGCCTGCCCGCGCCGCTCGCCGGGCTGCTGTCGCCGCACGGCACCGTGCGCTGGCGCGGGCGGGAAGGCCGCTGGGACGACGTGGTGGGCCTTGGCTGGTGCGTGGTCGTGCGCGACGCCGACCCGGCGGACCTGCTGCGCCCGGATCAGCTCCAGGCCCTGGCGGCGCTCGGCGCCCACGTGGTCGGCATCGCCGCCGGGTCTCTCGGCAACCTCGCCGTGGATGTGGACGGCAAGCACGCCGCCTTTCTCGACGCGCACAGTGCGGCGGCCATGATCACCCGGCCGGACTTCTACGTCTTCGGCGGCGTGTCCGAGGCGAGCGGCCTTTCGGGGCTGGTGGACGCGCTGCTCGCCGCGCTCGCCGAAAACGGCGTTTCCGTTCCCGCAGCCGAGGATGCGGGCGGCGGGGGCCAGGACCGGCCGGTCCGCCAAGCCGTGCCGGCCGCATGATCCGCAGCGGAGCGCCGCGCCGGCGGCAACTCGAACCGAAGCGAACCGAGGGACGCAGGCGATGAGCGCCTCACCCAGCGCTTGGGACAGGCGCTACGAGGCCAAGGCGGTCGCGCTGCTGTGCCTCGGCTTCGGGCTGGTGGGCCTGGACCGCTTCATGATCGTGGCGATGTTCCCGACGCTCGCGCGGGAGCTGCACCTCAGCTACCAGGATCTCGGCCTGGTCAGCGGCGTCTTGTCCGTCGCTTGGGGCGTTTCAGGCTTCCTCATGGGGCGCTTGTCCGACCGCATCGGGCAGCGCAGCGTCGTGGTGGGTGCCATGGTCGCCTTTTCCGTGCTGGTCGGGGTGAGCGGCTTGGCCGAGGGCCTCGCCTCCTTGCTCGTGATCCGGGCCATGATGGGCTTGGCGGACGGCGCCTACACGCCGCCCAGCATCGTCGCCACGCTGGAAGCATCCGAGCCGAGCCGCCACGGCCTCAACCTCGGCATTCAGCAGGCGGCGCTTCCCTTGTTCGGCTTGGGACTCGCGCCGCTGCTCGTGACGCAGTTGCTCCCGCTCGTGGACTGGCGCTGGATTTTCGCGTTCGCGGCGCCGCCCGGCCTGGTCGTGGCCTTCCTGCTCCACCGCACGCTGCGCACGCCGTCGGCCGAAAGCATTGCGGCCCACACTGCCACCCACGACGCAACCGACCACGCTTGGACCGACGTGTTCCGTTACCGCAACGTCGTTCTGGCGATGGGCGGGATGCTGTGCTGGCTCACGTGCCTGCTCGTGACCACCGCGATGCTGCCCAGCTATCTCACGGACCACCTGCACCTCAGCCTCGGCCAGATGGGCTTCGTGCTGTCCGCGACCGGCTTCGGCGCCACGGCCGGGACCGTGATCATGCCGGGGCTGTCGGACCGGCTCGGGCGCAAGCCGGTCATGGTCGGCTGCAGCCTGGCGACGCTTGCCGCCCTTGTTCTGCTCACAAGGATCGGCGCAAGCCCCGTGGCGCTGTTCGCGGTGCTGTTCGCCGTGCACTTCTTCAACTTCGCCCACATCACGCTCACCGTGGGGCCGCTCAGCGCGGAGTCGGTGCCGGCCAAGCTGATGACGACCGCCTCGGGCGCGGTGATCTGCGTGGGTGAGATCTTCGGCGGCGGCATCGCCCCCGTGATCGCCGGCGCCGTGGCCGGCCGCTTCGGCATCCAATACACGCTTTATCTCGCCATCGCCGCGCTGGCCTGCGGCGTGCTGATCGGGCTTGGCCTGCGCGAAACGGCGCCGGCGGTGCTCAAGCGCCGCGGCGGCCTGTTGCCCGCCCTGGACCACGCGGCGCCGTAACGACATGACCCCTTCCGCTCGTCCCGCATCCGGAGTTCACATGCCATGTTCCCAACCAACCGGCTGGGCCGGCGCGCCGCAGTGGGCGGCCTGCTCGGCGCTGCGGCGATGACCGCTCTCGGCGCACACGCGGCGCCCGCAGACGGGCAGGCGCTCCTGCCGCGCGTGGACGTGCACGCGCACTACCTGCCCGCCGGCTACCGCGCCGCCGCCGCAGCGGCCGGGCACGAGCACCCCGACGGCATGCCCGGCCTGCCGCGCTGGGATACGGGCATGGCGCTCGACATGATGGATCGGCTCAACATCCGCGCTGCCATGCTGTCCATCTCCTCGCCGGGCGTGCACTTCGGTGATGACGCCGCCGCCCGCAAGCTCGCGCGCGAGGTCAACGAGGAGGGCGCCAAGGCTGCCAAGGACCACCCGGGCCGCTTCGGCTTGTTTGCGTCCTTGCCGCTGCCCGACATCGACCGCGCGCTGGCCGAGGCGGCCTACGCCTTCGACACGCTTGGCGCCGATGGGGTCGTGGTCGAGACGAACCACCACGGGATCTATATGGGCGACCGCAAGCTCGACCCGCTTTATGCCGAGCTGGACCGGCGGCGCGCGGTGATGTTCATGCACCCGACCTCGCCCACCTGCCCCTGCTGCCAGGCGCTCTCGCTCGGCTTTCCGCGGCCGATGATCGAGTTCATGTTCGAGACCACCCGCGCGGTCGCGAACATGCTGCTCACCGGGACCTTCGACCGCTTCCCGAACATCCGGCTGATCGTGCCGCACGCGGGCGCCGCGGTGCCGGTGCTGGCCGACCGCATCGCCGGCCTGTCGCCCGCGCTCGGCTTGCCGGAACCGCTCGACCCGGACCGGTTCTTCGCGACCCTGCGCAGCTTCTACTACGACCTCGCCGGCTACCCGCTGCCGCGCCTGGCGCCCGCCCTGCTGCAGGTCGCCGACCCCGGCCGCATCTTCTACGGCAGCGACTGGCCGTTCACCCCGCTTCCCATCGTGACCCGGCTGGCGGGCGAGATGGACCGCACGCCGCTGTTCGACGACGCCACCCGGACCCGCATCCTGCACGGCAACGCGCTCGACCTGTTCCCGCGCCTGCGCGGATGAGCGCCCCCATGCCCAGCCGGAGCCGCTGACCGGCGCCCAGCCTTCCACCGACGAAAGACCCAGCGATGCTCAGAACCGCCGCCGTCGGATTGACGGCGCTCGCCCTCGCCTGCGCGCCCAACGCATCGCGCGGCCAACCCGCCGCCGAGCCAGCCCAAGGAGCTGCCATGTCCTCAGCAAACATTCCCGAGCACCGCGCGGCGCTGCTCGCCCAGTGTCCCCCGGCCCCGCCGCGCGTGCCCGAGGCGGAAGCCGCGAAGCTTCCCATCCACGTCACCGAGTGGGGGACGACCGGGCCGGAGGTGCTGGTCGTGCACGGCGGCGTGCAGGGCGGCCTGGGCGGAGGGCCGAGCACGTTCGCCAGGCAGGAAGCGCTCGCGCAGCAGGGCTGGCGGCTGCGGCTCGTGGACCGGCCGGGCTTCGGCCAAAGCCCGTCGCGCGGCGTGGACGACATGGAAGCGGACGCCGTCTGGATCGCCGGCATGCTGGGCGGCGGCGGCAACCTGATCGGCCATTCCTGGGGCGGCGCCGAGGCGCTGCTGGCCGCCGCCCGCCGGCCCGATGCCGTCCGCTCCCTTGTCCTGGTCGAGCCTGCCATGCAGACGCTGCTGCTGGGCGACCCGAGCATCGGGCAGGACCCGGCTCTCAGGGCCGACGCGGGGCGGTGGGCGGGAATGCTGCTTTCCGCCAGGACGCCCCGGGACTACGCGCTCGCGTTCGGCCACGCCCTCGGCGCGGTGGAAGCCAGCAGCAGCGCCCCGAAGACCACGGTTTCCGCGCTCGACACGGACCCTGAGCTTGCCACCCGGTTCGGGTGCTCGCTGCTGCAAGCGCGCATGGCCCCGCCACCCGTCCTGAAGCAGGCGGCGGAAGCCATCGCGCGGGCGCACGTCCCGACGCTTGTCATCAGCGGCGGCTGGAGCCCGTTCTTCGACGCCGTCAGCGCCAATGCCGCCCGCCTGGCCGGCGGCCGCCACGTGGTCGTCCGCTCGCCCAACCACTTCGTGCAGCTCGCGGGCGCCGAGGAGTTCAACGCCGTCGTGGACGCGTTCATGCGGGACGCGGACCGGACCCGGCCCGCACCGGCCCGCTAGGCGGGTTTCAGGGAGCGCAGCAGTTCGGGCCTCACGGCGCGCGAACGCGCCGCGGCCCGTTGAACAAGAAAGGGCGGGGGTGCTTCCCCCGCCCGTCGTCGGATTGCCAGGGAGAAACCTTGAGAATGTGTTCGATGATCCGGACCGCGTCAGCCTCGGCGCTGGTTCTCGCCCTTGTGTCGCCGCTCGCGGCCGGCGCGGCCGAGCCTGCGCCCGCCACGGTGGCCCAGATCCCGTTCCGCGGGCCAGGCCGCGTTTTCCCGCCCGGGACGGCCGGCCAGACCGGTCCCGAGGACCAGTCGGTGCGCCCGGGCGACAACACGACCGGCGACCAGACGCTGGAAGAAACCCCGGCGCCCACCTCGGCCCCGCCGCGCATCGGGCTGTTCCCCGCGTTCGGCGCGCGCTTGCTGGACCGCGGCATCGACTTCCACGGCATCGCCTTCGACCATTTCCTCGCCAACCCGAGCGCCGGCGTGTCCACAGGGCAAACGTCCAACCTCGGCGCGTTCCGGCCGGCCGCCGACTTCGACCTGGGCAGGCTGGTCAACCTGCCGGGCGGCAACGTCCACGTCGGCATGACCTTCTTCGGGCTGCGCAGCGACCTGCCGCAGATCATCACCCAGGCCGGCGGCGTGCTGACCGGGTTCCAGACCACGCCCGCCACCCAGACCAACCTGCTGTCCCTGCTCACCTACGAGCAGCGCCTCCTCGGCG
>CAXUJE010000227.1:0-9081 GCA_964251035.1 uncultured Acetobacteraceae bacterium
TTCCAGCCCGATCACGGCGCCGCGCCCGCCCAGCGCCCCATGCGCGTGCCCGGCCGCCATCGCCAGCTCCGCCCGGTTCAGCCCAGCGGCCCGCACCCGCACCAGCACCTCCTCCGGCCCGGGCCGCGGCACCGGCACGTCTCGCAGCTCCAGGCCGCCCTCGCCCACCACCATCGCCCGCATGACTGTCCTCCCTGTCGGGACCGACGATCACGGGCGGGCGGCGCCGTGTCAAACGCGGCGCCCCTCGTCCTGGCACTAAGCTTGCTTGTCCGATCCCACCCAAGCGGAGGCGCGCCTGATGAAACGACGAGAGCTTTTGGCCGCCGCGGCCCTGGCCGGCGCCTTGCCGCGGCCGTCCATCGCCCAAGGGACCGCCGCGCGCACGCTGCGGTTCATCCCCGAAGGCAACCTCGCCAACCCCGACCCGATCTGGACCACCACCACCGTGGCCCGCAACCACGGCTTCCTGATCTACGACACCCTGTTCGGCACCGACAAGAACCTCGCCCCCAAGCCGCAGATGGTGGAAGGTTTCGAGCTGTCGGACGACAGGCTCACCTGGACCTTCCGCCTCCGCGACGGGCTGCGGTTCCATGACGGCGCGCCGGTGCGCGGCGCCGACTGCATCGCCTCCATCAGCCGCTGGAGCAAGCGCGACGGCTTCGGCCAGCGCCTGGCGGCACAGCTTGAGGGCATGTCGGCGCCCGATGACCGGAGCTTCACGGTCAGGCTCAAGAAGCCGTTCCCGCTGCTGACCGCCGCCCTGGCGAAGCCCGCGGCCAACGTGTGCTTCATCATGCCGGAGCGGGTGGCGCAGACCGACGCCTTCACCCAGATCACCGATTTCACGGGATCAGGCCCGTTCCGCTTCCTGCGCGACGAGTGGACGCCGGGGTCGCTCGCGGCCTATGCGCGCTTCGACGGCTACGTGCCGCGGCAGGAGGCGCCGGACTTCACCGCCGGCGGCAAGGCCGCGCATTTCGACCGGGTGGAATGGAACATCATCCCGGACTCCGCCACCGCCGCCGCGGCGATGCAGACGGGGGAGGAGGACTGGTGGCAGACGCCCATCGCCGACCTGCTGCCGCAGCTCCGCCGGATGCGCGGGGTGAAGGTCGTGCCGATGACCAGCATCGGCGCCATCCAGATCATCCGCTTCAACCACCTGCACCCGCCGTTCGACAACGTGGAGATGCGGCAGGCCGTGCTGCGGCTGGCGGACCAGACCGCGTTCATGCAGGCCGCCTATGGCGACGACACGAGCCTGTACAAGACCGGGGTCGGCGTGTTCACCCCAGGGTCCCCGGCCGCAACCGACGTGGGCCTCGCCGCCGTCACCGGCCCGCGCAGCCTGGATGCGGCCAAGCGCCTCGTGGCCGAGGCGGGCTACAAGGGGGAGCGCATCGTCATCATCTCGCCCACCGACTATCCCTGGCTGGAGGCGTTCTGCCAAGTCACGCGCGACCTGCTGCTGCAACTGGGGCTGAACGTCGATTACCAGGCCAGCGACTGGGGCACGGTGGTGCAGCGCCGGGCCAGCAAGGAGCCGGTGGACAAGGGCGGCTGGAGCATCTTCTGCACCGGCTGGGAAGGGCTGAACACCGCCGACCCCGGCGGCCACTACCCGATCCTCGGCAACGGCGGGAGCGCCTGGTTCGGCTGGCCCACCAGCCCGCGCATCGAGCAGCTCCGCACCGACTGGTTCGATGCGCCGGACGACGCCGCGCGCCGCCGGGCGACGGACGCGATCCAGGCCGCGGTGTGGGAGGAGGTGCCTTACGTGCCGCTCGGGCAGTTCTTCCAGCCCGCGGCGATGCGGGACACCGTCACGGGCGTGCTGGACAGCCCGTTCCCGATCTTCTGGAACGCCAGGAAGGGATAAGGCATGCTGCGAAAGCGTGCGCGGGAATACTCATTTCATCGTTTATTCGACGAAGGGAACAGCAGGATGATCGGCAAGACTGGGCTTGCACTGTGCGCTTCGCTGGCTTTTGCTTCGCTTGCGCATGCCGAGGATGGGTCTCGCGAACGGATGCCCGTCAGGGTCGTCGTCGTCACCACCTTCGAGATCGGCAATGACACCGGCGACACGCCGGGCGAGTTCCAGAACTGGGTCGAGAACCTGCCGCTGCCGAACGTCGTGCCGTTCCCGCAAGGCTACCACCCGCTCCGCTACAACCCGGAGAAGCACGTGCTGGGCATCGTCACCGGCGAGGGTCCGTCCCGCATGGCGTCGTCGATCACGGCGCTGGCCAACGACCCCCGCTTCGATTTCAGCCACGCCTACTGGCTGCTGGCCGGCATCGCCGGCATCGATCCCAACGTGGGATCGGTGGCCTCCGCCGTGTGGGCGCCGCAGGTCGTCGATGGCGACCTGGGCTACGAGATCGACGCCCGGGAGATCCCGTCCGACTGGACGACCGGCTACGTGCCGTTCGGCCGGGTCTCGCCGTTCCAGCCCCCCACGCCCCCGGTCGCGACCGACAGCGGCACCAACGCCTTCACCTTGAACGCCGGCCTGGTGGAATGGGCATACCAGTTCTCGTCCGGCACCGTGCAGCTCGCCGATGACGCGAACCTGCAGCAGCTCCGCGCCCGCTACACCGATTCCCCGGCCGCGCAGCGCCCGCCGGCCATCGCGAAGGGCGCCGTGCTCGCGGCTGGAACGTTCTGGATCGGCAGCCTGCTGAACACCTGGGCGGAGAACTGGGTGAACTATTGGACCTCCGGCCAGGGGGTGTTCACCACGACCGCCGAGGAGGACGCGGCCTACATGCAGGCGCTGACCTTCCTCAGCCAGGTGCAGGCGGTTGACCTGACACGGGTGATGGTGCTGCGCGGCGCCAGCGACTACTCGGTGCCGCCGCCGGGGCAGACCGCGGCGCAGCTTTTGGCCAGCGAGGTGGACGCGACGGGGTACTCGGGGTTCGCCGAGTCGCTCAACTCGACCTATGCGGCGGGAAGTGCCGTGGTGAACGAGCTGTCGGGCAACTGGCGCCGCTACCGGGACAACGTTCCCAGCGCGCAGCCGTAGGCCGCTGCGATACGTTGACCGAGAGCCTGATAAGGACGTTTGCCCTTGGAGGAAAGAACGCCTGCACGGACGCTCCAAGGATTCGATGAGTCTCCCCTGGGATGGATGGCCGTTTGGATAATGGCATCCCCCCAGGCCCTGCACCAAACTGCTGCCAAACCACCGATGGCTGGACACGCCGCCACGGTCGTTGGCTGGTCGAGGCCTCAACAAGGTTGCAGATCGCAACAAGAGGGTTGCGCCCGTCCACATGACTCGCTAGGCCAAGCACATACAAATACGATGCATGGCGCAAGAGTGATGTATGACGCACAGGAATAATTTCTATTTCGTGCGTCTGGCCTCTGCAAGCTTCGTTGTTGTCGCCCACTCCTACGGCTTGCTTGCACTGCCCGTGCCGAGCTGGTTCGGTGTCCGCGTTTCCGCTTTTGCCGTCCGCATCTTCTTCGTCGTCAGCGGCTATCTCATCTGCGAGAGCTGGAACCGCGACGCATCGGTCCGCCGTTACCTGCTGCGCCGCTCCCTCCGCATCCTGCCCGGCCTGGCCGTGGTCGTCATACTAGGCGCCTGCGTCCTCGGCCCTTTGCTGACCGAGCGCCCCCTCGCTGAGTACTTCGCCGATCCGCAGTTCGCGCGGTACTTCTGGAACATCGCCCTCGCGCCCTCGTACAACCTGCCCGGCGTCTTCGCGCGCAACCCGCTCAACACCGCCGTCAACGGCTCGGTCTGGACCCTTCCCGCCGAGTTCGCGATGTATCTCCTCCTTCCACTCTATGGGACGGCCGCGTCCCCGCTTTGCCGCCGGATGCTGCTGCCCACGGCCCTGATCGGCCTGGGCGGGGCAGGGTACTACTTCGCCCTGCGGCCCGATGAGGTGCAGCCCGGCGTGTGGTGGAGCAGCGTGCCGCAACTCCTGCGCTGGGCACCCTATTTCCTGGCAGGAGCCGCGGTCCATGTCTGGCGGCTGGAGCGCTTTCTGAACCTGCACGCGGCGGTGGCGGCGCTGGCGCTGCTCTCCTTCACGTCGGGGAGCATCCAACTCCACGAAGCCTTGCTGCTCCTGCTCACCCCCTACGTCGTGCTTGCCTTCTGCCTCACCCCCAATCCGGTCCTGGAACGCTTCGGCCGGCACGCCGACATCTCCTACGGGGTTTACCTCTACTCCTACCCGGTCCAGCAAACGTTGATCGCGTGCTTCGGCCCCGGCGTCCACCCGCTGCTTCTGACTGCCGCGGCAATGCCGCTGAGTTGGCTATGCGGGTTCGCCTCGTGGCACGTGGTGGAGAAGCGCGCGCTGCGCCTAAAGCCACGGCGGCCCACCGCAGTGATGTCGGGGGCGGTCGCGTCGGGGGCGGCGGCGGTGTAAACGGGTCCGCTTCATGTTGAGCGGAGACGACGTGAGTACCCCCCACACCAACACCCTCCGTCCGGTCGCAGCCCCCACCACATCGCCGATGGCACCACCGGCCGCCCATGCCGCACCGGTCCCAACCGCCAGGCTGCGCATCGTGCTGGCCGGGGCGCTGCTGGCGATGGTGCTTGCGGCCCTGGACCAGAACATCGTCAACACCGCCCTGCCCCGGATGGTCGGCGACCTCGGGGGCATGGCCCACCTGTCGTGGGTGGTGACGGCGTTCATGCTCACCTCGACCACGACGACGCCGCTCTACGGCAAGCTGTCGGACATCTATGGCCGGCGGGTGCTGTTCTTCGTGGCCATCCTGCTGTTCCTGGCGGGGTCGCTGCTCTGCGGCGCGGCCCGGTCCATGGGGCAGCTCATCGCCTTCCGGGCCTTGCAGGGCCTGGGCGCGGGCGGCCTGCTGGTGCTGGCGCAGGCGGCGATCGGCGACGTGGTCTCGCCCCGGCAGCGTCCGCGCTACCAGGGCTGGTTCACCGGCACCTTCGCGCTGGCCAGCATCGCCGGGCCGTTGCTGGGCGGCCTGATCACCTCGGCGCTGTCCTGGCGCTGGGTGTTCTACGTCAACCTGCCGGTCGGCATCCTGGCTCTCCTGATGATCGCGGTCGGCCTGCGCAACCCGCCCTCCGGCCAGGTCCGGCCCATCGACTACGCGGGCGCGCTGCTGCTCACGGGCGCGACCGCCGCGCTGCTGCTCCTGCTGGCCTGGGGCGGCACGGAGTTCCCCTGGATATCGGTCGACAGCGCAGTCCTGGCGGCGGTCACGGCGGCGCTGGCCGGCCTGTTCCTGTGGCGCGAGGGGCGGGCGCCAGAGCCGTTGATCCGGCTGGCCCTGTTCCGCAACCCGGTGTTCGCCCGCGGCGTGGCGGTCGGCGGGATGATGGCCTTCGCCATGCTGGGATCGACGGTGTTCCTGCCGCTGTACTTCCAGTTGGTGCTCGGCATGGACCCGGCCGCCGCCGGGGCGATGATGCTGCCGCAGGTCGTGGGCATGGTGCTGACCTCCGTGGTAGGCGGGCGCATCGTGGCAAGGCTGGGGCGCAACAAGCCTTTCCTGCTGGCGGGCCTGGGGCTGGAAGCGGCGGCCCTGGCCAGCCTCGCCGCCTTCGCGTTCATCGCCGCCTCCCCGGGCATTTTCCTGATCTCGATGGGCGCGCTCGGCCTGGGGATGGGCATGGGGATGCCCAACCTGACCACCGCCGTGCAGAACGCGGTGGCGCACCGGGAGCTGGGGGCGGCGACGGGCGCGATGACCTTCGCCCGGTCGCTCGGCGGCGCGCTCGGCGTCGCGGCGTCGGGCGCGATCATGGCGGCGCGCCTCGCGGCGGCGTCCGGCGGGGCGGGCGGCCTGTTCAACGGGGGCGGCCTGGCCGAGCACGGCATGCCGGCCCTGTCCCAGCTCACGCCGGCCCAGCAGGCCGGGATCAGCGAGGCCTACCGCACGGCGCTGACGGGGTGCTTCCTGCTGAGCGCCGTGGTGATGACGGCAGCCCTCATCCTGGTGCTCGGCCTGCCGGAACTGATGCTGCGCAGCGAGATCGAGGAGGCGTCGGCGGCGTAGAAGGCCGGGCGGTCAGGAACCGCTCCATCCGCGCCAGCTCGGCGTCGAGGGCGCGGCGGAACGCGAGGCTTTGCGGCGGGTGCCGGGCGTAGCCCATCGCCGCGTGCATCTTGCCGGCCACGAGGCTGACGTTGGCCCAGCCGACCACCTCCTCGCCCCACAGCAGGGGCATGGCGTAGTAGCCGAAGGCCCGGAGCGCCGGGGGCGTGTACGCCTCGAACCGGTAGGGCCAGCCCCATAGGTGCTCGAAGCGCCGCCGGTCCCAGACGACGGGATCGAACGGCGCCAGCAGGCGGACGTCCCGGGGCGCCGGGCGGTGCCAGCCGCCGTCGAGGGCCGGCCACAGGTAGCTCTCGCCGTCGACCTCCTCCCGTTCCAGCTCCCCGGCCTTGAGCGCCGCCGCGACCACCGGCGCCAGCGGGCCGAGGCCCGGGTTGCGCCGCGCCATCAGCGACAGCGCGCCCCGCAGGCTGACGGTGGAAACCGGGGCCAGGATGCGGGCGGCCAGCATGACCAATTGCCGCGCCCGCTCCGCCGTTTCCGCCGCGGGCAACAGGGCGGGCGCGGCGTCGTAGATGCGGATGCCGTCGCGCCGCCGCGCCACGCGCAGCAGCCCGTAATGGTGCAGGCTTTCCAGCGCCCGGGTCGTCGCCTTCGAGAAGCCGCCCCAGCCGTTCACCGCCCGGTCACGGCCGAACCGCTCCTCCAGGTCCCTGGGGTGGGTGGGGCCGCGCGCCCGCACGAAGGCCAGCACCTCCGCCGCCAGCCCGGACGGCACGTGCGCCCCCGCCTCGCCCTCCGGGTCCGGCCGGGGATGCAGCAGCCGCCGGGTGTCGCCGGGCATGAAGCCGTAGGCGTAGAGAAAGTCCTCCTCCAGCCCCAGCCGCGCGAAGCCGCGCTCCAGGTCCCCGGCGCGATAGCCGCTGACCCGGTGCCGCAGGATGAGGCACTGCGCGCGGGCGGGCGCGCGGATCGGGTCTGCCTGGACGAAGCCGAGCTTGCTCACCGCGTCGGCAAGGGTGGTGGGCGCGAACAGCGTCGCCAGGCGCGCATGCGTCCGGAGGCGGCCTAACGCTTGCATCTGTCATGCTTGCATTTGTCATTCAGACGCATTACACATTGATCCCACTTTCGATGGGAGATAGTTTCATGGCTGCGACCGCCCTGGTCCAGACGAGGATCGACCCGGCGGTGAGGGACAAGGCCGCCGAGGTGCTTGATGGCATGGGGATGACGGTTTCGGATGCCGTTCGAATCCTCTTGACCCGTGTCGCCAAGGAAGGCGCGCTGCCAGCCGGCCTCACGGTCGATCCGGCAGCCCATGACGCCTGGTTTCGGGCCAAGGTCATGGAGGCCCTTGAGGATCTGCAGCTCCCCGTCCCGCAGGAGGAGGTCGAGCGGCACTTTGCCATGCGGCGTGCCGCAGCCCTTACGAAGGCTTCCAAGTCTCAGAAGTGAGGCTGCAGTGGAGCTTGCCTGCCTTGCAGGATCGGAACCGGATCTTCGATCATACCGAGCTACGAAACCCAACTGCCGCGGCTCGGCTTGATGAGCGGATCGGTTCACAAATCGAAGGCCTGGGTTTCCATCCGAGAAGCGGTCGTCCGGGACGGGTCAACGATACCCGAGAGCTGGTCATTGCCCATACACCTTACATAGTCGCCTATCGCGTGTTGGAGGATGCCGTCTTGATTTTGCGTGTCCTCCATGGATCGCAGAAGTGGCCGGACGAAATTTAGGGCAGAACCTACTTAAACAGCCGGCTGCGGCGCCTGCTCTTGCAAGCGCCGGACGTACCAGCACACGAACACGACCGGCACGCCGATCAGCGAAGTCATGACGAAGAACCATTCGAAGCCCAGATATTCGATCATGAAGCCCGAAGCGCCCGCGAGCAGGCTGCCGGGCAAGGCGCACAACGAGGTCAGCAGCGCGTACTGGCTCGCCGCGTGCTCCGTCGCCGTCAGCGTCGACATGTAGGTGATGAGCACGATGGAGGCGAAGGCATAGGCGAAGCTGTCGATGCTGACGGCGACGGCGAAGGTCCAGAACTCGCCCCCGCCGTGGTCGCCGTGCACCGCGAGGTAGGCCAGGCTCAGATGCGAGGCGGAGGCGAACACGGTGCCGACGATCAGGCTCGCCATCATGCCGATCCGCGGCACGACGTAGCTTGCGGAGAACGTGCCGCCCAAGGCGACCCAGAAGCCGAACACCTTGGTGACGGTGGCGATGTCCGTGTTGGAATAGTGCAGGCTCTTGAACAGCGGAAAGGCCATCGCGCTCGACACGTAGCCGGGCATGCGGAACCCGGCCACCATGACGAGCACCGGGACGGCCAGCGGACCCAGGCGCGTGACCAGCTCGCGGATCGGCGCCACGACGGTCTCGACGAAGCCCGGATGCTCGTGGCGCGCTGTCTTGTCCGAAGGAGGCTCAGGCGCCAGGAGGGCCGCAACCATGCCGGGCGCCATCAACGCGGCCATGCACAGGTAGGCCGCGCGCCAGCCGACCCTGTCCGCCAGGTAGAGCGCGCCGGCCCCAGCCGCGAGGTTGCCCACGCGCCAGCCGATCTCCGCCCAGGACGACATCAGCGCCTGGCGCTCGGCGGGCGCCACGGTGATGCGCCAGCCGTCGATCACCACGTCCTGCGTCGCCCCGGCGAAGCCGAGCGCCAAGGAGAAGGCGACCGTCCAGGCCAGCCAATGCGCCGGGTCGCCGAAGGCGATCCCCGCCAGCGCCAGCGCGACCCCGATCTGCGAGACGACGATCCAGCCGCGCCGCCGTCCCAGCAGGCGGCTGAACACGGGCGCGTCGTAGCGGTCGAGGAAGGGCGCCCACACGAACTTGAACTTGTAGGCGAGCGTCATCTCGCTCATCAGGCCGAGGATGCTGATCGGCACCTTCGCTTCTGACAGCCAAGCCGACTGCGTGACATAGACGAGCAGGAACGGGATGCCCGAGCTGAAGCCCAGGCCCAGCATCGCCGGGATGCGGCGGTCGGAGAACAGGTGGCGCAGGGACGGCGTGTTCCCTGCTCCTTGCGTCGTCACGGCACCTTGCATGCAA
>CAXUJE010000228.1:0-9070 GCA_964251035.1 uncultured Acetobacteraceae bacterium
GCCATGACGGCCTCGATGTTCTCTCGGCCATCCGACGGCGGATCGAGCAACTGCAGGCGCTGCCCTCCCGCGAGGAGGCCAGGAAGGTGTTGCAGGCGGCTCTTGAGGCTCGCTCCGCGACCATGGACACCATTGCCGAGCAGATGGTCGACGTGCTTCGGACCAAGGAAGCCGATGCGGCCCTGCATGCGGTGATCGCTGCCCCCATCATCCTCTACGTCAACCTGCGCGACACGGTCCTGAACCCGCGGGCGGTCGACGCCGGCAGGCAGCACCCGCTCGCCACGCAGGACGCGATGGCCGATAGCGAGCATGAGACGGTGAACTGGCTGAAGGCGGTCCACGTTTCGAGCGGCTCACCCCTGGTCGGACCTGGCGTCCTGTTCTCCTTCCAGGTCACGGTTCACCTTGGGGACAGGTCGGCCCGGAAAACGGGGGAAGAGGTCGATGGCGAAGCGGAGCGCCTGATCCGAGATCCGCTGGCCCTGGTGAACTTCGTCCCCGCCGAGCGGAACAGCGACGGCCGGGCTGCGCACGACAGCCTGGCCGCGAGCACAGCCAAGGCGTGGCGGGCCGACAGGATCTCCGTGACGATGGTCTACGCGCCTGCCCTTCTCGGGCGATGGCGCCTACGGCAGGACGACACGCCTGTCCCGACCGAGAACCGCTTGGCGGCCGCACGGGTGATCTTCGCATCCCTGGTGCAGATCGCGCTGGAGGCCTTGGTGGACATGGCCGAGGCGGATGGCCAAGACGCGCGAGATGGCGCGGGGTTCGGGCCAGGGCGGATGGTGCTGCTTCGCCAGCAGCGCAAGGGCAAGAGTGCGGCCTGGGATGAGGGAGACCACGACGTTTACGCCGTGTCCCAGGCGGTCGCGCACGTGCTCGGCAAGCGTCTGCCCGTTAAGCTGCAGGGCCTGACCTCGGAGCCGGAGTTGCGCGATTTCCGCGCCAAGCGGTCGTTCGACGCGGTGATGTCGGGCTTCGACCTGCGGACCGCCTGCGACGGCGGCGCGCCTCTGCCTCTCGGCAAGCTCGGCGTGATCTCCTTCGCGTCACGCCCCTGCGACACCGATCCCATTGAGGGACCCAGGGATGACGACCGGCACGTGATGATCGGGCGGACTTACCGTAAACGTCCAACCGTCGCACCCTGGACTGGCCAAGTTTTGATGCAAGGCTGTCCGATACGACGACCGAGGCTACTGTTTCGCCGGGGCTGGCATACTGTCTTTCCTGGTTTTGCGCTTGGCTCGGAACCGCGTCACGCGGGCAAGGCTTCCGCACTCTTCGGCGCTGCACCAGCGGCGCGTGCCGTTGCGCGTCGTGTCGAGGAACAGCCAGCCGCAGTTTCGGCCTTCGCATTCCCGGACCCGATGCAGATGCTGGCCAACAAGCAACTCGGCGGCTGCCACTGCCACGCGGGCGGTCACGGCGTCGAACCCTGCCGCCTTGGTCCAATGCCACTCACAGCCATTCCCCGTCCACGCGAGCGAGCGTGCTTGCTGCGCTGCGGCCACCTCGTCGGTCAGCAAGCCCAGGTCGGCAAGGTCCGCGGCTCCGCCGTCCGACATTGACGCCCAGATGCGCCAGGTGCCTTCGCGCAGGCGCTTCAAACGTTCCAGCGCCGCATCCGAACCGGCCGGGTCGGCCTCCGCCATGAACCGCAACGTGGATGCCTCCGCTTCGGCAAGCAGACCTTGCCGGGACGCCCACAGCAGAAGGTCATCAAAGGTGGCGAGGTAGTCACCCCCAATCCGTCCACGACGGGCGCCGACCGTGTTGACCAGGTCGAGCGCCGCATGCCCTCCGATCAATCTGAGTCCGGCGACGCCGCGTGCCTGCATCCTCTCAAGATCGGGATCGGACCTCGCCAGGACAAGTAAGGGCTTGTAACGCTCTACATGCTGGTTTAGGCGTTACAGATGCAGGTCGAGGGGTTGCGTTTCATGTCTGACCGGGCCGGTGTCATGGCTTTCCGCTTGTCTCGTCAGACCGGGGGGATGGCGCGCGTCGGCCACATCCTTCTTCGCGGTGCGCTCGCACATGCCGGTTGCGGTTTCGTTCGATGCTCATAGGCGTCGTCGCTGGCATACTCACCGGAGCGCTGTGGGGCTTGACCTTCGTCGCGCCGCTTGTGACCGCGCCCTATTCGCCTTTTGACCTCACGGTCGGCCGTTATCTTGCCTTCGGCTTGGCATCGCTCGCCGTGTTGGCGCCTGGGGGATTTTCGACGCTCCGGACCCTGCCCCGGCGGGACTGGTTCCTTGTGGGGCTGCTCGGCTTTGCTGGCAACGTCGGCGACTACCTTGCGCTATCGTTGGCCGTGCCGCGCGCCGGCACCGCCGTTGTCGCCATGATCATTGGCTGCTTGCCGGTGATCATGGCCATCCTTGGCAACAAGGGTTTCCAGCGCGTGCCGCCACGTCGCCTCGTTCCCTCCCTCCTGTTGATCGCCACCGGCCTTCTTGCAGTGAACGGAGCCGCATTTGTAAATGCAAAAGCGGTCGGCGCGCTTGCACCCTTCTTTCTTGGACTCGTGCTGACACTCACTGCGTTGGCCCTTTGGGCCTGGTATGGCCTCCGCAATGCAAGTGCGCTGGCCGAACGGTCTGCCGTCTCGCCGATCACATGGACGGCGCTCACCGGCGTCGGCACGCTTCTGGCTTTGCTGCCCGTCCTGCTTGTCGGCCTGGTCGCCGGCTGGTCTGCGGTGCCAGCACTCGGCTTGGCCGGACCGGGCGCTCTACGCCTCTTGGTTTGGAGCCTCACCCTTGGACTCATGTCATCTTGGGCCGCAACCTGGACATGGTCGATTGCCGCGCGACACCTGCCGGTGTCCCTGGCGGGCCAGCTCATCGTTTCCGAAACCGTCTTCGCGCTGATCTACAGCGCGGTTTATCAGAAGCAACTGCCTGGGTGGGCCGAAGTCCTAGGGGGTGCCCTGTTGGTTGCTGGCGTTGTCGTTGCCTTTCGAACATTCATGCGGAACCGCCCCGACACAGAAGCGACAGCTCAGCGTGCCTGACCGCAAATGTCTGTCTGTCTCCTGGCAGACTTGGCGGCAGCACCCACGCTTGCTCCCAGGGCAGCAGTTCGTCGAGACGCTGGTTTGGGTGTCCGCTCCTACCTGGAGGGTGCCGCCGGCGTCGAGGCCGATGACGGGGAGGCCAAGCGGTGTGGCTGGGCGGAGGCGCCGCAACGCCTGATGATCACCCCGGGAGGCAGGGGACAGCCCTTCGACCTGGCCGCGGGCCGCTTCAAGGTGGGGCAGATCAAGGCGGACGTCCTGCACGTGATGGCGGACGGCTACCCGGCCGGCAAGCTGGCGGTGGAGTATGCGGTCCGCATCGACGCGCTCGACATGACCAAGGCGGAGGCTGGGGACGCCAGACGTCTCGCGCGCCAGGCCCCTGGCGAGCGGATCGTGATCGCGGCGGCTACCCGGATTGCCGAGGCCGTGCGGGCATATCCCGACCAGCAGACGGTCTACTTTGCCCAGGACAAGGCCTTTCTCAAGGCCGTGCGCAACCGGCTGGTCCGGGACCATGGCATGCAGGAGCGCCACGTGGCGGAGCTGCACGGCAGCGTGGACGCGATGCGCCGACGTCACCTGATGCAGGAAAACGTGCGGGACTCCAGGCGCGTCTTCCTGATGACCTCCGCCGGTTCCCGGGGCATCTCCTTTCCGAAGGCCACGACCCTTATCATCCTCGTGCCGCGCTTCGACATCGAGGCCTCATTGATGGAAGTGTCGCAGGTGGTTTTCCGCGGCTGGGGCCAGTACGCCGGGCCAGATGGAACGAGGTTGAGCGGGGACGGATTCGACCGGCGCATCGTTTTCATGGTCGAGGACCTGGTCCGCACCGAGGAGGACGGCACCCTCGATCCCGTCAGGTGGGCCCGCCAGAAGATCGACCTGGCCGGCATGGTGCTGCTGCGGGCCACGCTTGAGACAAGGATCAAGGGCCGTTGCGCGGAAGGCTTCCGCGGCGCTGTGGTGCCCGTGGGCCAGATCGGCCTCGAAACCACGGCGGGGACCATGGCCACGCAGGTGGAGGCGTTCCTGAAGGAGTGTCGCATCGCTATGGTGGAGGAGGGCACTGAGGTGTCCGTCGTGGCCCGCGCGGCTCAGGAGCATGCCACCGCGAAGCTTCCTGGACGCACGGCTCCTGAGCCGGCGACGCAGCGTCACGTCGCAAACCCCTGCACCAAGCTGCCGGAGACCAGCCGCCAGCCGTCCACAAGGACAAAGAAGATCAGCTTGAACGGCAGCGACACCGCGTTGGGTGGGAGCATCATCATGCCCAGGCTCATCAACACGCTGCCGACGACCAGATCGATGACGAGGAACGGCAGGTAAAGCAGAAACCCCATTTCGAACGCGCGCCGCATCTCGCCGATCATGAAGGCCGGCACCAGGGCGCGCCACTGCGCCTGGTCCGGGGTGGGCGGAGCCTGGATCTGCCCCAGGTCGAGAAAAAGCTGCAGGTCGGCGCCGCGGACGTTGGCGGCCATGAAGGACCGGAACGGCTCCGCAGTCAGCCGCAGGCCCTCCATCTCGCCAACCTGGCCCTGCGTCATCGGCAGCAGGCCGCTCGTCCAGGCCTGGTCCATCACCGGCTGCATGACGAAGTAGGTGAGGAACAGGGCCAAGCCGATCAGCACGGTGTTGGGCGGCGTGCCTTGCGCGCCGATCGCGCTCCGCAGCAGCGAGAGCACGATGACGATCCGGGTGAACGCGGTGGCCATCACCAGCAGGCTGGGCGCGAGCGACAGCACGGTCACCAAGGCGGTCAACTGCACGAGCCGTCCCGTAGCACCCGCCTGCCCGGCGGCGCCCAGGTCGATGTTGACCGACTGCGCATGGGCCAGGTTTGGGGCGAAGACTGGGGCCAGCGCCAGGATGAGCAGCGCCGCGCAGGCGAGACGCCAGGAGGCTTGTTTCACAGATTGGTCCCCGACGCGGCGGATGTCGGCGGCAGCCAGCTCACGACCTGTTCGGAGCTGCTTCCGATCAGCAGCAGGAGTTCGCGTCCGTCGCACGAGACCAGTTGCAGCCGCCGGGTCCGGTCCAGTGCCAAGGCCTCGCCCAGCACGAGCCGGCGGCCGGCGACCGGTCGGGCAAGCCGCAGCATGCGTGCGCCGCGCCCGGCCAGCACGACCAGGCCGAGCACCGCGGCCAGCGCCGCCCCAGCCATCGCCACAGTTTGGATCAAAGCGGACATCGGGCGGCCTTTTGCCGTTGCAGGATGGTTACGGGTCCATGGCCCGGAGCGCCATGCCCAACGCATCAATCCGTGTAAGCAACGAGAAAAGCAAGGCGCAAGCTGCGCGGCTCTCGACCGCAGGCAGGTCAAGCGCCTTCGCGCAGAGCAGCCCCACCGACCGGTCAAGCCCGGTCACGTCGACCCGGCGCCCACCCGCTGCCAGACCCGCGGCGATGTTCACCGTGGCGTGCAAAGCCTTGGACAGGCTCGCCACCTCAGCCCCGGCATCATGGGCAGGACGTGGCCAGAGTTTCAAATCGTCAAGGGCGGTCGTGTTCGTCATGCCCGCAGCATGACAATAATTGGTTACTAATCCGTTTCCAATACGCTTAAAGGTTGCGTTAACCAAACCCGTGCATCCTGCCCATGACCAAAAAGGGGAATGTGATGGACTCGAACGGAGTCGGCTCGACCGATATCGGCTTGTTCCGCCTGGCGGAGCAGCGCCTCGCCTGGGTGGGGCGGCGGCAGGAGCTCCTTGCGCAAAACGTCGCCAACGCCAACACGCCAGGCTACCAGCCGCGGGACTTGGCCCCCTTCGCCAAGGCCCTGGCAAACGCCGACCCGTCCGCGGCGCTGGTCCGGACCGACCCCAAGCACATCGCCGTCACCGGGACCCTGCAATCCGACCGGCCAACCCGGCCGCGGGAGCGCTCGCCGGACGGCAACGGCGTTTCAATGGAGGATCAATTGACCAAAGTGGCCGACACGTCCAACACGCAGGAGCTGGTGGCGAACCTGTATCGCAAGTACCAGGGCATGTTCCGCACCGCGCTGGGCCGGGCGGGGTAGGGGCCATGGACATCACGAAGGCCCTCACCATCTCGGCCCGCGGCATGGACGTGCAGACGGCCCGCCTGCGCACCATTGCGGAAAACCTGGCCAACCAGGACACCACCGGCTCCACGCCCGGCGCGGAGCCATACCGCCGCAAGGTCATCACCTTCGAGAACCGGATGGACGAGGCGCTGGGCGCCCCAACGGTCCGCGTCAAGGACATCTCCACCGATAAAAGCGACTTGCCCACGCGCTATGACCCGTCCCACCCGGCGGCCGATGCGAAGGGCTACGTCCGCACGCCCAACGTCAACAGCTTCATCGAGGTCATGGACATGCGCGAGGCGCAGCGCGGCTACAGCGCGAACATGAACGTCATGGAAGTGACCCGGTCGATGCTGACCCGCACCATCGAGATGCTGAAGTGACGGTCCCGGTCGTCACCGTCACCCCGGCCGGCGCCGCCAGCGCCTATGCGCGCGCGCAGAACGGCGCCGGAGCGGGGGAGGGCGGGCCGGCCGCGCCGGGCTTCGGCGACATGCTGACCCGGGCACTCGGTTCCGTCGTCGATGCCGGGCACCAGGCGGACGCGCAGTCGATGCAGGCGATCTCCGGGGGCGGCAACCTGACGGAGGTTGTCACGACCGTCTCCCGCGCGGAACTGGCGCTGCAATCCGCCGTCACCATCCGCGACCGCGTCGTGCAGGCGTACCAAGACGTGATGCGGATGCCGATCTGACATGGACGACGTCGAGATCGCGGCGTCCCTTCGGGAAACGCTGTGGATCGTGCTGAAGCTCGGCGGCCCGCTGCTGGTCGCGGCGCTTGCGGTCGGGCTGGTGGTGTCGCTGGTCCAGGCGGTCACGCAGATCAACGAGGCCACCCTCGTCTTCCTGCCGAAGCTGCTGGTGCTGGGCGGCGCGCTGGCGCTGCTCGGGCCATTCATGGCCTCCAGCCTGGCGGACTACACCCATGTGCTGATGGACCGCCTGATCACCGTCGGCGGCCAGTGACCGTCCTCGTCATCGGGGGATTGAGCAGTGGATGACGCGGCGCTGCTGGCGGCGTTGCCGGGCTGGGCGTTCGCCTTCGCCCTCGTGCTGTCCCGCACCGGCATGGCGGTCATGCTGCTGCCGGGCCTGGGAGAGGCCGAGCCGCCGGCGGTGGTGCGCGCCGGGCTGACCCTGGCGATCACCGTGCTGCTGCTCCCGGCCGTGGCACCATCGGTGCCCGCCGTGCCTGAGATCGGCTTGGGCGGGGCCGCGATGGTCGCCGCCGAGTTGCTGGTCGGCAGCCTGCTCGGCTGGATGGCCCGGGTGCCGGCGCTGGCGCTCGGCATGGCGGGGGCCGTCATGTCCTACATGCTGGGCCTGTCGAGCGTCGTGCAGCAGGACCCGGCGCTGGGCGGACAATCCGCCGCCATGTCCCGGCTGTTCGGCCTGGTGGCGCCCGTCGTGATCCTCTCGACCGGGCTTTACGCCCTGCCGCTGACTGCGTTGGCCGGGAGCTACCAGCTCGTGCCCCCAGGTTCCGTGCTGCCGGCGGGGCCGCTGGCCGAGAGCGTCACGGGTGCGCTGGTGGCCTGTTTCGGCCTGGCGCTTCGGCTTTCGGCGCCGTTCCTTTTGGCTGGGCTGGTGTTCCAGGTGGCGCTGGGCCTGCTAGCCCGCCTGGTCCCGCAGTTGCAAGTTTATACCGCGGCGGCGCCTGGACAGATCCTGGGCGGGATCGTGCTGCTGGGCATTTTGGCGTCGCATATCCTAGGGGCATGGACCGAGGCGGTGAACACCGCATGGTCCAGCCTTCCCGGCCTGTAAGGCCAGGGTCGCGCCATGGCGGAAGAAGCCGAGGGCGAGGACCGCGACAAGCCGGCCACTGAAACCCGGCTCCGGCGCGCCCGGGAGGCGGGCGAGACGCCGATGTCGCGGGAGCTGTCCGTGCTCGCCGGGCTTGGGGCCGCGACGCTGGTGCTGGCGATGGCCGGTCCCGGGTTGGCCCGCGGCCTTTCGACGCGGCTCGTCCGCATGCTGGCCATGGACGCGGCGCCCGGGGCGGCACTGCAGGACGCCGGCCTGGCGCTGCTGATGGCCGCCGGGCCGTTGATCGGCGCCGTGCTGCTGGCGGGCGGGGCGTCGGTCCTGCTGCAGACCGGCGGCCTGCTGCACGGCAAGGCCTTGGTCCCCGACCTGGCCCGGCTCAGCCCGAAGCGCGGCCTGTCGCGCTTGTTCGGCTTGAACAACCTGATCGAGGCGATCAAGGCCTTGGCGAAGATCGGCGTGCTCGCCTGGGCGGCGTGGCGCGCCCTGGCGGACGCGCTGCCCGGCGCCACCGCCTCGGTCATGTGGCCGCCTGAGCGCCTGGTGGAGCGGCTGACCCGTGACCTGATCCACCTTTGCGTGCTGGTCCTGGCCTGCCAAGCCGGCATCACGCTGCTCGACGTGGGCTGGGTCCGCTTCCGCTTCGCCAAGCGTATGCGGATGACCGCGCAGGAGATCAAGGACGAGCACCGGGACAGCGAGGGCGACCCGCGCCTCAAGGCCAAGCTGCGCCAGATGCGCCTGGCCCGCGTCCGGAAGCGCATGATGGCGGCGGTTCCCACGGCGACCGTGGTGATCACCAACCCGACCCACTACGCCGTGGCGCTCGCCTACGACCGCGCCAAGCAGTCCGCGCCGCGCGTGGTGGCGAAGGGGATGGATGAGGTCGCCGCACGCATTCGTGCGATGGCGACCCAGCACGGGGTGCCCTTGATGGCCAACCCCCCGCTGGCCCGGGCGCTGCACACGCTGGAACTGGAAGCCGAGGTGCCGGCCGAGCATTTCCAGGCGGTCGCCGAGATCATCGCCTATGTCTGGCGGCTGCGCGGCCAGGCCAGGGGCCGGTCCTAGAGTTCGCTTTTTGTTCTTGCATCGCGGCCTGCTGCCGCCTATCTCAGACTTGCTTGATGAAGTCAGCGGATAGTTGCGGTAGCGTTTGCTGGTGTGACACTGTGCCGGGCGGACAAGCGGGGCCGGGCGGACGAGCGG
>CAXUJE010000229.1:0-582 GCA_964251035.1 uncultured Acetobacteraceae bacterium
CCTCGATCCAGCGTTTGCAACAGAACCGAAACAGCTCGTCGGCGGCGAGTTGCGCGCGCATACGGACGGGCGACGGGCCACCGAGGTGGCGGCCGCTGTCCACGCGCCCAAAGGCCACCACGACGAGCGAACTCGGCGCCGCGCGGCTGCCGGGCGCACGCCTGGTCAAGGCGTTCAACGCCATCTGGCCAAGGACCTGCCGGACGACGTGCGACCGCCTGTGCTTTTGGGGCGCCGGGCGTTGCCGACCGCCGGGAACGATCCTGTAGCAAATCGGATCGCTTGCGCAGAGCTGGCGGTCCGAGCGGGCCAAGCCGGCCTACTGCATTCCCTTGGATATGGATGGGCTTCGCAGGGCGCCCGATGCGGCGACCCGCGATGATGAGTTGCCGCATGGCTCGCGGCGGCGTTAGATGTCCTCCGTGGCAGCAGCAATCCCTTGCGTCCAAACCCGTGCAGTGGTCAGAAAGCACCGCACCAACCTGGATCACCTGCCATGAACGACACCTCCCCTCCCGGCCCCACCGGACCCGCGCCCCCCGTAGGCGCGCCCCCCCCGCAACTGGCACCCATAGCGCGGTT
>CAXUJE010000229.1:592-9060 GCA_964251035.1 uncultured Acetobacteraceae bacterium
CCCACCCCCCCCCCCACCCCCCCCCCCCCCCCCCCCCCCCCCCGCCCCGCCGCGGGCGGGGGCCCCCCCCCGCCAGAAAGTGCCTCCATTCGCGCGTTACGAAGGCACCTCGGCTTGGCGGAAGAATCGCCGGCGCGCGCGTGAGTACGCCCGGTTCCGTGCCGCGGCGAACCGGATGGAGCAAAGCCCGGCAACGCCGAACCCTTGATCCCTGTGGCAACCGCTCCTGCGGCTGATGAACGGGCCGGCGATCGCCTCGAACAAGCATGTGAAGAAGCGGCGGAGCCTTGTGTGCGAAGCCTGCGCCGGCCAAAGCAGCATAGGATCGAGATCACCAGTTCCGCCCACCCCAGCAGAAGAGGCGTCCCTGCCGGGACGTGGTCAGGATCACCACGTCATGCCCGCCGCGGCGACGGGATCACGCTCGCTGACATTGTGAGGTCCTCCACCGGACACCATCGCGCGGCCCGCGGCCGGTGGTCGGGCTGGGCTTACACAAGGTTTTCCGTTTGCTTGCTCCCCAGATCTTAATCAAGGAATGGCACTCCCTTCGTCAGCGAGGAGCGCGCCGGCAGGTCGTCCGCGCTGAAGCCCCCACCCAACGCCTGCACCAGCGCCACGCTGGCCACCAGCCGCTGCTCCTGGACGGTCAGCGCGGTTTCCTGGTTGGTGAGCAGCGCCGTCTGCTGCGTGATGACATTGGTGTACGCCTGCGTCCCTGCCCGGTAGGTGTTCAGCGCGATCTGCACCGAGCGTTGCGCCGACTGCACCGCGGTGGCGTTGGCCTTCGCCTGCTGCTCCAGGATGCGCAGGGCCGACAGCTCGTCCTCCACCTGCTGGAACGCCGTCAGCACGGTCTGGCGATAGCTGGCGACGCTTGCGTCGTAGGCCGCGCGGGCGAACGCGACCTCCGCGCCGCGCAGGCCGCCCTCGAACAGCACCTGCGTCGCCTGCGCTCCCAGGGACCACACCCGGTTGGCGGTCTGGACCAGCGACCCCAGCGGGTTGCCGGAGTAGCCGTACAGTGCCGAAAGGCTGATGTCCGGGTAGTACGCCGCCACCTGCACGCCGATCAGCGCGTTCTGCTGCTGCATCGCCCGCTCGGACGCCGCCACGTCGGGCCGGCGTTGCAGCAGACCCGCCGGCAGCGTGCCCGGCACCACCGGCACGTCGGCCATCAGCGCCCCTGGCTCCAGCGTCAGCTCGGACGGCGACACGCCGGTCAGCACGGCGATGGCGTGCTCGTACTGCGACCGCAGCACGCCGACGTTCGCCAGCAGCGCCTTGGCGGTGTCAAGCTGGGTTTGCGCGGCCGAGTAGGCGGAGGGATCGGCGGTGCCCGCCTGATACTGGTTCCGGGTGATCCGCAGCGCGTCGGCATAGGCGGCGACCGTGTCGGTCAGCAGCTTGTCCAGCGCATCCTGGCTCCGCATCGAGAAGTAGTCCGTCGCCAGCAGCGCCTGGGCGGACAGGGCGGCGTTGGCCAGGTCGGCGGCGCTGACCTGCGCCGCAGCCACGTCGCTCTCGACCTGGCGGCGGATGCGGCCCCACACGTCCAAGTCCCAGTTGACCGTGCCCTGCACCGAGTAGGTCGTGAAGGTCCGGCCGCCGCCGCCGCTGCCAAGGCTGACGCCGCCCCCCGTGCCCGTCGTGCCGCCTGTGCCTGTGGCCGTGGCCGCGCCGGTGGCGGCCTGCGTGGCGCCGGCGCCGGCCAGCGGGTTCGCCCCCACGCCGCCCGCCGTGCCGCCCAGCAGGGACGAGGCGCTTCCGCGCGAGGACCGGGTGTCCCCCGCCGACAGCCCCACCGTGGGAAACAGCGCCGAGCGCGCGATGCCGACCGTCGCCTGCGCTTCCCGGTACTGCGCCTCGAACTGCCTGACGGTCTGGTTGGAGACCGCGACCCGCCGCTCCAGGCGGCTGAGCACCGGGTCGTGGTAGATCTCCCACCACTCGCCCTTGGGTGCTGCGTCTTGCGGCCGCGCGACCGTCCAGCCCGGCGGCGCCTCCTTGAACCCGCCCGTCACCCCCACGGCGTCCGGGCGGCGGTAGTCGGGTCCGACGGTGCAGGCGGCGAGCAGGACGCCCCCCAGCAGGGCGGCCCTCATTCTGCCGCCCTCGGCGCAGGGGCGCCGCCGCGGCTCGGCCGCAGCCGGTCCAGCAGCAGGTAGACCGCCGGCGTGGTGTACAGCGTCAGCACCTGGCTCACGACCAGCCCGCCGACGATGGCGATGCCCAGCGGACGCCGCAGCTCCGCCCCGTTGCCGTAGGCCAGCGCCAGCGGCAGCGCGCCCAGCAGCGCCGCCGCGGTGGTCATGGTGATGGGGCGGAACCGCATCAGGCACACCTGGAAGATGGCGTCCCGGCTGGACGCTCCCTCTTCCCGCTCGGCATGGAGCGCGAAGTCGATCATCAGGATGGCGTTCTTCTTGACGATGCCGATCAGCAGGATGACCCCGATCGCGGCGATGAGCGAGAACTCGGTGTTGAACAGCATCAGCGCCAGCACCGCGCCGATGCCGGCGGACGGCAGGGTGGACAGGATGGTGACGGGATGCACGAAGCTCTCGTACAGCGCCCCCAGCACGATGTACACCGCCAGCAGCGCCCCCGCGACCAGCACGGCCTCGCTGTTCAGCGACTGCTGGAACACCTGCGCGGTGCCGGCGAACGACCCCACGATGCCGGCCGGCATGTGCAGCGCCGCCACCGCCCGGCCGATGGCGGCGGAGGCGTCCGAGAGCGAGCGGCCCGGCGCCAGGTTGAACGAAATGGTGGCCGCGACGAACTGGCTCTGGTGGTTGACCGACAGCGCCGTCTTGCCCGGGCCGAACCGCGCCACCGCCGACAGCGGCACCATGGTTTCCGCGCCCGTGCTGACCGCCGCCCCGGCGGAGGCGCTGCTGCTGCCGCTCGCGGCGATGGCGTTCTGCGCCGCGTTGCGCTGCGCGTTGTTGCGCCCGTTGGCCGATGCCGCCGCAACGGCGGCGCTGCCGGTGACGGTCCCGGCCGGGGCGTTGCTGGTGGCGGTGCCGCTCGGCGATCCGCCCGCCGTGCTGACCCAGATCTGGTTCAGGATGTCCGGGTCCTGCCAGTACCGGGGCGCGACCTCCATGACGACGTGGTACTGGTTCAGCGCGTTGTAGATCGTCGAGACCGACCGCTGGCCGAAGGCGTCGTACAGCGTGTTGTCGATCTGCTGCGCCGTGATGCCCAGGCGGGACGCGGTCGGCCGGTCGATGGTCAGCACCGTCTGCAGCCCGGCCTGCTGCTGGTCCGAGCTGACGTCCGTGAGCGTCCGGTCGTGCTGCAGGGCGTCCAGCAGCTTGGGCGCCCAGGCGAACACCTCCTCGGTGCTGTCGGCCTGCAGGGTGTACTGGTAGGCCGCGTTGCTTTGCCGCCCGCCCACGCGGATGTCCTGCGCCGGCGCCAGGAACAGCCTCCCGCCCGGCACGCGCGACAGCTCCCGCCGCAGGCGGGTCGTCACCACGTCCAGGCTGTCGCGCTCGCCCTTGGGCTTCAGGGCCACGTAGACGTTGCCGGTGTTGGTCTGCCCGCCGCCGCCCGCGCCGGTGGCGCCGACGACGCTCTGCACCGCCGGGTCATGCTGCACGATGGCCATCATCTGCGTGAGCTTCTGGCTCATGGACTGGAACGAGATGCTCTGGTCCGCCTGCAGGCTGCCGATCAGCCGGCCGCTGTCCTGGACCGGGAACAGCCCCTTGGGGATCGCCATGAGCAGGACGACGTTCAGCGCCACCGTGCAGGCCAGGACGACCAGCACCAGGCCGTTGTGCCGCAGGGTCCACGCCAGGGTGCGGCCATAGAACGCCTGGGCGCGCTCGCCGAAGGAGCGGCGGCGCGTGGGGTAGCCGGCGGGCGGCGTGGCCGGCTTCAGGAACAGCGCGCACAGCATCGGCGTGGTGGTCAGCGAGATCGCCATCGACACCAGGATCGCCAGCGACAGCGTGACCGCGAACTCCCGGAACAGCCGGCCGACAATGCCGCCCATCAGCAGGATCGGCAGGAACACCGCGATCAGCGACAGGGTGATCGAGACGATGGTGAACCCCACCTCCTGTGCGCCCTTCAACGCCGCCTGCAGCCGCGGCATCCCGTCCTCCATGTGGCGGGAGATGTTCTCCAGCACCACGATGGCGTCGTCCACGACGAAGCCGGTGCTGATGGTCAGCGCCATCAGGGACAGGTTGTCCAGGCTGTAGCCCAGCAGGAACATCGCGCCGAAGGTCCCCACCACGGACACCGGCACTGCCACCATCGGGATCAGCGTCGCCCGGACGTTGCGGAGGAACACCCACACCACCAGCGTCACCAGCGCCACCGCGATCAGCAGCGTGGTCTCGGTGTCCCTGAGCGAGGCGCGGATGCTGACGGTGCTGTCGGAGGCGAACTGGATGTCGATGTCGCTCGGCAGCGCCGCGCGCAGCTTGGGCACGGTGGCCTTGATGGCGTCCACGGTGCTGATGACGTTGGCGCCGGGCTGCTTGAACACGATCACCAGGACGGCGGGCTTGCCGTTGGCGAGGCCGAGGTTGCGCAGGTCCTGCACCCCGTCCTCGACCGCCGCCACGTCGGTCAGGCGGACGGCCCGGCCGTTGCGGTAGGCGACGACCAGCGGGCGGTAGTCGGCGGCGTGGCTGGCCTGGTCGTTGGTGTAGACCTGCAGCCGCTCGGGGCCGAGCTCGACGATGCCCTTGGGGCTGTTGGCGTTGGCGGAGGCGAGGGTGGCGCGGATGTCCTCCAGGCCGATGCCGTACTTGAACAGCGATTGCGGCTCCAGCTCGACGCGCACCGCCGGCAGGGCGGCGCCGCTGATGAGCACCTGGCCGACGCCGGAGAGCTGCGACAGCTGCTGCGACAGGACCGTGCTGGCCGCGTCGTAGATCTGCCCGCGGGTCAAGGTGGCGGAGGTGAGCGATATGATCAGGACGGGGGCGTCGGCCGGGTTGACCTTGCGGTAGACCGGGTTGGACAGCAGGTTGGTCGGCAGGTCCGCCCGTGCGGCGTTGATGGCCGCCTGCACGTCCCGCGCCGCGCCGTTGATGTCGCGGTCCAGGCCGAACTGCAGGTTGATGCGCGCCTGGCCGACCTGGCTTTGCGACGTGATCTCCGACACGTCGGCGATCTGGCCGAGGTGGCGCTCCAGCGGGCTGGCGAGGCTGGTGGCGACGGTCTCCGGGTCGGCGCCGGGCAGCTGCGCCTGGACGGAGATGGTGGGGAAATCGACCTCCGGCAGCGAGGCGACCGGCAATCGGAAGTACGCCAGCGCGCCTGCCGCCAGGACCGCCAGCGTCAGCAGCGTGGTGGCGACCGGGCGGAGGATGAACGGGCGGGAGATCATCGGCGCGTCATTCCGCGGGCGCCGCGTCGCCCGAGCGGCGGTTGGGCCGGCGCCCGGTCAGCCGCGAGGCCAGGCGGTCGAACATCAGGTAGATGACCGGCGTGGTGAACAAGGTCAGCACCTGGCTGACCAGCAGCCCGCCCACGATGGCGATGCCCAACGGACGCCGCAGCTCCGACCCCGACCCGCCGCCCAGCACCAGCGGCAGCGCGCCCAGCAGCGCCGCCATCGTCGTCATCAGGATCGGCCGGAAGCGCAGCAGGCACGCCTGGAAGATCGCGTCCCGCGGCGCCTTGCCCTCCACCCGCTCGGCGGCCAGCGCGAAGTCGATCATCATGATCGCGTTCTTCTTCACGATGCCGATCAGCAGGATGATGCCGATGACGCCGATGATGTCCAGGCCGTGCCCAGTCAGGTCCAGCGCCACCAGCGCGCCCACCCCGGCCGACGGCAGGGTGCTCAGGATCGTCAGCGGGTGGATGAAGCTCTCGTACAGCACCCCCAGCACGACGTACACCGCCACCAGCGCCGCCAGGATCAGCAGCAGCTCGTTGGACAGCGACGACTGGAACGCCGCCAGCGCGCCCTGGTAGGCGGTGGTGAAGCTGTCCGGCAGGCCGATGTCCCGCTCCGCGGCGGCGATCCCCCCCACCGCCGCGTCCAGCGACGCCCCGGGCGCCAGGTTGAACGACACCGAGACCGCCGGGAACTGCCCGAGGTGCCCGATCTGCAGCGGCCCGTCGCGGGTGGACAGCCGCACCATCGCCGCCAGGGGCACCTGGCCGGCGGCGGCCGTGGCGGACGGCAGGTAGATCGCGCCCAGCGCCTGCTGCAGGCTCGCCCTATCCGTCACGTCCGCCTGCATGATGACGCGGTACTGGTTGGACTGCGTGTACAGCGTGGAGACGATGCGCTGGCCGAAGGCGTCGTACAGCGCGTTGTCGATGGTGGCCGGCGTGATGCCGAAGCGCGCCGCGGTCGACCGGTCGATCACCATGTCCAGCGCGTGGCCACGGACGTTCAGGTCGCTCGTCACCGCCGCGAAGCCCGGCGTCGCCGCCAGCCGGTCCACCAGCCGCGGCACCCACGCCGCGAACAGGCTGGCGTCCGGGTTCTCCAGGAAGAACTGGTGCTGCGCCCGGCTGACCGTCGAATCCACCGTCAGGTCCTGCACCGGCTGCATCGACAGGGTGATGCCCGGCACCGGCCGCAGGCTTTCCCGGAGCCGGTCGATGACGGCCTCGGCCGTTATGCCGCGCTCGGCCTGCGGCTTCAGGTTGATCAGCAGCCGTCCGGCGTTCAGCGTCGTGTTGGTGCCGTCCACGCCGATGAAGGACGACAGGCTTCCCACCGCCGGGTCCTGCAGCACGGCGTCGGCCAGCATCTGCTGGCGGGCCGCCATGGCGGAGAAGGACGTGTCCTGCGCGGCTTCCGAAATGCCCTGGATGACGCCGGTGTCCTGCACGGGGAAGAAGCCCTTAGGGATCGCGACGTACATCGCCGCCGTCGCCCCGAACGTCAGCAGCGCCGCCAGCAGCGTCAGCCCCTGCCGGTCCAGCACCCAGCCGAGCCAGCGGCCATACCCGTCGATGACCCTGTTGAACCCGCGCTCCGCCGCCAGGTCGAGCCGGTTGCGCCGGTCGGCCGGGCGGTGGCGCACCAGCAGCGCGCACATGGTGGGCACCAGCGTCAGCGACACCACGGCCGACAGCACGATGGTGACGGACAGCGTGACGGCGAACTCCTTGAACAGCCGGCCCACCACGTCGCCCATGAACAGCAGCGGGATCAGCACGGCGATCAGCGACACCGTGAGCGAGACGATGGTGAAGCCGATCTCCTCCGCCCCGCGCAGCGCCGCGTCCAAGGGCGCCTCCCCGTCCTCGACGTGCCGGGCGATGTTCTCGATCATCACGATGGCGTCGTCCACGACGAAGCCGGTGCTGATGGTCAGCGCCATCAGGGACAGGTTGTCCAGGCTGTAGCCCAGCAGGTACATGGCTGCCAAGGTGCCCACCAGGGACAGCGGCACCGAGAGCGACGGGATGATGGTGGCCGGCAGGTTGCGCAGGAACAGGAAGATGACCAGCACCACCAGCGCCACCGCCAGCCCCAGCTCGAACTCCACGTCGCCGACGGACGCGCGGATGCCGCCGGTGCGGTCGCTGAGCACGGCGACGTCGACCGCCGCCGGCATGGTCGCCTGCAGGCGCGGCAGCAGCTTCTTGATGCCGTCCACGACGGCGATGACGTTGGAGCCGGGCTGGCGCTGCACGTTCAGGATGACGGCCGGGGTGCGGTTGGCCCAGGCGGCGAGCTGGTTGTTCTCCGCGCCGTCCACGACGGTGGCGATGTCGCCCAGGTGGACCGCCCGGCCGTTCTTGTAGGCGATGACGAGGTCGCGGTAGCCCTGGGCGCTGGCGATCTGGTCGTTGGCGTTGATGGTGGTGCTCTGCGCCGCGCCGTCGAAGCTGCCCTTGGGGGTGTCGGTGTTCTGCGTGCCGATGATGGTGCGGACGTCGTCGATCGCCAGGCCATAGGCGGACAAGGCGCGCGGGTTCACCACCACGCGCACGGCGGGGCGGTTGCCGCCGCTGATGGACACCAGGCCGACGCCGGGCTGCTGGCTGATCTTCTGCGCCAGGCGTACGTCGGCCAGATCCTCGACCTCCGTCAGCGGAACGGTCTTGCTGGTGAGCGCCAGGGTCAGGATGGGCGTGTCGGCCGGGTTGACCTTGCTGTAGATCGGCGGGGCCGGCAGGTTGGCGGGCAGCAGGTTGGTGGCCGCGTTGATCGCCGCCTGCACCTCCTGCTCGGCGATGTCCAGGTTGAGGCTGAGGACGAACCGCAGCGTGACGACCGAGGCGCCGCCGGAAGAGACGGAGGACATCTGCCCCAGCCCCGGCATCTGGCCGAACTGCCGCTCCAGGGGGGCGGTGACGGAGGTGGTCATCACCTCCGGGCTGGCGCCGGGCAGGAAGGTCTGCACCTGGATGGTGGGGTAATCAACCTCCGGCAAGGCCGAGATCGGCAGGAAACGGTAGCTGATGATGCCGACCAGCAGGATCGCCGCCATCAGCAGCGTCGTGCCGACCGGGCGGAGGATGAA
>CAXUJE010000230.1:0-7875 GCA_964251035.1 uncultured Acetobacteraceae bacterium
AGGCGGTCCGAGCCTGTGCGGCTGATCTTGCCTGGCCGGGGCACGGACGAGCCGGGGCTGTGCCCGCTGGGCGAGGGCCGGCCAAGGCGGCGCGGGCTTTGGGCGTGGAACTCGGCGACGTCCGGCGAACCCGCGCTTGCGGCTTGCGCGGAACTGACGCTGCGCGTCTGGCCTCTCGGTTCACGGCGAAAGCGGAGCTTCGCTCCGACGCCGCGCAGCAGGGCGAGGCTCTTGCCCAAGGTGGGATCGGCCTTGGCGAGGCCGCGCACCTGGCCGGCCGCCTCGGTCTTCTTGTCCAGCCAGTCGAGGCCGCCGAAACCCGAGGGGGGCGGCTGGAGCGGCATGGAGCGGGCGGCGGCAGGCGCGGCGAAGCCGTCCAGGGGGACGCTGTTGCCCGGCCCTTTCCGGCCCAGGGGCGCGGACCAGGCCTCCTGGCCTGTGTCCGCCATGGCGCGCGTGCCCGGCGCCGCCACGGCGGGCTGCCGCTGCTGCCCCTGTCCCCGACGTGCCCTCGTTCATGAGGAGAGTCCTTCCTCCGTATGCCCCGGCTTGGGGCGGGGTTGCAAAGGCTGCTGGGGTGAGCCCGTCCAGGCTCGTGTGGAAGCGTTCCTCTCACCGCGGCGACGGCCTGGGTGACGGCGCCGGCGGAGAGGCAGGCGGAAGAAAGGCTGCAACAGCGGCTGGCGCAGTTGGGCAACCCCAAGCTGCTGGTCCCCGCGCAATGCTTGCATCGGCGCGTGTGGACAGGTCCGGCCACCTCCCTGCGACGACTTCGTCGTCAGGCTGCCGCCCGGGACCGCGGCGGCACCTCTGCTGTTCCAGCTCATAAGCCGCCGCCATGAGCGGGGCAGCGTCCTGATCAGCTCCAGCCGCGCCGTGGGCGACTGGGGGCCGTGGGCGACTGGGGGACGGTGCTGGGCGGCCCCGTCGTGGCGGCCGCGATCCTGGGCAGGCTTTTGCACCGCCGCCACTGCTGACCATCCGCGGCGACAGGGGCCGGCTGCGCGAGAAACGCCGCCCGGGGCAGCCCAAGGCGACACCCGCACCGGCATCGGCCGAGGCGTCACACAAGCTCTACAAGGTGCCCGACGAACGCTCGGACATATCTGCAAACTGGGCGGCTACAGCCAGGGCAGGATCATGCCGAGCGTGACCATGGCGAGGGAGTTGACGCCGCGCTTCTCGTAGCGGGTAGCGATGCGGCGGAACTGCTTGAGGCGGTCGATCAGGCGCTCAATGCGATTGCGCTGCCGGTAGGTGTCGCGGTTGAAGCGGGGCTGCCGGCGCTGGTTGCTTTTGCTCGGGATCACCGGCCGGACGTGCCGCCGGCGCAGGCGGCTGCGGGCCGTGGGACTGCTGGAGTCCTTGTCGCCGGCAGGATGGAGCATAAGGGAGCGCCATGGGTCACGTCCCAAACGAACCGATGCCGTGGGATCAGAAAGAGTCAGGAACGGGAAAGCTTTTCGATTGTCAGCGGATCCAGGGTGCCATCGAAGTGCTTCCGCAACGCGCGCCGGAACACCGGCCCGTCCTGCTGCGCCAGCGCAAACAGGGTCATTGAGGAACGGAACTTCAGGTCGTCCGGGCTGCCGAGGATCTGGTGGATCGACCGGCCCTCGACCTTGTCAATCAACTCGGTGCATTCGGTGAGCCGTGGTCCCAGAACCGGGTGCTCCAGGTAGGCTTGAGCTTCGGCCAGGGAAGCGATGGCATAACGCCGGGCCATGGGGCTGTGCCCAAGGCCGCTCAGTTGCGGAAATACGAACCACATCCAATGGCTGCGTTTGCGGCCCTCGCCCAATTCAAGGCGAACCTGCGTCAGGACGGGGTCCTGAACCTGCACGAAGCGGTCGAGGTCGAATGGATCCGGCATGGCCCGTCACGCTACACGGCCAGCGTGGCCGCTGAAAGCACGCAAGCATCACACATCGGAGTGGATCGGCCGAAAAATGTGGGGCGAAGGCCAACCGGGCCGCGATGCCGGGACCAAGGCACCGGCCGTGCAAAGCCGCCCATCACGGCGGAACGCCGGCGCCGAACGCTTCTTTGCCCGTGACCGGCATGAAACATGGCCGTTGAAAAGCTGGCCGGCCACAGACTTCAGCACCGTGCCGCCAGTCCGGCCGAGGTTGCGGCTGGTTATGTTGGCTCCGGCGCGTCCCACTGCCGCGCCAAGCGCTGCAGCTTGGGACGCAATTTCAGGAACCGGCAATATAGGGTTTCCAGCGTCGCAAGGACGCATGGATTCCGTGCAGCCAGCCCGAGTGGACGAAACCACGGGATCGCTCGCCACATGGCGGCAAAGGCGGCGGCTCCGGACAGCATCCGGCCGTCCTCCAGGGCATGGAGTCGGGTCAGCAGTGCCGCACGGTCGATCGGACACGCGACGTCTTCCCGCGCCACGTCCAAAAAGACGATGGCGTGCCGACGGTCCAGCCGGCGCATCAAGGCAATCTCCCGGCGGCAAAGAGGGCAGCCGCCGTCGAACCAGACGAACACTTCAGACATGTCGCCCCATATGGGCAAGAGCGGCTCCTTGTCAGCCAAGCCGGGCGTCAGCCAAGCTGGGCAGCCCGGAACAGCCGCACTCGAATGGACGCTGACCTTCCATGGTCTGTGCCGTGCCAAGTGCCGGAACGGTCGGCATGCGCGACCTGTCTTGCCCCCCTGGCGTGTCCGAGCAGAAGCCATGTGGAACACGCCAGCTCCTCCCTTTCCATCACGTCCACCACCCGGTCATAGTTGCCCGGTCATAGTTGAAGGACGGCTTCATGCGGACGGCCCCGTCGAACTGCTCGCAGGAGCGCAGCACTCGCCGGGTTCAAGATGGTGAACATCCGCTTCCTAGCTCCCTCGATGCTTGGGGGCGGTCACGCCGGCGATGCCCGGCCTCTATCAAGCGCCAACCCGCAATCGACCGGGAAAGGAGGAACCATCATCCTGCCCATGGCCTTACTATAGGGTTTCAGGAGAGAGTCGATGGCAACTGAAAGTAGCCTTCCCACGGCGGCGTCAGGCGGGGCATCGGGCAACGCGGCCCTGGCAAGCACAGCGCTGCCAACCACTCGGGTGCCGGACCCGGCGGCGCTGCCCTTCGTGACCGACCCCGGCGAGCGTCGCGGCGACATGCTCTACCGCCGCTTCGGGCGTACGAACGAGATGATCTCGGCCGTCGGCATGGGCGGCTTCCATCTCGGCAAGAGCGCCGTCACCGACGAGGAGGCCGTGCGCCTCGTGCACGAGGGCGTGGACCGCGGCATCACCTTCATCGACAACTGCTGGGACTACAACGAGGGCCGGTCCGAGCTGCGCGTCGGCGTGGCGCTCGACCAAGGCGGGTACCGGGACAAGGTCTTCCTCATGTCCAAGATGGACGGGCGCACGAAGAAGGAGGCGGCCAGCCAGATCGACACCTCCCTCAAGCGGATGCGCACGGACCGGATCGACTTGGTGCAGCACCACGAGATCCTGCGCTACGACGATCCCGACCGCATCTTCGCCGAGGGCGGCGCGATGGAGGCGTTCACCGAGGCGAAGCAGGCGGGCAAGCTGCGCTTCATCGGCTTCACCGGGCACAAGGACCCGCGCATCCACCTGCAGATGCTGGCGGTGGCGGCCGAGCGCGGGTTCCATTTCGACGCGGTCCAGATGCCGCTGAACGTCATGGACGCGCATTTCCGCAGCTTCGCGCACCTTGTGCTGCCCTATCTGGTCGAGCATGGGATCGCCGTGCTCGGGATGAAGGCCTTCGCCGACAGCGTGCTGCTGAAGAGCGGGGCGTCGATCACCCCGCTCGAATACCTGCACTATTCCCTCAACCTGCCGACCTCCGTCGTCATCACCGGCATGGAAAGCCAGCGCGACCTCGACCAAGCCTTCGAGGCGGTCCGCACCTTCCAGCCGATGGACAAGGCGAAGGTCGCGGAACTGCTGGCCCGCAGCCGTCCTCACGCCCTCGAGGGCAAGTACGAGCTGTTCAAGACCAGCGCGACGTTCGACGGCACCGCCAAGAACCCCAAATGGCTTGGCGATGACGTCGAGTCCGTCGCGAAGCTGGCGCCCGTGATGGAGTGACGCCTCGCCTTCTGCTACGCGCGCTCCACGCCCCAGAACAGCACGTTGCCGCAACGGACGAAGTTCTTCAGCGTGTTGCGGAACGCCCAGGGCTGCCTCCATTGTCCCGGCGGCAGGAACGGCGGGCTGGCGAAGGCCTCTTGCTGCATGTCCTTGACCGCTTTCTGCGCTGCCAGGTCTGGCGCCTCGAACCAGCGGTCGTGCAGGGCGACCATCTTGGGATTGGAGTACCAGCCCAACCATCCCTTCCGCCCGATCGCCTGCAAGGGAAACGAGCTGCCGGGGTTTGGCAACGCCAAGCCGGCCCAGGTCGTGCAGAACGCGTTCCATCCCCCTGCCCCGGACTGTCCTGCTTCACCCGGCGGGACACCAGCGTGCCCCAATCCATCAATCGGCCGCGCGCACCGGCTCTCCGTCATGGAAGCGCAGCCCGTCCCGCAAGGTGCATTCCCACGTCAGGTGGTCATCCGAAAGCATGTGGCCGGCGCACATCTGCGGCTGCGGCGCCAGCGCGTCGTCGATGCCGTAAAGCGTGCACGCCGCCTCGAATTGGTCCTTCGCCTGTGCTGATCGCGTCCGACGCGGCGCACCGACGACCGTCCAGGTCGCGGACCTTTGGCACCTTCTGCACAGCTTCGGCGACGCCCCCTGGCCAGGATGCTTGGCTGCCGCGCCGCCTGCCGCGGCCCGGGGGCGACAAGCTGTGCTTCATGTAAGCGGGCGGTCTGCGGATGGGCAAAGCGGCGCCGTGGTCGATGCGTTTGCGCGCCGCCGAGGTCCAAGCCAGTGTTGGTGCGCCGTCAGCGCCTGAACACGAGGGCAAGCCCCGCCCCCACCAGCACGCCGCCGCCGGTCCGGTTGAACCCGCGGCGCACGGACGGGCGCCGCACCAGCGAGGACATCTGCCCGGCCAGCAGCGCGTAGACCAGCGTGTTGGCCGCCGCGAGCGTGACGAAGCTGGCGACCAGGATCGCAGCCTGGGGCAGGAAGGGGGCGGCGGGCGAGATGAACTGCGGCACGAAGGCGACGAAGAAGGCAATGCCGTTGGGGTTCAGCGCCGTGACCACGCAGGCCTGGCGGAACGCGGCCTGCGCCCTCAGCGGCGGCGCCGCGTCGGCGGAGACGGGCGCACGCCACATCTTCACGCCGAGGACCACCAGATAGGCCGCACCCGCCCACTTCAGCACCATGAACGCCTCCGCCGAGGCCGCCAGCACAGCGCCCAGCCCGGCCAGCGACAGCGTGATGGCGGTCAGGTCCCCAAGCGCCACCCCGGCGACCAGCGGCAGCGCGCGCCGCCGTCCCCCGCCCAGGGACTGGCCGATCACCAGCAGCAGGGTCGGGCCCGGGACGACGAGCAGCAGCGTGGTGGCGAGAAGGAAGCTGAGCCAGGCGTGAAGGGTCATGGGACCCATGCTAACGCCAAGCCGTCCGGGTTGGCGATGGCCGGCAAGCGTCAGCGGCCCGGCTGCCACTCGGGGTAGCGGGGCACGTCCTCGCCGTCCGCGAGCCAAGGCGCGTCATGCGAGGTCCAGATGCGCATGGCCGGCCGCGTGCCCGGGTCATCGTCCAGCGTCGCCACCCGCAGGACCACGTGCGGCTGCGCTGGGCGCTCGGCCAGCAAATGCGTGCCGCATACCGAGCAGAAGCGGCGCAGCTTGCCCGGCGAGGACCCGTAGGCGGACAACCTGCCCTCGCCCCCCGTCCAGTGGAAGTGCTCGCGCATGACCCCGGCCGTGGAGGCATAGGCCGCGGCGTGCGCCTTGCGGCAGGTCACGCAGTGGCAGTGCACGATCGCCATGTCGAGTTGGTCCACCTCGTAACGCACGGCTCCGCACAAGCAGCTTCCTCTCAGGCCCACTTGGATTTGTCCTCGTCCTCGCTGTTGCATCCTTGTAGTCCCGAGGCATTGCCAGCCGGCTCAGGCCGTGGAACACGGCCACCACCGACGGCCATCTCCATGCGGTACGGTCTCGATCCTTCCTCTTCAATCTCGCCTGTCACCACGAACCCGTGCCGGCCGTAGAAGGCCAGGGCCTTCGCGTTCCTGGCCTCGACGACGAGTTGCACGCGGGTCGTGCCGGGGTAGCGCCCCATCGCCGCCCGGAGCAGCCCTCCGCCGATGCCCTGACGCTGGCGGGCCGGCAGGACATAAAGGCGGGAGAGCAGCAGGACGCCCCCATCCTGCTCGACCGCGAAGGCGTGGCCGACCATCTCATTGTCCTGGAGCGCCACCAGGAACGAGGCGTTTGGACGCGCCGACTGCGTTGCCAGCACGTCCAGGGCGTGCCACCGGTCGGTCGTGTCCGTGACCTGATCGACGCCGAGCAGGCCGTCGTACGTGTCGTGCCACGTCGCGACGAGCAGGCTCCTGACCCTGCCTATGTCGTCCGGCGTGGCAGGACGGATCACGCATGGACGTTCGTTCTTCATCGAGCGCCTCCATGGTTCTGCCATGAGGTCCAGCCCCGCCAGGGCGTCCACGCCTCCACCAGAGCGGCAGCCCGGGCATAGCCCTCGGCGTTGGGGTGGGCGCCATCGCCGGCCAGCGCCTCCGCACGCCAGGTCGCGTCGCCCGACAGCGGCCCGTGCAAGTCCAGAAAGGGCACTCCCAACTCGCCGCAGAGCCGTTCCAGCGCCGCCGAGAGCACCGCCACGCGGGCGTCGTGCGCCGGGTCGTCCGCAATCGGCGGCGGCCCCACCATCAGCGTCGGGTGGCGCCCACGCGACCAGCCCAGCAGCGCGCGGGCGTTGGCGAGCGTGGCGGCCGGCTCGACCCTTGGCCGTCCCGCCTCATGCGTGGCGTCGTTCGCCCCGAAGGAGAACACCACCCGACCGTCGCAGGGCACGCCGTCAAGGCGGGCGGCCACCTCGGCCGCGCAGCGGCGCAGGATCAGCGTGCTGGTGTCCCGGCGCACGCCGAGGTCGTAGCGGGTGAGCGGCACGCCCCGGCCGCGGGCGGCGCGGCAGAGGCGCCCGGCCCAGCCCAGGGCCTCGTCGTCCCCGGCGCCGTTCACGAAGCTGTCGCCGACGAAGCAGATGCGCAGGTCCTGCATGGCCATGCGCCCATAGTCCAGCTTGCCCTTGAGGTCGTCAAACAGGACCATGGCGTGGTCCCGGTAGGCTGGCCGCCCTTGGAGGCGAGCGTACCAGGCTTCCACGTTCGGGACGGAGGAGACGCCGGCGCCCGCGAGCGTCCGATGCGGGTTGGGTCGGGCAACGTGCGCCTCCGGGGCCCATGTCCCCTCGCCGTCTCCCTTAAGCACCATCGGCGCATGCGAGACGTGTAGCCCCTCGGGGCCGCTCGTGACGAGGGCGGCGAAATGGATATCGCGCACGGCGCGGGCAAGGACATCGGGGCGCTCCTCGCGAAACTGCCGGGGGCGTATATGGCCGTTCAGCCTTTTTCCTGACGTGCAGGCCCGGCGGCGGCCTTGGGGAGGCGCTTGCTCATGTACACGGCCACGCCGAGTTGCGGATGCACCTCCTCGCGGTCCACCCGGTATCCGAGCCGGCCGTAGAGCCGCAGGTTATCGGTGAAACGCCCGTTGGTGTAGAGCCGCATCTCCCCAAGCCCGAGCGACCTTGCGACCGCCTCGGCGTGCGCCAGCAGGACGAGGCCGAACCCTCGGCCTTGAAACGCGGGCGCGACCGCGACGTTCACGACCAGCAGGTGGTCGGCCTTGGGAAACATCTCGATCAGCCCAACCAGTTCGCCGTCCCTATGCAGCAGGTCCACCAGGTGGTCCCGCACGGCCACATAGTAGTACCCCGGGGACCGCGATGGGGACACCCCCCGGA
>CAXUJE010000230.1:7885-8999 GCA_964251035.1 uncultured Acetobacteraceae bacterium
CGCCGCCCCTAGCCGCCCGGCCCCCCTGGGGGGCGCGCCCGGGCCCGGCGTAGCCCGGGGGCAGCGGCTGCGCCGCACGGCCGATCACCGGGACCCACTTGGCATAGGCCGCGCGCGTCAGCCCGCGGATCGCCGCGGCATCGGTCCAGGTGGGGCGCCGCACCGTTGCCTGCGTCGCATTCATAGGCGGGCGGCTTGCGCCGGGGCTGGCCTGGGTCGGATCGTGGGTCTGCACGGCGTTCTCCTGAAAGGCGGGCAAAGAAAAACCCCCGGAGCCGGGGGCTGCGGGGGTTCGAGGGCGCGGGCTGAGGGCCGCTGCGGCTGGTGGAGATCTACAAGAGGGTGATCACCACGGGCGAGGGGCCGGTCTGCACGCAGCCGCGAAGGCCGCCGCCGGGGCACGGCGTCGGCGTCGGTTCGCGATGGTGAAGCACAGGGCATCCATGACCCGAGCTTAGGAGCGTCCTTCCGCAGCAGTCAACAGGGGCGGCCGGGCGCTGCGATCCTGTGAGACATCGGCCTGGCCATGCGGAACGGCGCCGAGCACGGCCTTGCCGGCCCTCGCTGGGATGGACACGGCCATCGCTGGCGCGGAAGCTCGCCGTTTGGTCGCTTGCAACGCATGCACACCAGGCGAGCGCCGTTCCACCCGGATTAGGCGGCTATACGTATGAGCCGCGGCCGATCACCTTCCTTGGCACGACCCGCTTTCAGACGGGATGGCGCGTCAAGCGGTATGCCATCACGCTGGCCGGCAGGAAGGGTGCGATCCCGGAAGCCGCGGTGCAAGCGGCGGAACGAGCGGCGGACATGGCATTGCCGCTGCCGCCCGGCTCCCAGAAACACCGTTATGGAAGCGACAGGCGCGGGAGGGCATAACGATAAACGGCCGTGGCCGTGAATGGCCACTTGCGGTCGCTGACCCGCCACTCCTGAGAGGCAGGCGCGGCGGCGGCGGCCTTGTCCGGCGCGGGCACTCCGGTCAACGGCTGCCTCGGATGGCCTGATCAGGCACGAGACGCAGGAGCCGGCGACGAGGCTGCCGCGATCTCCGCGATAAGCTGCTCCCGCTCGGCCCGGATCGCCGCAGAGCGGGCGCGGACCTGCTCGACCA
>CAXUJE010000231.1:0-8991 GCA_964251035.1 uncultured Acetobacteraceae bacterium
TAGAGGGCGCGGCCCGTGACGGCGCCGGCCAAGGCCGCGCAGTCGGGCGCGAGCGCGACGACGGTCGAGGCCAGGCTGGGCAGGAGCGGCGTCGGCGGCAGGGAAGCTGGCGGCTTCGCCGCAGCGCCTTCGGGCGGATCGGCCGGGACGGCGCGCGGGCGGGACGCCTTGCCGGCGTTGAGCAAGGCGGCGGCGCGTTCAATGAGATGGTCGGGTTGCGAAGCCATGATGATGCCGTGTGTTCTGCCTAATGGATGACCGGTGACGCGGCGCGGACGTGGACAGGGACTTCCGATCGGACGCTTGGGCCCAGGGACTCGCCGCCATCTGCAGGCATTTGCATCGCCGTTCTCAAGGGCGTCCCTTCATCTAAGGCCAGGCGGCGCGGGGGCGCCAGTCGGCTCCGTCGCCCGGCAGCCATCCCACCAAATTTGCATCGCAGCAACAGTAATCAACGGATACGCAACGATTTGCCTGTCTCGTGCTGCACGTCGGCGTGCGGCGCGGGCTGCGAAACACGACTCCGCTTTGCTGCGCGCCTTGTTCGGGAAACACGCTGTGAGGTATTGGGAACCGATAAACCTTTGCAATCAGGATAGTTTCGGCCTTTTGTCCATTCAGGCCATTTCGGGGCGCAGAAGCGATCCATGCGGCCCATCCTACAGTCCCGGGCAGCACGCAGCAAATTATGTTGCGATGTCGTTGCGAAATGCGCCCGGAGAGCTTAAGGAAGCCTGTGGCGCCGGGAACACGCGGGAACGGCGGCCTGCGAGGGTTTGCTATAAACCGTCAGGTTGGAGGCCAGGAGTGTGGTTTGCTTCACCATGCAGGTGATATTCAACCCGGATGAAGGCATTGTTCCGGGTTGCAATTCGTCTGCTTGCTGAAACGTGGTGCACGAGGTTGAAATGACTCGCTTCGTTGAAAACCATATCTCGCCGGAGATGGTCGCGCTTTGGCTTCTCGAGCTCGCGCTGTCGTTCAGCCTGGCCTACATCCTCCTCAGCACCGGATCGCTGGCCGCCAGCGTGCAGCCGACCGTCGTGAACCACTCGCTGATCCTGGCGCTGACCAGCGGGTTCACGGCGTTCGCCATCGGCCTGTACCGGCCGGAGGGGTTCCGCCGCATGCGGGGACTGCTGCTGAACACCGCCCTCGGCGGCGTGCTGGCCTTCCCGGCGGTCTGGCTGGTCAGCAAGGCGCTTGGCATCGGGGAGAACCAGTGGATCGGTCCTGACGCCCTGTGGCCGCTGAAGGTCGGCGCCGCCTGGATCACGGCCCTGTTCGCGACCCGGCTGCTGTTCCTGGCGGCGGTGCGGTCCAACCTGCTCGTCCGCCCGATCGCGCTGCTGGGCGGCGCGAGCGCGATGGCGACGACGGTGGCGGCGATCCGCGGCGGGCATGAGGGGTTCTTCGAGGTGGTGGTCGGGCCGGTCGCGAACGCCGGGCCGGCCAGCCTGCGCGCCGCCGGGATACGCGACGCGGTGCTGCCGCGGTCCGCCCTGCTGGCCATGTCCCCTCGGGAGCAGGCGAGCTACGCCGCCCAGGGCGTCGCATTGGCGACGGAGGCGCAGTTCTGGGAGCGCTGCCTCAAGCGCGTGGACGTGTCGAGCATCGATGACGCCTGGATTGCCGGCCTCGACGCGCCGCGGTGGCGCTTGTCCGACCTGCTGAGCCGGGCAGGCGACATCGTCATCAGCCTGGCTTTCCTGGTGTTCACCCTGCCGCTCATGCTGATCGTGGCCCTCCTTGTGCGCCTGAGCGGCCCCGGCCCTGTGCTGTACCGGCAGGAGCGGGTGGGCCTTGGCGGGCACCCGTTCACCCTGCTGAAGTTCCGCAGCATGCGCGTCGATGCCGAGACGCGCGGGCCGGCCTGGGCCACGCAGCGCGATCCCCGCGTCACCGGCGTTGGCTCCTTCCTGCGGCGCACCCGGATCGACGAGCTGCCGCAGCTCATCAACGTGCTGGGGGGCGCGATGAGCTTCATCGGCCCGCGGCCCGAGCGCCCGCACTTCGTCGAGCAGCTCGCGGAGGCCATCCCGCACTACCGGGAGCGCGCGCGGGTCAAGCCCGGCCTCACGGGCTGGGCGCAGGTGAACTTCCCCTACGGCGCCTCGGTCGAGGATGCGCGGGTGAAGCTGTCCTATGACCTTTATTACGTGAAGCACCGTGGCGTGCTGCTCGACCTCGCCATCCTGTTCTCCACGGTGCGGGTGATCCTGTTCCAGGAAGGCTCGCGCTAAGAGCCGATGCCGACGAAGCAACTCCTCTACGGCGCCTGCGCTGCGGCCTACCTCGTGCTCCCGGCGTCCATCGCGCTGCGGTCGCGGCACCTGACGGGCTTGCTGCTGATCGCGTGCTGCCTGGTGACGGCGGCCTGGGCGGCTGCCCTCGCCGTGCCGCCGCCGGTGGGCTGGCACGTCCTGCCCGACGCGCTCGACCACCTGCGGGCGCTGTCATGGTACGCCTTCGTCCTGCACCTGTATGGCCGGTTCGTGCCGTCAGGCCGGGCCAGGCGCGCCTTCACTGCTGCGGGCGCGGTCGCGGTCCTCGCCGCCGCCGCGGCGGTCGCGTTCGAGAGCCGCTACGGCGTGCCGCGGCCGTCGATCCTGTCGCTGGGCATCACCGTCCGCCTCGGCGTCGCCGTGTGCGAGCTGCTGTTGATCGAGAACCTTTACCTCAACCTGCCGGACCATTACCGGTGGCACGTGGCGCTGCCCTGCGTGCTGCTGGGCGGCCTCGCGTGCTTCGACATCATGCTCTGCGCCGACCTGGTGCTGTTCCAGCAGGCGTCGGTGTCGCTGACCGGCGCCCACGCCATCGCCATGGTCATCGTGGCGCCCCCACTGGCCGCCGCCGCGGCGCGCGACCGGCGCTGGCGGGCGGGATTGCAGCTGTCCCACACCGCCGTGTTCCACAGCGCGACGCTGATCCTGAGCGGCGCGGTGCTGCTGGCGCTGTCGGCGGCCGGCGAGGCGTTCCGGCAGTTCGGCGCCGACTGGGCCTGGATGGCCGAGGCCAGCATGTTCTTCGCGGCGCTGATCGGCATCGGCCTGCTGCTCACCTCCGGCTCCGCCCGCTCCCGCCTGCGCCGCACGGTGGTCGAGCACTTCTTCGCCCGCCGCTACGACTACCGCCAGCAATGGCTCGACTGCATCGACACGCTTTCGGCCACGAAGTCGCAGGGGCGGGCGGCCCTGCACACAAGGGTGATCCGCGCCCTGGCGGACGTGGTCGACAGCCCGAACGGCGCGCTGTTCCTGCGCGACGGAGGCGTGGGCGCCTTCCAATGGTCGGGGTCGTGGAACATGCCGGCAGCAAGCCCGGTGCCGCCGGACCATCCCGTGGTGGCCGCGATGCGCGGCGGCCACTGGATCGCCGTGCTGGATGGCGCCGACAGCGTGGGCACGGGGACGCCGGAGCCGCCGCTCGACCCGCTCGGGCGGCTGTGGCTGGCGATCCCGCTGGTGGACGGCGACCAGCAGATCGGCCTGGTGCTGGCCGGGCCGCCGCGGGCGCCGTTCGACCTCGACCAGGAGGTGTTCGACCTGCTGCGCATCGTGGGACGGGAGGCCGCGAGCTTCGTGGCCGAACAGCGCGCCACGCGCGTGCTCCTCCAGACCCGGCAACTGCACGACTACGGCAAGCGTTTCGCCTTCGTCGCGCACGACATCAAGAACGTGTCGAGCCAGTTGTCCCTGCTGCTGTCCAACGCCGAGCGCCACATCGCCAACCCGGAGTTCCAGCGCGACATGCTGGAAACCGTCGGCGCCTCCGTGCAGAAGATCGCCGCCCTGCTGCGCCGGCTGGACGCGCCGGCCGCCGACCGTGCGCCCGCGGCGATGGCGCCGGCGCCGCGGCTGGAGGCGCTGCTCGCCACCTACCGCCGGGTACGGCGGACGGCGCTGACGCTGGAGCACGATGGATCGACGGCCACCGTGGCGATCAGCCCGGACGCGTTCGACACCGCCGTCACCCACCTGCTGAACAACGCGGCCGAGGCGTCGGGCAACGAGCCGGTGCGGGTCCGCGTGCGGCACGAGGCGCAGCAGGTGGTCATCGACATCATCGACAAGGGGTGCGGCATGACCTCCGAGTTCATCCGGGACCAGTTGTTCCAGCCCTTCGGCACCTCCAAGCGCCAAGGTTCCGGCATCGGCGCGTTCCAAGCGCGGGAACTGCTGCGGGAAGGCGGCGGCGACGTGCAGGCCATCAGCGCGCCCGGCGCCGGCACGACCATGCGCCTGGTGCTGCCGCGCGCTGACACGCCGGGCCACGCGGCGCCGGGCGGCCAGGGAACTGCCAACGGGGCGCCCGAGGAATGGGCGGACGCCCCCGGCTCGGCGCTGCTCGCGGAGGCCGGGCGGTGAACGCGCCGATGCCGAAGCTGCTTCCAAAGCTGCTCATTGTCGAGGACGACGTGGGCCTGTGCAGCCAGTACCGCTGGGCCTTCCCGTCCTGCGAGGTGGTGTTCGCCCACACCCGGCTTCAAGCTTTGGCGGTGGCGCAAAAGGAGCGCCCGGCGGTCGCCATCATGGATCTCGGCCTGCCGCCCGACCCGGACGGCGTGAGCGAGGGGTTCGCGACCCTGGACAGCCTGGCGCGGCAAGCGCCCAACACCAAGGTGATCGTCGCCACCAGCCACGGCGACCGCGCGCACGCGCTGCGGGCCATCGCCGCCGGCGCCTACGACTTCTGCGAGAAGCCGGTCGACATCGGCATGCTCGGCACCATCGTGGCGCGCAGCCTGCGCCTGCGCACGCTGGAGGACGAGAACCGGCGCCTGTCGGAGCCTTCGCCCTCCCCGGTCAAGGACATCGTGACCGCCGACCCCGGCATGCTCAAGGTCTGCCGCGACATCGAGAAGCTGGCGGCGGCCAACGTGTCCGCCCTGCTGCTCGGCGAGAGCGGCACCGGCAAGGAGGCGCTGGCCCGGGCGCTGCACGACCTCGGCCCGCGGGCGCGGCAGCCCTTCGTCGCGATCAACTGCGGCGCGATCCCCGAGGCGCTGCTGGAAAGCGAGCTGTTCGGGCATGAGCGCGGCGCCTTCACCGGCGCCGTGAAGCAGACGCTCGGCAAGATCGAGCTGGCGAACAAGGGTACCTTGTTCCTGGACGAGATCGGCGACCTGCCGCACACGCTCCAGGTCAAGCTGCTGCGCTTCCTGCAGGACCAGCGGGTGGAGCGCATCGGCGGGCGGCAGCCGATCCAGGTGGACGTGCGCGTGGTGTCGGCGACCAACCAGGTCCTGCAGGACCAAGTCGATCAGGGCCGGTTCCGCGGCGACCTGTTCTACCGGCTGAACCCGGTGACGCTGCGCATCCCGCCGCTGCGCGACCGCGGCGGCGACAAGCTGCTGCTGGCCCGGCATTTCCTGGCCCGCTACGCCCAGGAGTTCGGCCGCCCGGTGCGCGGCTTCGCCGAGGATGCGCTGGCGGCGCTCGCCGCCCATCCCTGGCCCGGCAACATCCGGGAGCTGGAGAACCGGGTGAAGCGCGCCGTGCTGATGAGCGAGCAGCGGCTGGCCTCGGCAGCCGACCTGGAATTGGCGCCGGGCCAGGAGGACATGACGGCCTACGACCTGCGGACCGCCCGGGCGCGGGCCGAGCGCGACGTGGTGCAGCGCGCGCTGGCCCGCAGCGACGGGACGCTGGCGACCGCCGCGCGCCTGCTCGGCATCAGCCGCCCGACGCTCTACGCGCTCCTGGAAGCGCACGGGCTGTCGGCGGACGGTGTCGAAGCATCAGGGGCCGAGGACCCCGCCACGCAAGACGCCCTCTCCTAGAACAAAGGGTGGAACCGATGAGAAAGCTCCTGCTTCCTGCGCTCGTCCTGGCCGGCGTGGCCGCCGCTGCCGGCGGGGGATGGTACTTGCTCGGCCACACCGGCGATCCCATCCGGAACGCGCGCATCCTGCTGCTGAAAGGCGACCTGCGCGCCGCCCAGATCGAGTTGCGCAACGCGGTCAAGGCCGACCCGCGCAACGCGGAGGCGCATCTGCGCCTGGCGCAGCTCCAGTTGCAGACCTCGGACCCGGTCGCGGCGGAGAAGGAGCTGAAGGTCGCCTGCGAGCTGAACTGCGACCGCAAGGTGATCGTCCCGCTGCTGGCGCAGTCCTACCTGGCGCAGCAGCGCTTCGCGGACGTGCTGTCCGAAGTGAAGGTGGACCCGGCCGCCGAGCCGGAGGAGGCCGCGAAAGCGTATGTCATGCGCGCCATGGCGCAGATCGGCATGAACAACGACGCCGACGCGCGGGCCAGCCTGACCGAGGCGGAACGGCTGGCGCCGGACAACCAGGACGCCGCCCTGACCCTGGCCCGGATCTCGGTCATCGAGCAGGACCTGTCGGGCGCCGAGCGCCAGGTGGACCACGTGCTGGCGCTCAACGAGAAGCGGGCGGACGCGCTGGTGCTGAAAGGGCAGCTCCTGGCCGCCAAGGGCGACGAGGCCGGCGCGCTCGCCTACCTGGAGCGCGCGGTCGCAGCCGCGCCCAGCTCGCTCGGCATGCTGCTGGAGCGGGCCAACCAGTACCTCGTGGCGGGCGAGGACGTGAAGGCGCGGACCGACGTCAACAAGGTGCTGGCGGCCGAGCCGCAGAATGCCGGGGCGGTCTACCTCGACATGGTGCTGCTGGTGCGCGCCGGGCGGTACGCCGACGCGGACCTCGCCTTGGAGCAGCTCTCAGGCGTCATCCAGCGTTTCCCGCGCGGGCTGTACTTCCAGGCGCTCATCAAGTCGAACCTCGGCCAAACCGAGCAGGCGGTGGACGCGGCGCTCCGCTACGTCGCGCAGGCGCCGACGGACTTCGACGGCGCGCGCCTGCTGGCCCGGGTCGAGCTCGGCGCGCAGCGGCCGGAGCGCGCGGTGGCGGTGCTGAACAAGGCGATCGCCGCCGGGGCGAACACGGCGGAAACGCTGGACCTCTTGGGCCGGGCCTACGCCATCCAGGGCCAGGCGCAGCTCGCGTCCCGCACCTTCCAGGAAGCGGCGTCGCTCGCGCCGGGCAGCCCAGAGATCCTGACGCGGCTCGCATCCACCCGCATGCAGCTCGGCGACATGCCGGGCGCCACGGCGGCGCTTGAGAAGGCGCTGGACATCCAGCCGAGGCAGCCCGACGCCGGGGAGGCGCTGGTCGCCACGGCGCTGAGTTCCGGCGATGTCGAGAAGGCGCAGGCGGCACTCGACCGCATGCGCCAGCAGAACGGCGAAACGGAGATGGTCGGCATCCTGACCGGCATGGTCAAGCTGGCGCGCATGGACCTCGAAGGCGCGCGGGCGCAGTTCGCCGCGGTCGCCGACAAGTTCCCGGCGTCGGACACGGCCCGCGTGAACCTGGGCAAGGTGCTCATCCTGCAGAACCGCAAGCCGGAGGCGGAGGCGGTGCTGAACGGGATGCTGGCCAAGAACCATGCCAACCTGGAGGCGTTGACGCCGCTCGTGCAATCCTTGGTGGGGGACAATAAACTGCCGCAGGCCATTGCGGCCATGGAGGCCGCGCGGGCGGCCGCCCCGTCCAACCCGGCCCTGACCGCGGCCCTGGCGGACCTGCACGTCAAGGCCAAGGAACCGCGGAAGGCGTTGGACGTGCTGCGCCAGGCGCTTGAAAGCGGCCCGCCGCCGCCGGTCCTGCTGGCGGCGCAGGCGCGGGCGCAGGTCGCGGACGGCGACATGAACGGCGCCAAGGCGTCCTACCGCCAGATCCTGGCGGGCACGCCGCAGGATCTGGAGACCCGGCGGGCGCTGGTCTCGCTGGCGCTGAACACCAACGACCTGGACGGCGCGGAGGCGGCGCTGCAGGAGGGCCTCAAGCTGTCGCCGGGCAACCTCGGCATGATGAACACGCTGATCTTCGCCGAGCAGCGCCGGTCGGGGATCAGCGGGGCGCTGGCGATGGCGGACGAGCTGCGGCGCGACCCGGCCAACCTGCCGGCGTCGGCGGTCATCAAGGGCGACACCTTCATGGGCGCCCGCCGCTACGGCGACGCCGCCCAGGCCTTTGCCGCCGAGCTGAAGGCGAACCCCTCGACGGCGCTGGTGCTGCGCACGGCCGGCGCGTTGGCGTCCGGCGGCGGCCAAGAGCAGGCCGCGCAGCAGTTGCAGGCGTGGATCGCGCAGCATCCCGACGACGCCGACGCGACGCAGATGCTCGCGACGCTCGACATCTCCGCCGGGCGCAGCAAGGACGCCGAGCAGCACCTGCAGGCCGTGCTCAACAAGCGCCCGAACGACGCCATCGCGCTGAACAACCTCGCCTGGGTCTACCAGGCGAAGGGCGACTCCCGGGCACGGGGCCTGGCGCAGCGCGCCCATTTGCTGGCGCCGTCCGGGGAAACATCGGACACCCTGGGCTGGATCATGACGAAGGAAGGGGCCGCCGCGGACGCCTTGCCGCTGCTGCGGGAGGCCGCGCAGCGGCGCCCCAACGACCGGACCGTCAAGTTCCACCTGGCCAGCGCCCTGAACGCCGTGGGCAGGCCGGAGGAGGCGGCGCAGGCCTTGGACGCCATCCTGGACGACACCGCCGATTTCGACGACCGCGGCGCCGCCTGGTCCCTGCGGGACCGGATCAAGGGCAAGCCATAGCAGCCCGGGCCGATGGGGGCGCCCGGCGTCAGTCGCCGGGCGCCCCCATCCGCATCAGGCCGGGGCCATGGGCGTCGAGCCATTGCGTCGCAAGCCGCTTGTGCGGCGTGAGCTGCGCCACCAGCGCCCAGAAGCCTTGGCCGTGGTCCATGTGGCGGAGGTGCGCGACCTCGTGCCCGACCACGTAGTCCTGCACGTGCGGCGGCGCCATCACCAGGCGCCAGCAGAACATCAGGGTCCCGTCCGCGGTGCAGCTCCCCCAGCGGGTGCGCGTGTCCTTGACCACCACGCGCCGCGGCGCGAGCCGGGCGGCGGCGGCCTTGGCGACGGCCAGCGCCGAAAGGCGCCGCCGGGCCTCGGCCCGCAGGAAGTCGGCCCCGCGGCGCGGCCGGCCCTCCGGCGCGCCGC
>CAXUJE010000232.1:0-8986 GCA_964251035.1 uncultured Acetobacteraceae bacterium
CGACCGCGCCCGCTCGGCACAGGCTGGATGTGGACGAGTATCATCGCATGGCCGAAGCCGGCATCTTTGGCGAGGGCGACCGGATAGAATTGATCGATGGGGACCTGATCGACATGGCGCCGATAGGCCAGGGCCATGCGGCCATCGTTTGCGGGTTGAACGAGGCGCTGTTCATGGCGTGCGCTGGCCGCGCGATCGTATCGCCGCAGAACCCGATCCGGCTTGATCGGTCGAGCGAACCGCAGCCCGACTTGGCCGTCTTGCGGCGGCGCGCTGACTTCTACGCGACGGGTGAGCGACCCGGCCCTGCCGATGTCCTGCTCCTGGTAGAAGTGGCAGACAGTTCGCTCCGCTTCGACCAAAAGGTGAAATTGCCCTTGTACTCGCGCGCCGGCATCGCCGAGCTGTGGATCGTCGATTTGCAGCGCCGCGTGCTGTGCGCCTACCGGAAGCCGGACGGCGATGCCTATGGCGAGATGACCACGCACCAGCCAGGCGACCAAGTCGGCCTCGCCCTCGCGCCGGAGATCGTTATAAAGCTGGATTTGGTGTTCGGCTAAAAGCTCGGACGGGTTTTTCGGTCTGCCTCGCACCAGTTGCAAATATTCAGACCGAGACGCCACTTGGCATCGCCTGCGACAGCCGCCCCCCCACCCGTACCGGCTCCACGCTCACCGCCAGGCCCGTCCGGTCATCCGTCACCACGAACAATCCGCACACCGTCGCCTCCCCGCCCGCCGGCTGCATCCGCTCGCCGGGCATCTTGGACCAGAACCGGGCGGCGGCGCCCTCCTTCGCCATGCCGATCACGCTGTCGTAGTCGCCGCACATGCCGGCATCCGACTGGAACGCGGTGCCGCCGGGTAGGATCTGGTGGTCGGCCGACGGGCAGTGCGTGTGGGTGCCAACCACGAGCGACACGGCGCCGTCGAAGGAATGGGCATAGGCCATCTTCTCGCTCGTCGCCTCCGCGTGGAAATCGGCCACGACCGCCGACACGCTGGCGCCGAGCTTGTAACGCGCGAGCAGTTCCGCCGTGCCGCGGAACGGGCAATCCAGCGCGTCCATGAACAGCCGGCCCATGGCGTTCAGCACCAGCGCCCGGCGCCCGTCCGCCAGCGCCACGACGAACGACCCGGCGCCCGGCGTGCCCGGCGGGAAGTTCAGCGGACGGATCACCCGCGGCTCCTGCGCGATAAAGGGGATCAGCTCCCGCCGGTCCCAGGAATGGTTGCCGAGCGTGATCACGTCGGCGCCCGCGGCGAACATGGCCTGCGCCATCTCGGGCGCGAGGCCGAAGCCGTGGCTGGCGTTCTCCCCGTTCACCACCACCAGGTCTGCCAGCAGCCTGGCGCGCAGCCGCGGCAGGGTGGCGGCCAAGGCGTCCCGGCCGGACCGCCCGACCACGTCGCCCAGGAACAAGATACGCATGGTCAGTCCTTCGGAAAGGTGAGGCCGCGCTCGGTCGCGACGGCGTGGAGCGGGATGTCATGCACGTCCGTCGCCACGCCGTCCACGCGCTGCACCGCGAAGGCGCAGCCGATGGCGGTGCGTCCGGGCAGGCCGGCGAGGGTCCGGTCGTAGAAGCCGCCGCCGTAGCCCAAGCGCCGGCACGCGCCGTCGAAGGCGAGCAGCGGCACGAGCAACAGATCGGGCGCCATGGGTTCGCCGGTGGGCCGGACCGTGCCGAACCGTTCGCGGACCAGCACGTCGCCGGGCCGCCAACGCTGAAAACTCAGGGGGTTGCCGCGCGCCGGCGTCACGGGAAGCACAACCGGGTGGCCCCGCCCGGCCAAGGCCAGCAGCAGCGGGCGGATGTCGATTTCCCCGGCCAAAGGCCAGAATCCGGCGATGACCGAGCCGGGCCGGAACCGCCAGCCTGCGAGGAGCCGCCCGGCCAGGTGCATGCCGAGCGCCAGGTCCTGTCCGGCCCGGGCGGCGATGGCGGCGGCGCGCTGCTGTTGCTTGTCTTGGAACATTAAAAGGATACGGAGCCACCCTGGCCGTTGGCGTCTCACCCTCCCGAAGCCTGCTTGCGCAGGTGGGCACCGGTTGCCGTGACCACGATCACAGTAGAGCCAGCTCCCAAGGGAGTGCTTATTGGCCCCGGGGGTGTAGTACCTGACGCACCGGGCAGCCCCGCCATGGCATCTTAGTGCCTTTCCAGCGTCGCTGCAATCTCCTCGGCGTGGTCGGCCAGCGCCGACAGGCGGTCATTGAGCGCACCGTCCTCCGCCGTCACCGGCCTGGCCCGGCGCAGCGCCGCCATCTCCAGCTTCAGGTCGTGCAGCTCGTCCGCCATCAGCAGCGCGGCCTGCACCAGCAGGCGCGCCTCGCCGCTCTGGCTGCCGAGCGCCCTGATCCGGTCCACCCGCGACTCGACCTGCTCGGCCATGGCCTGCAAGTGCTGCTCCTGCCCGTCCGCACAGGCGACGGTGTAGGCGTAGCCGTTGATCTTCACGGTGAGCTGGGCCATGGCCGCGGTTTCCTACTTTTCCAACGCGCTGCGCAGTTGCGCGATCAGGCCGTCAAGCCGGGCGGCGACCTCGGTCGCCACCGGGTCGGGCGCGCTGGCCTGCCGGGCGATGCGCGCAAGTGCTGCTTCCAGCCGTTCGGCGGGATGGGCGGCCTTGCCAGGTGCGGTCTGGGCCGGTTGGGTCTCGTTGTCCATGGCTCTGTCCCGGGGCTTCGTTCCGACTTGAACAGAAAGCGTGTAACCGCTTGAACGTCAAGCATGGTGCTTCCGCCAGCCGTTATCATCCATGGCCTGCCGCACGGGCGGGCGGCGCTGCGGCCCGGGCGCCCTGTCACCCTGCTTTCCGCGCCGGGCGCGCCGTCCTACGCCGGCGTGGCCTGGTGGCGTGCCCTGGTTGCCGCCTTGTGGGCCGAGTTCCCGGCGCTCGACCCGCCGGACGTGCTGGACTGCGGCGACGCGCCGGGCCGCGCGCTGGAGGCGCTGAGCCTCGGCTGCCGCGTGGTCGTCCTGCGGCCCGGCCCGGCCTTCGCCGACATCGCCGAACGCGCCGCCGCACAGGGCGCGCGGCTGCTCGCGGAGCCGCCGGACGCATTGGATCTGAATGAACGCGGGGCCTTGCGGCGACTGGACGCCTGGCTTGGCGTGACAGGCGCGCGCCCATCGGCTAAGCCGCGCGCCAGCGTGCAGCGGCAACTCGTGCAGCGGAAACTGGGGGCCACCATGGAAGTCACATCGACCGTCAAAGCGATCCTGAGCAACTACGAGAGCGACAACCCGGGGACCAAGGCGAACCTCGCCCGCATCCTGATGCAGGGCCGGCTGTCCGGCACCGGCAAGATGGTGATCCTGCCGGTCGATCAGGGCTTCGAGCACGGCCCGGCCCGCAGCTTCGCGCCGAACCCGGCGGCCTACGACCCGCAGTACCATTTCCGCCTGGCGCTGGCGGCCGGGCTGAACGCCTACGCGGCGCCGCTCGGCATGATCGAGGCCGGGGCGGGCACCTACGCCGGCGCGCTGCCGACCATCCTGAAGGTGAACAGCAGCAACAGCCTGGCGACCGAGAAGGACCAGGCGGTGACCGGATCGGTCGCCGACGCGCTGCGCCTCGGCTGCTCGGCCATCGGCTTCACGATCTATCCCGGCAGCGAATACGCCTTCGCCCAGATGGAAGAGCTGCGCGAGATGGCGGAGGAGGCCAAGTCCGTGGGCCTCGCCGTCGTGGTGTGGAGCTACCCGCGCGGCCCGGCGCTGGACAAGGCGGCGGAGACCGCGGTCGATATCTGCGCCTACGCCGCGCACATGGCGGCGCTCCTGGGCGCGCACATCATCAAGGTGAAGCCGCCGACCGCGGTGGTGAGCCTGGAGGCCGCGAAGAAGACCTACGCGACGCAGGACATCGACATCTCGACCATGGCGAAGCGGGTCGCCCACGTGGTGCAGTGCTGCTTCAACGGGCGGCGCCTCGTCGTGTTCTCCGGCGGCGAGACGCGCGGCGACGTGGACAGCATCCTTGAGGACATCCGCGGCATCCGCGACGGCGGCGCCAACGGCAGCATCATCGGCCGCAACACCTTCCAGCGTCCGGAAGCGGAGGCGCTGGCGATGCTCGGCAAGATCATCGACCTTTACCTCGAAGCCTGAGCCTTGGCCAAAGCCCCGGAGCCGGCGGCGGCGGACCCTTGCCGGCTCTACCTCGTGACGCCGGCTGCGGCCGGGCCGCCGTTCGCCGACACGCTCGCCCAGGCGCTGGACGCGGGCGACGTGGCGGCGGTGCAGCTTCGGCTGAAGGAGGCGGACGACGACGCATGGCGCCGGGCCATCGACGCGCTGCGCCCGGTCACGCAGTCCCGCGGCGTCGCGTTCCTGCTGAACGACCGGGCGGACCTCGTGCGCGCCACCGGCTGCGACGGCGCGCATGTCGGGCAGACCGACATGGCGGCGCCCGAGGCGCGTAAGCTGCTGGGCGACGGCCTCACGCTGGGCGTCACCTGCCATGACAGCCGGGACCTCGCGATGGAGGCGGGCGAGGCCGGCGCGGACTACGTGGCGTTCGGCGCGTTCTTCCCGACCACCACCAAGGACGCCCCGACCCGCGCCGACCCCATGCTGCTTGCGTGGTGGGCCGAGCTGATGGAGCTGCCCTGCGTCGCCATCGGCGGCATCACGGCGGCGAACTGCGCGCCGTTGGTGCAAGCCGGCGCCAATTTCCTCGCGGTGGTGGGCGCGGTCTGGCAGCATCCGGACGGTCCGGCGGCCGGCGTCCGCGCGATGAACGCCGCCATCGCCGCCGCCCGCTGATCAGCGTCGGCTTATCGACCACTGCTCCCCGCGCTGGTGCCGCCGCGTTGCTCGGTGCCCCCGCACGGCCAGTCGGCCTGATGCCGCAGGCGGTGAGCGCCAGCGCCGTCAGCAAGACCATCAGGCGCATGCGTCAAGGAGTTCCTTACCGAGGAGGTGCACCGTTGACGAAGCCGGGTTCTTCGGGGGTGGCTGGGCTGGGCTGGGCTGAATCCCGCCAATCTGGCGGCTGTCGCCCCATGCCAGCCGCAGGAGGTGGCGGCGCCGGCACTTGTTTCAATCAGGCAGCCAGAGCACCTGGCCGATGCGGTCGGCGCCGGCGGCCAGCATCGCCAGGCGGTCGAAGCCGAGCGCGATGCCCGCGGAGGGCGGCATCCCGTGGCGAAGCGCCGCGAGGAAATCCCCGTCCAGCGGCCAGTCCGGGCCGTACAGCGCATGGCGCCGGGCGCGGTCCTCGACGAAGCGCGCTTCCTGCTCCGCCGCGTCGGTCAGCTCCTCGAAGGCGTTGGCGAGTTCCATGCCGCAGACGAACAGCTCGAAGCGCAGCGCCACGCGCGGGTCCGCCGGGTCGCGCCGGGCGAGTGCCGCCTGGGCGGCGGGCCAGTGGGTGAGGACCGTGGGATGCGCCCGGCCCAGATGCGGCTCGACCCGCTCCAGCAACAGGCGAAAGAACAGGTCCTCCCACGTCTCGCCGGGGCGCAGCGCCGCCCCGGCGCTTCGGGCGAGGCCGGGGGCGTCGCCGGCGGTGCCGAGCACGTCGGCCCCAGCATAACGGAAGAAGGCCTCGGCGACCGAGAGCCGTTCGAACGCGGCGAGGCTGGTCTCGATCCCGCCGCTCGTCACGACCGGCGGCAGCACGGCGCGGAGCAGGGCCGCGGTTTCCTCGATCAGGCCGTCGAAGTCCAAGCCGGGCCGATACCATTCCAGCATGGTGAACTCGGCGGCATGGCGGGCGCTGCCCTCGCCGTCGCGCCAGACCCGGGCCAACTGGAACACCGGCCCGGCGCCGGCAGCCAGCAGGCGCTTCATGGCGAACTCGGGGCTGGTGTGCAGCCACAATGGACGCTCCGTGCCGTCCGGGCGGTGGACCGTGGTGCGGAGCGCGTGGAGATGCACCTCCTCGCCCGGCGCTGGGACGGCATAGGGCGTCTCGACCTCCGTGTAGCCGCGGGCGGCGAAGAAGGCGCGGGTCGCCTGGGTCAGCAGCGCGCGGCGGCGCAGGAAGGGCAGCCGGTCGGCCAGGCTGTCGGGGTGCCAGGAGGGCAGCGGCATGGGGCCAGTGTAGCGAGAGCCGCCGGTCGTCGCAGCGCAAAACCGTGGATGCCGGATGAACGTTGGATAAAGTGCCGGAATGGAGTCCAATGCGCTGCGCTCGATAACCTGCTGACGGTTAGGTTGGAGATAAGCAATGGTCAGGATCACATGGGTCCGGGCCGCCCTGCTGGCCGGCGCTGTCGGGGTCGCGGCGATGCCAGTGGCCCGGGCGGGGGACTGCGACGCGGGGATCACGCAGCAGGAATTGAACGGCTGCGCCTTGCGCGAGTTCAAGGCGGCGGACGCGACGCTCAACGCCGTATATCGCCAAGTCATCGCCCGCCTGGCTGGCGAAACGGAAGCACGGCAGTTCCTCACCAAGGCGCAGCGGGCCTGGGTGGCGTTCCGGGATGCGGAGTGCGAGTTCTCCGCGTCAGGCGTGCAGGGCGGCAGCATCCAGCCCATGATCGCCTCGACGTGCCAGACCGGCCTGACAAAGGCCCGTGCCGAAGCTCTGCGCCGCTACCTTGATTGCAGGGAGGGCGACATGAGCTGCCCGGTGCCGGCCCAATAGACTCTTGGGCCTGCAGGGACGTAGGCCGGGGATCGCGCCTCCGTTTGACACCCGGGCTACCCGGGCTATGTCTCGCCTATGGGAACATTGCTGGCGCTGCCCGAGCCGTTCGCGTCCTGGTTTGCCCGGCGCGGCTGGGTGCCGCGGCCGCACCAGCTCGCGATGATCGCGGCGGCGCGGGCCGGGCGCAGCGCCCTGCTGGTCGCGCCGACCGGCGGCGGCAAGACCTTGGCCGGGTTTCTCGCCAGCCTGATCGACCTCGCCGCAACGCCGCGCGCCGGGCTGCACACGCTGTATGTCAGCCCGCTCAAGGCGCTGGCCACCGACATCGCCCGCAACCTGTTGGCGCCCGTGAATGAGATGGGATTGGCCATCGCGGTCGAGACCCGGACCGGCGACACCCCGGCCAACCGCCGCAAACGGCAGAAGGAGCAGCCGCCCAACATCCTGCTGACCACGCCGGAAAGCCTGGCGCTGTTGCTGTCGCAAGCGGAGGCGCCGCAGCTCTTCGCCGGGCTGTCCACCGTGGTGATCGACGAGGTGCACGCGCTGGCCGGCACCAAGCGGGGCGACCAGCTCGCCTTATGCCTGGCGCGGCTTGGCTCGCTCGTGCCGGGTCTGAACCGCGTCGGCCTGTCGGCGACCGTCGCGCACCAGCAGGCGCTGCTGGACTACGTGGGCGCGGGCACAGCGCCGGAGTTGATCGAGGTGGCGCAGGGCGCGCCGCCCGCCCTGTCGATCCTGCTGCCGGACAGCCGGCTGCCGTGGTCGGGGCACATGGGCCTCAACAGCGCGTCGGCGATCCTGGAGCGCATCGGCGCGCACGGCATGACCATCGTGTTCGTCAACACCCGGGCACAGGGCGAGCTGCTGTTCCAGGCGCTGTGGAAAATCAACGCCGACACCCTGCCCATCGCGCTGCATCACGGCAGCCTCGACATCGGGCAACGCCGCAAGGTGGAAGCGGCGATGTCGGCCGGGCAGTTGCGCGCAGTCGTGGCGACCTCCTCGCTCGACCTCGGCATCGACTGGGGCGGCGTTGACTTGGTGATCCAGGTCGGCGCGCCGAAGGGGGTGAGCCGGCTGTTGCAGCGCGTCGGCCGGGCCAACCACCGGATGGACGAGGCGTCGCATGCCATCCTGGTCCCGGCTAACCGGTTCGAGCTGCTGGAATGCGAGGCGGCCATCGAGGGCGTGGCGGCGCGCGAGCAGGACGGCAACCCGCCGCGGCCTGGCGGCCTCGACGTGCTGGCGCAGCACCTGCTGCTCATGGCGGCGGGCGCCCCGTTCCACCCGGATGCGATGTTCGACGAGGTGCGCCGCGCTGCGCCCTACGCCGGCCTGACGCGGACGGATTTTGACGACGTGCTGCGCTTCGTCGAGGACGGCGGCTACGCGCTGGCCGCCTATGACCGCTACCGCAAGCTGTTCCGCGACGCGGACGGTCTGGTACATATCCGGGGCGAGCGGGTGGCGCGCATGGCGCGGATGAACCTCGGCACCATCGTCGAGGCGCCGCTGCTCAAGGTGCGGCTGGCCGGGCGCGGCGGCGGCGCGCTGGGCGAGGTGGAGGAAAGCTTCGTCAGCATGATGGTGCCCGGCGACACCTTCATGTTCGCCGGTCGCCTGTTGCGCTACATACGGATTCGCGAAACGACGGTGGAGGTCGCGGAGGGCGGCAGCGGCGAGCCGATGGTGCCGGCCTATGCCGGGTCCAAGTATCCGCTGACCACGAACCTCGCCGCCCGGGTGCGCGCCACCCTGCACGACCCGGCAAATTGGTCGCACTACCCGCCTTCTGTGCGCGAGTGGCTGGGCCTGCAAACGCAGCGGTCGCAACTGCCGGGGACCGACGACCTGCTGGTGGAGACTTTTCCCCGCAACGGCCGCTGGTTCCTGGTGGCCTACTGCTTCGAGGGCCGCAACGCGCACCAGACGCTCGGCATGCTGCTGACCCGGCGCATGGAGCGGTTCGGCTACGGTCCGCTCGGCTTCGTCGCGACGGACTACGTGATCGCTGTGTGGTCGGCTTACGAACCCCTCGATGTCGCCCAATTGTTCGAACAGGACATGCTGGGCGACGACCTGGAAGCCTGGATGGCGGAGAGCAGCATGCTGCGTCGGACGTTCCGCAACGTGGCCGTGGTCGCCGGGCTGATCGAGCGCAACCACCCGGGCCAGGAAAAGAGCCGGCGGCAGGTGACGGTGAACAGCGACCTGATCTACGACGTGCTGCGGCGGCACCAGCCGGACCATGTGCTGCTGCGCGCGACGCGGGCCGACGCGGCGGGGGGGCTGACCGACCTGGGGCGGCTGTCGGCCATGCTGGGGCGCGTGGCAGGGAAGGTGCGGCACTTGCGGCTGTCGCGGGTGTCGCCGCTGGC
>CAXUJE010000233.1:0-7296 GCA_964251035.1 uncultured Acetobacteraceae bacterium
CTACCTCAAGCACCAGAACCGGACACCCGACTACCTGAAGGCATGGTGGGGCGTGGTGAACTGGTCCTACGTGGCCGAGCGGCTCCAGGGCATCCACGAAGGCCGCAAGCAACTCTGACGCGCGAAAGGACCAAGCCATGCCCGACACGAACCAGCCCCAGCGCGGCCCCGTCCAGGTGCTGATCGTCGTGGACTCCTGGATGGGCCACACGGCCAAGGTGGCCGGGCGCGTCGCGGAGGGCGCCCGCTCCGAGGGAGCCACGGTGGCGATGCGCTCGGCGGACGAGGCGACGCGCGCCGACCTGCAAGCGGCCGATGCCCTGGTGATGGGGTCCGCCGTGCACCAGCGGACCATGACCTGGAAGATGAAGCGCTTCGTGGACGAGGTGTGTGAGCCAGCCTGGTTCTACGACGACTTGGTCGGGCGCGTGGGTGCCGTGTTCACCGCGGGCGGCGGGCACGGCCAGGCGGGCGGCGGCGCCGAGATGGCGCAGCTCAGCATGCTGGCCAACCTCGCCGCCTGCGGCATGGTGCTGCTGACCCTGCCCAAGACGACGCCGGGCTTCGAGCACGCTGGGATGCACTGGGGGCCGACAGTGAAGGCGACGGACGACGCCATGCAGCCCGTCGGACCCGACGCGATGGATGCGGAGGCGCAGCAGGCTTTCCACCACCACGGCGCCAATGTCGTGCGAGTGGCGGCCCGGCTACGCGGCCTGGCGCTTGCCGGTGGCAACCGCTGGCCCACGCCGGCGGACCGGGAGGCGCGGGCGAAGTCGGAGGCAGGCCGTCCGCTCGACCAGCGCCTGCCGCACCCGGCCGACCTCGCCGGGGCGCCGCGGTGATCCCGCCCGACGATCTTGCGCGTGTCCTCACACTGTCCCAACCCGGCGGGCGAGCGTCGTTTTCCGTCATCGGCGACACCTACACGATCCTGATCCCGGGCGAGGCCACGGCCGGGCGCTACGCCTTGGTCGACATGCACATCCCGCCCGGCGGCGGCCCCGATCCGCACCGGCACGCCTGCGAGGAGCTGTTCCTCGTGACCGAGGGCGAGGTCGAGGTGTTCTTCCGCGACCGGCGGGTGACGGCCGCGGCCGGGGCTGCCGTCAATATTCCCGCGAACGCGCCGCACATGTTCAAGAACCGGGGCAAGGCGGATGCGCGCGTGCTGAACGTCGTGGCGCCTGCCGGGCTTGATGGCTTCTTCGTCGCGGGCGGCGTGCCGGTGCCGACCGAGGCAGCACCGCCGCTGCCGGATGCGGAGGCCGCTGCACAGAAGCGGCGCATGGCCGAACTGGCGCCGCGCTACGGGGTCGAGTTCCTGCCGCCTGACACGTTCCAGAGCCAAGGAGGTTAGCGGATGCCCGTCAGCAGCAGGCCGTTCGGCGAGGCGTGGATCGCCGACCACTTCGCCACCGTGGACCGGCTCGACCCCGAGGAACTGGCAGGCTGGTACGCCGACGATGCCAGCTTCCGCTTCGCCAATCAGCCGCCGGCGCAGGGCAAGGCCGCGATCGCCGCCGCGCTCCGGCAGTTCTACGGCCTGATCACCTCCATGCGCCACGAGAAGACCGGCTGCTGGGCCGACGCGGACAGCGGCGCATGGGAGGCCATCGCGCATTTCGAAACCAAGGATGGGCGCCGGGTCGCGCTGCCCGCGGTCAGCACGCTGCGGGTGCGCGACGGGTTGGTGCACGAGTTCCGCTTCGTGATGGACGCCTCTCCCATCACGCAGGGCGGCCATGGGCAGGGCGGGCAGTGAGCCAAGCCGCGGCCTCGTCCGCCGCCATCTCCGGCCTTGCCGGGCGCATGGTGGATGCGAACGGCGTGCGCCTGCACTGCCGCATTGGCGGCGACCCGGCCGGGCCGCCAGTTCTGCTCTGGCATGGCTTCCTGGGCACCTCGCACACCTGGCGCAAGGTCGCCCCGCTCCTCGCGGCCCGCGGCTGCGCCGTGCTGGTGCCGGACATGCGTGGTTACGGCGACTCGGACAAGCCAGCGGGGCCGGAGGGCTATGACGGGTTGGGCCTGGTCGGCGACTTCCGCGCCCTGGTGCATGAGACCGGGTTCGGCGGCGGGCGCCCGATCACGCTGGTCGCGCACGACATGGGCGTGAATCCCGCGACGCTCTGGGCGCACGCCTACCCGGACGAGGTGGCCGCGCTCTGCCTCATGGAGGAACCGGTGTTGCTGGCCGACGTGCTGGCCAAGTTCATCGCCTACACGTCCGAAGGCACCAAGCGCGGCGGGCTGTGGTTCTGGATGATGGCGCTGGCGCCGGATATGGCGGAGCAGCTCGTCGGCAACGGCCACGAGCGCGCGTTCCTTCAGTGGAACTACGATCACTATGCCGCCGATCCGGCCGCGATCGAACCGGCCGCGGTGGACGAGTACCTGCGCTCCTTCGCAGCACCCGGCGGGGTCGCGGGGGCATTCGGCGTGTATCGCTCCGTCCCGCGGTCGGCGGAACAGACCGCGCCGCTGGCCCGCGACAAGCTGCGCGCGCCGGTCCTCGCCCTGGGCGGCGAGGCTAGCATGGGCGCGGCGATGGGTGAGATGGCCAGGCTCGTCGCCGAGCGGGTCGAAGCCAGTGTGCTGCCGGGCTGCGGCCACTTCATCCCTGAGGAGCAGCCGAAGGAGTTGGTGCGCCGCCTCGCTGCCTTGATACCGAAGCTGCGGGCGGACGGGTGATGGACCAGTCCGAGCCGATGCCACAGGCCATCGTCCGCCTCCGGGTCAACGGCAAGGACCGCACGCTGGTCGGGCTCGACCCACGGGTCACGCTGCTCGACGCGCTGCGCGACCACCTGGAACTGTGGGGCACCAAGAAGGGTTGCGACCACGGGGTTTGCGGCTGCTGCACGGTGCTGGTGGACGGCGAGCGGCAATTGTCCTGTTTGACGCTGGCCATCATGCACGATGGACAGTCGATCCAGACCATCGAGGGCGTCGCCGCGCCGGACGGCACGCTGCACCCGTTGCAGGCGGCATTCATCGCGCACGATGCCTTCCAGTGCGGCTACTGCACATCCGGTCAGGTCATGTCGGCCCTTGGGCTGATGGCCGAGCAGCCGGGCCTGACGCGGGAGGCCGTGGTGGAGGGGCTGGAGAACCAGTGCCGTTGCGGGTGCTACCCCAACATCGTCGCCGCCGTGCTGGACGCGGCCGGACCAGGGACCGCGCCATGACCCCGTTCGCCTATCACCGGGCCGCGTCGGCCGCGGATGCGCGCGCCGCCATGCGGCCCGGGGCGCGGTATTTGGCCGGTGGCACCAGCCTGATCGACCTGATGAAGACCGGGGCCGAAACGCCGGACCTGCTGGTGGACCTGAACCGGAGCGACGGCTTGGGTGGCCTGGATTGGCTGCCGGACGGGACGCTGCGGGCCGGCGCAACGGTCCGCATGACGGCGCTGGCCCGCGACCCGCTGGTGGCCCGGCGCTTCCCCGTGTTGCATCAGGCGCTGCTGGCTGGCGCCACGCCGCAATTGCGGAACATGGCGAGCCTGGCCGGGAACCTGTTGCAACGCACCCGCTGCTTCTATTTTCGCGACCCCTCGTTCGATGCCTGCAACAAGCGCATGCCGGGCACGGGCTGCGCGGCGTTGCTGGGCATCAATGCGGACCATGCCGTGCTCGGCTGGACGGAAGCCTGCGTCGCCGTCCACCCCAGCGACCTCGCCGTGGCGATGCTGGCGCTCGACGTGCGCCTGGTCACGGACCGCCGCACCCTGCCGTTCGAGGCGCTGCACCGCGATCCCGGGGACGACCCACGCGCCGATACGGTGCTGGAGGAGGGCGAGCTGATCCTTGCGCTGGAGGTGCCGCCGAGCGCACGCGCCGCGCGGTCCGCTTACGCCAAAGCGCCGGCGGGCGGCTTCGCCCTGGCGTCCGCCGCCGTGGCGCTCGACATGGCAGAGGGGCGCATCAGGTCCGCAAGCGTCGCGCTGGGCGGCGTCGCCCACCGTCCGTGGCGCGCACGGGATGCCGCGGCGGCCGTGGCGGGGCGCGCGGCCGGAACGGCCAGGAACGCGGCGGCCGCCGCGGCGGCGCTGTCCGGGGCCAGGCCGCTGTCGGGCAACGGGTTCAAGCTGCCGCTCGCCCAGGCCGTACTGGTAGAGGCCCTCACGGCCGCCGCGAAGGATGCTGCAGCGTGAGCGCACGCATCGGCCGGCCCACGCCGCGCATCGAGGGCCGGGCTAAGGTGACGGGCGCCGCCCGCTTCGCCGCCGAGCGGAGCTTGCCGGGCCTGCATCATGCCGCCATCGTTCCGTCCAAGGTTGCGGCGGGACAAATCACGGTGCTGGACACCGCCGCCGCCCTCGCGCTGCCCGGCGTGTTGGCCGTGCTCGACCACCGCAACGCACCCCGGCTCGCGCCCGTCAAGATCTTCCCGTTCGGCCCGGCCGGCGAAGGGTGGATGCCGTTGCAAGGCGACCGGGTGGCTTATGCCGGGCAGGCTGTGGCCCTGGTGGTCGCCCGCACGCCGGAGATTGCAACCCACGCGGCGTCGCTGGTCCGGGTGGCTTACGCGGCGGAGCCGCCGCGCACGATGACCGCGCTGCTCGACGCGGGCGAGGCCGGTGACGAGTTGCCGGAACCGCTGCGCAGGATCGCCGACGCCACCCGGGGCGACGTGGCCCATGGGCTGGCCGAGGCGGACGTGGTCGTCGAGGGCACCTGGGATACGCCGTCCCACATCCACAATGCCCTGGAGCTGGCCGCGACCGTCGCCGAGCGGGACGCGGGCACCGGCACGCTGCTGCTGCACGACAGCACGCAGTGGGTGCTGGGGGCGCGCCGCACCGTCGCCGACGCGCTCGGCTTGGAACTCGGCAAGGTGCGGGTGCTCTGCCCCTACACGGGTGGCGGGTTCGGGTCGAAGTGCTTCACTTGGGCGCACACCATTCTGGCCGCTGCCGCGGCCTGGCACCTGAACGTGCCGGTGCGATTGGTGCAGCCCCGCGCACAGACCCACACCTCTTTCGGCAACCGCCCGCAGGCACGTCAAACCCTGACGCTCGGCGCGCGGTCCGACGGCACCCTGACCGCCATCCGCCACCATGCGGTCGAGCAGACCTCGGTGATGGACAGCTTCATCCGGCCTGCGGGCGAGGTGAGCGAGGTGCTCTACGCCACCCCCAACCTGGAAACCCGGCACCGGATGCTGCGCGTCCACAGCAGCACGCCCACCAACATGCGGGCGCCCGCCGAGAGCTTCGGCTCCTTCGCGCTGGAGGGCGTGATGGACGAGTTGGCCTGGAAGCTCGGCATGGACCCGCTGGCCCTGCGCCGCCGCAACCTGCCCGCGGCGCATCCGGACGGGCTGCCATGGTCGAGCTGCCGGCTGGGCGCCTGCTACGACGCGGGCGCAACGGCCTTCGGCTGGGACCAGAGGCCGCTTTCACCGGGCACCCTGCGCGACGGCGACACGCTGATCGGCTGGGGCATGGCCGCCGGCTGCTACGGCAGCTACCGCAGCCAGGCGGCTGTGCGCGTCATGCTGCACGCGGACGGCACGGCCGAGGTGGCCAGCGCCACGCACGAGATCGGCTCAGGCACGGCGACGCTGATGGCGATGGTCGCCGCAGAGGAGCTTGGGCTGGAAGTGGGCAGGGTGGCCGTTCTGCTGGGCGACACGGACCTGCCGGCCGCGCCCGTACACGGCGCATCCCGCACCGCCGCCACCATCGGCCCGGCGGTGCAAGCGGCGGCGCGGGCACTCCGGCAGCAGGTGCTGGCGCTGGCCAGCCCGGGCCGCAACGCGGCGGAGCCGCTCGCCGACGTGCTGCGGAAGGCGGGTATCGCGCAGATGACGAGCGAGGAGCGCGCCGGGCCGCCGGAGCTGGACGACAAGGCGTTCGCGACAATGGCGTCCGGCATCAACACCATCCGCCAGCCCAAAACGAAGACGGCCGCCATGTATGCGTTCTGCGCGCACTTCGTGGAGGTCCGCGTCCGGCCTGCCCGCGGCGAGGTGCGGGTGAGCCGCATCGTGTCGCGCCTGGCGGCCGGGCGCATCCTGAACCCCATGGGCGCGCGCAGCCAGGCGCTGGGCAGCATCGTGTTCGGGCTGGGCATGGCGCTGCACGAGGCGGTGGTGTGGGACCCGGCGCTGGGCCGCCAGGTCAGCGCCAGCCCGACAGACTACCACATCGCGGGCGGACCCGATGTGCCCGAGGCGCTCGACCTCGGCTTCGTCGAGGAGCAGGACACGTTGGTCAACGGACTGGGCGCGAAGGGCGTGGCCGAGCTGGGCTTGGTCGGCTTCGCGGCGGCCGTCGCCAATGGGGTTTGGCACGCCACCGGTTTGCGCGTGCGGGCACTGCCGGTCACGCCGGCGCTCCTCCTGGCCGAACAGGGAACAGGTTGGGACGGGAAGGCCAGGCGTCACGGCCAGCCCTTCGGTTCGTAACCGCCTTGGCCGTCTCTGCACTGGACACGGGTGAGGACGCCCCCGTCCGGTGCTGGACGCTGACTCCAGCCGACACGGCCGAGGTGCTCCAGAGCCGCGGCGCCGAGCACCGGCTGCGCTGCGCCGTCCAGCCCTGCACCTTGCGCACCACTGGCCGGTCCGTCGCCGACTACCGGCGCGTGCCGCCCGAGGCCGTGAACCACCTTGCGGCCCAGCTCGGCCTCGACCCGCTGCTGTTCCTGCCCGACCCGGAAAGGCCCGCGACCGAGAGCGCCCAGCTCGGGCATGTCCGTGGGCACCTGGGCTGGGGCGAGTTCGACGCCGCTGCCGAGCAAGGGCTTCGCACCCGGCTGCAGGAACGCGCGGCCGAGGGCATGACGCCCGGGCCGTTGCTGGCCTTGGCCGAGGACCTGCTGCACGCGGCGCGGACCGTGCTGCCGGCGGCCAGTACCCTGGAGCGCCTGGTCGCCTCGGTGGCGGCCCATGCCGTGCAGGACCTGTTCGACCGTGTCGCGTCCGGGTTGCCGGAGCACCTGCGCGATGCGATCGAGGACATGGTGGACGTGCCGGATGGCGAGCACCGCTCCCCGCTCTCCCACCTCAAGGAACCCCCGCCAGCGGCACGTGCCCCCGCGGTTGCGGCCAGCCTCGCCAAATTCGACCTGCTGGATGGGCTGCTGGGGTCCGGGGTGGACCTTGCCGCCGTGACACCGCAGCTCGTGCAGCACCTGGCAGGGCTCGGCCGGCGATACGACGCCCAGGCCCTGAAGCGCTTCGCCGCGCCGAAGCGCCACGCCCTGGTTGCGGCGTTGCTGGTCGCGGCCCCCCACGCCCAGCGCCCCCAGGCCGATCACCTGCGGGATCCCGGCCAGCGCCGCG
>CAXUJE010000233.1:7306-8972 GCA_964251035.1 uncultured Acetobacteraceae bacterium
CCCCCGGGCCGGGGGGGGGCGGGCTCCCCCCCCCCCCGCCCCTCCCCCCGGCCCCCCCCCCCACCCCCCACGCCCTGGTTGCGGCGTTCCTGGTCGAGGCCCGCAAGGCCCTGCTCGACCAGGTCGTGACCATGCACGAGCAGTACATGACGGGGCTGGACCGGCGGTCGCGCCTGGCGTTCGAGGACAAGCGCCGCCGCCTGCGCCGCCGCGCGGGCCGGCACCGACACGCCGCCAACCTGTTCGCCCGCATCCAGGACGGGGAACTCCGGCTTCGCCAGGCCGACGCGCTGCCGATCACCCCAGCCGTGCGCAAGCTCCGGAGCGTCGTCGGTGCCAGCCTGCCGCAGGTGCGCGTCGGACAGGAGGTTCGCCGGACATCGAGGACATGCTGCGCCAGGTGGGCCGTTGGACCAGGCTGACCCGCGCTCTGATACCAGCGGCACGGGACGATGACCCTTCCATCGTTCCGGGACGATGGTATCGCGCGTGGGGTTGGTGGGGTCGCCGAAACGCGCAGCGTTTGCGGCTGGGCCACGCGCCAAATCAGACTCATACCAACGGTCATCCTTTATGACCGTTGGTATGACACCGCTGGGCGGCTACGAGCCGCACCGGGGCGGGGACAGCTACCAGACCCTGCTCGCTGCCCTGGTCGCGCATGGCACCAACCTGGGCGTCGCCGCCATGAGCAACATCGAGGGGATGACGCCCGACCGCTTCCACCACGCGTCCCAGTGGTTCCTGCGCGAGGCCACGCTGAAGGCGGCAAACAAGGCCGTGGTGGACCATCACCACCGGCTGCCGTTCAGCCGGACCTGGGGCGAGGGCCACCTCTCGTCCTCCGACGGCCAGCGCTTCGCCGTCCAGCGTGACGGCCTGCTCGGGGCCGCAGCGAAATCCCAAGGGGATTTGCGCGGTATCCCCGCTGTTTCGGCTACTACGACCGGGCGGTCACCCTCCACACCCACCTGTCCCACCAGTTCGGGGTGTTCGCCACCCAGGCAATCTCCTGCGCCCCGCGCGAGGCCGGCTACGTGCTGGACGGCCTGCTGGAGAACGGCACGCTCGTCCGGCCGCTGGTCCACACCACGGATACCCACGGATCTACCGAGCAACTGCTTGGATCATGCCATCTCCTCGGCATCGCGTTCATGCCGCGGCTGAAGGACCTGCCAGACCAGCACCTCTACAAGCTGGACCGGGACACGGACCATGGCGTGCTGGAACCCTTGTTCCGCGGCGTGGTGGACATGGCGCTGACCGCCGAGCAGTGGGACCAGCCCGTGCGCACCGCGGCGGCGTTGCGGGACCGCACGGCGCCGGCGCATGTCGTCTTGCAGCGCCTCATCAACGCCTCGCCTGCCGACCGGGTCTCGATGGCACTGACGGCCCTGGGCCGCGCCTGCAAGACGGTTTTCATCTTACATTACATTGCCGACGAGCCGATGTGGCGCGCGATTCAACTCCAGCTCAACTGCGGCGAGGCCCGGCACGCGCTGGCACGCTGGCGGTTCTTCGCCAACCGGGGCGAGTTCCGCGTCGGCGACTACGAGGAGGTCATGAACAAGGCAAGCTGCCCCGGCCTGCTGTCCAACGCCGCCGTGCTGTGGAACACGGTGCAGACCGAGCGCGTCGTCGGCCGCCTGCAGGCGGGCGGCACCGA
>CAXUJE010000234.1:0-8876 GCA_964251035.1 uncultured Acetobacteraceae bacterium
TCGGACCTCACCGGCGTGTCGAAGGGCCTGGTGCAGTTCACCGGGGTGAAGCGCGGCTGACGGGACGGCGCTCCTGCACCGCCAAGAGACCGTGCTGCCTGGGAACCGCGCTGCCTGGGAACCGCGCCGCGTTGGGGATCGTTTCCGTCGGAACAACCGCCGACAAGGATACCCTCATGGGTCTGTTCTTCCGCCGCAAGGTCCTGGCCGCGGCCGGCACCACCGTCGCCCTCGGCGCCCATGCCGCGCCGGAGCCGGTGCGCGGAAAGGAAGGCGCGGACATCATCGGCCCGCGCAACGACGCGCGGCAGGCCGAGAACCCCAACCTGACCAGCCCGCCCAAGACCGACCACGGCGCCCTGCCGAACCTGCGCTGGTCCTTTGCCGACAGCCACATGCGGATCGAGCCCGGCGGCTGGGCGCGGGAGACCACGGTGCGGGAGCTGCCGATCTCGACCGAGATCGCTGGCGTCAACATGCGCCTCGACCGCGGCGGCGTGCGGGAGATGCACTGGCACAAGGCGAGCGAGTGGTCCTACATGCTCGCCGGCACCGCCCGCATCACCGCCATCGACCAGGACGGGCGCACCTTCGCCGACGACGTGAACGAGGGCGACCTGTGGTTCTTCCCCGCCGGCATCCCGCACAGCATCCAGGGCCTGGGCGAGCAGGGGTGCGAGTTCCTGCTGGTGTTCGACGATGGCTCCTTCTCGGAGGACAACACCTTCCTGCTGACCGACTGGTTCGCGCACACGCCGCGGGACGTGCTGGCCCGCAACTTCGGCGTGCCGGAGGCGGCGCTGGCCAACATCCCGTCCAAGGAGCGCTACATCTTCCAGGCCCCAGTGCCGGGCGCGCTGCAAGCCGACGTGATGTCCGACAACAGGATGCCGCAAACCTTCAGCCATCGCATGACGGCGCAGGACCCGCAGCGCACCCAACACGGCGCGGTCCGCATTGCCGACCGCAGCAACTTCCCGATCTCCACCACCGCAGCCGCGCTGGTCGACGTCGAGCCGGGCGGGATGCGGGAGCTGCACTGGCACCCGAACGCGGCGGAGTGGCAGTATTGGATCGAGGGCACCGGCTGCATGACCGTGTTCGCCAGCGGCGGCAACGCCCGCACCTTCGACTTCCAGGCCGGCGACGTGGGCTTCGTGCCCTTCGCCATGGGCCACTACGTCCAGAACACCGGCAGCACCCGGCTGCGCTTCCTGGAGATGTTCAAGTCGCCGCGCTACGCCGACCTGTCGCTGGCCCGATGGCTGGCCCTGACGCCGCCCGAACTGGTCCGCGCGCACCTGAACGTGGACGACGCCTTCATCCAGGCGCTGCACCGGGACAAGCGCCCCGTCGTGGGATAGCGCCGGCCTCAGCGCCCGGGGCCGCGAACCGCGGCAACCCTGCGCTCCAGCCCGGTCCAGGCCGGCTTGCCCGGCGCGAAGCGCGCCCGCAGGTGCGCCAGGAGGTCCGCCACCTGCGCGTCGCTCAGGCTGTCGGCGTAGGCGGGCATCGCGCCCGGCGCGGTCCGCGCCGCCGCGACGCCGCGCAGCACCGCCTGGATCAGGTTGTCGGGCCGTGCGCTGTGCAGGTTGGAATGGAGCGCCAGCGACACGAGGCCGCCCGCCTCATGGCACGCGGCGCAGGCACCGGCATACAGCCGGGCGCCCGTGCTGTCCGCGGTCATCGGCAGGCTGCGCGCCTCGGCCGCCCGTGCCAGCGCCGCCTCGTCAACCACGCCCTCCTGCCCGGCCATCGACGCGAGATAGGCGGCCATCGCCCGGAGGTCCGCGTCCGGCAGCGCCGCCAGGCCCGCCACCACGGTCGCCATCGGCCCGGACGCCGAGCCGTGCGCCGCCGCCTCGCCGTTCCGCAGGTAGTCATACAGGGCGCCCGCCGTCCAAGGCACCGGGGCGTGCGAGGCCGCGGTGAGCGGCGGCGCTTCCCACCCCTCGGCCAGCCCGCCAGCCAGGTGATGCGCGCCGCCCCGCTCCGCACCCAAAGCGTTGCGCGAACTGTGGCAGGCGCTGCAATGGCCGAGCGTTTCGACGAGGTAGGCGCCCCGGTTCCACTCGGCGGAGCGCGCCGGGGGCGCCGGGCCGGGGGCCCGGCGGCGGGGACGGGGGGTGCCCGCCGGCCCGCACGGGCGGCGCGGGGGCGCGCGCGGGGGCCGCCGGCCCGGCGGCCCGGCGCAGGAACAGGGCGTTCCACGCCGCCATCAAGGGACGAAGGCGGAACGGGAAGGCGAGACGGGTCACGGGCGCGGCGGCGTCCACGGCCGGCTGCGCCATCAGGTAGGCATACAGCGCCTGCAAATCCGCCTCGGTGGCGGCGGCGAAGGAGGTGTAGGGGTGCGCGGGATACAGGTGGCGGCCGTCGCGGCTGACGCCCTCCCGCATCGCGCGCTCGAACGCCGGGTAGGACCACGCGCCGATCCCGGACCCGGGGCTGGGCGAGATGTTGGTGGACCAGATGCGGCCGAACGGCGTGTCGAGCGGCAGCCCGCCGCCGAACCGCGCCAGCTCGGGGCCGGTGTGACACGCGGCGCAGGCGCCGAGGCCAGCCAATTGACGGCCCCGTTCGACCGTCGCGGCGGAGAAGGCGGCCGGGTCGGGGCGCGCGACCGGCGCGTAGGCTGGGCGCCAAGGCAGAAGGGTGGCCGCCATCCCCACCGCGCCGGCGAACGCCCCGGCCAGCGCGCCCCACCATCGCCGCCGTTTCGCCGGCACCGGGGCGTCGATGCCCAGTCCAGCCCGCACCCGCTCCGGCGTCAGCGGCAGCTCGCGGAAGCGCACGCCGGTCGCGTCGAACACCGCGTTGGCGATGGCGGCGGCGCTGGGGACGGAGGCAGACTCGCCCGCGCCGAGCGGCGCCATGTCCTGCCGCGGCATCAGCAGCACGTCGATGGCCGGCACCTGCGGGAAGGTCAGGATGGGGTAGGCGCCCCACTCGCGGCTGACCACGGCGGTCTGGTCGAACTGCACCTGCTCGACCAGGGCGCGGCTGGTGGATTGGATGACGTTGCCGTGGATCTGGTGGCGCACGCCAGCCGGGTTGACCATCTGGCCCGTGTCCTGCCCAGCCGTGACCCGGGTGACGGCGACCTCCCCCGTGCGGCGGTTCACCGCCACGTCCGCGACCCAGGCGGACCAGGCGGCGGCGGTGCCGGGGAAGCGTCCGTGCACGTAGACGGCGTAGGCGAAGCCGCGGCCACGCAGCAGGTCGCCTTCCCCGCCGTGGCTGCCCGGCGCCGTGTGCGGCACCCACCCAGCCCGTTCCGCCACCGCGCGCACCAGGTCGGCGCCGCGCTCGTCCGGGAGGTAGCGCAGGCGGTACTCGACCGGGTCCGCGCGGGCCTCGGTGGCGCATTCGTCGATCCAGGACTCATGGGCGAAGCTGTTCGGCAGCGCCGACACGCCGCGCAGCCAGGACGCCCGCACCACTGGCGCCATGTCATGCACCGTGACGCGCATGGCGGCGTAGGCATAAGGCGGGACGGCGGTGCGGTCGCCCATCTCGAACACCTGCGGCACCGGCGCTACCGTCCCGGTGAGCAGCAACGCGAGGGTGGGCGCACCGTTCGACGGGTAGCGGGTGGCGAAGTCATAGGCCGCCACGCCGCCGGCGGCATCCAGCCCGCCACGCACGTCCATGACCTGCGCCGCGCCCTTCGGCTCCCAGGCGTGCTCCTGCTCGCGGGACAACTGCACCCGCACCGGACGGCCGACGGCGCGGGACAGCAGCGCCGCGTCCGCGCTCACGTCGTCGGCGCAGTTGCGGCCGTAGCAGCCGGCGGCCTCGTGCCGGACGACCTCGATGCGGTCGTCGGGCATGTCCAGCAACTGCGCCAGGTCGGCGCGCAGCATGTGCGGGTTCTGCGTGCCCGACCACACGACCAGCCGGTCTGCGCCGTAGTCGGCCACCGCGCAGGACGGGCCGATGGAGCCGTGCATCTGATATGGCCACACGTAGGTCCGCGGCATCGGCGTGGCCGCCCCGGCCATCGCGCCCTCCACGTCGCCGCGGTCGAGCAGGACGCGCGGGCGGGACGGCTGCGCGCGTAGGGCCTGCTCCGGACGCTCCAGGTCTGGCAGGGCGCCGCTGCCGCGCCAGGACACCTTGAGTTGCCGGGCGGCTTGGATCGCGTGCTCTTCCCGCTCCGCCACCACGCCCACGAAGTCGCGGATGACCACGGTGGCGACCAGGCCGGGCACGCCGGCCACCGACGCTTCATCCACCGCGAGCAGGCTGCTGCCCACAAAGGGGCCGGCGTCGAGGCCGGCGTAGGGTGGGCGCACCACCCGGCCATGCAGCATCCCGGGCACGCGCACGTCGTGCACGTAGGTGAACTCGCCGGTCGCCTTGGCCGGGATGTCGATGCGGGGGACGGACTGGCCGACGATGCGGTACTCGGCCACAGGCTTGAGCGCCGCGGCCTCGTCCAGAACCACCCGGATGCGCTGGCCCGCCACCAGCTCGCCGTAGCTGAGGTGGCGGTTGCCGCCGGGCACGCCGACCACGCCCTCCGCGACCGCGAGCGCATCCGGCGCCGCGTCCAGCAGCCCGGCCGCGCGGGCCACCAGCGCATGCCGGGCCGTCGCCGCCGCCCGGCGCAGCGGGACCGCGGCCACCTGGATGGTCTCGCTCGCGATGGTGGCGCCCTGGTTCGGCGCGCGCCCGGTGTGGCCCAGCACGGTCGTGACCCGGTGCAGCGGCACGTCCAGCTCTTCGGCGACGATCTGCGACAAGGCGGTGGCGATGCCGGTGCCCAGGTCAACGTGGCCGTTGAACGCGGTGACGCTGCCATCCTCCGCCACCGCGATGAAGACCTGGAGGTCCGGGTCGCCAGGTTCGGGCGACGCCGCCGCCGGCTCCTCCAGCGCCACCGCCGCCGGGCCGCCGCGCAGCACCAGCAGCGTGCCCGGCGCTTGCAGCAGGGCCGCTTGGTCGAGCGATGACAGCGGGGTCAAGCCGCCTGCCCCGCCGCGCGCTGCATGGCGCCCGCCGCGCGCTGCACGGCGCGGACGATCTCGACGTGGGCGCCGCAGCGGCACAGGTTGTAGCGCAGGGCCTCGCGGATGTCCGCCTCCGTCGGTTGCGGGACGCGGCGGAGCAGGGCCGTGGCGGTGATGATCATGCCGTTCAAGCAGTAGCCGCACTGCGCCGCCTGCTCGGCGATGAACGCCGCCTGCACCGGATGCGGCGCGGCGCTCGACCCAAGGCCCTCCAGCGTCGTGACCGCGCGCCCTTCGGCGGCACCCGCATACACCACGCAGGACCGGGCGGCGCGTCCGTCCAGCAGCACGGCGCAGGCGCCGCACTCGCCCAGGCCGCAGCCGAACTTGGGGCCGTTCAGGCGGAGGTCGTTGCGCAGGACGTAGAGCAGAGGGGTGGCGCGGGCGGACGGGAGCGTGACTTGCGCGCCGTTCACCGTGAGTTGCAGTTCCGCGCCTGCCTCGTCCCGCATCGCTTGTCCGGCTCCTTGCCCGGTTGCCCGGCGACGCTAACGTTTGCATACAAACATGCAAGGGCCTTGCCGGACCGGGTAGTGGGCCAGCCTGGACGTCAGATTCCGGTGGGAAGCTGCTTGTCCGCTTTGCGGCTAGGTGGCCGCACAGCAGACAGGACGGCAGAGCCGAAGGCGCGGTGCGGCGGCCACAAATCCCGCTTCAGGCATCACCGCGTGGAGCCGCGTATGAGGCGCAGAACTGCTCGATGAGCGGAACCAGCGCATCGGCCGACTCCAGCATCGACAAGTGCCCCGTTCCTGGCAGCACATGCATGACGGCCTGAGGCACACGGGACAGCAACTCTGCCTGCAGCAGATCGGGCGTATCCACGCGGTCCAATTCACCGGCAATGACGATGGTGGGCACGTCGATGGCGCCAACCTGCCCCGTGATGTCTTCCCAGCTGGTGGCTTTCGGCCAGGCAAGCTTTGCCGGAGGCGCCCCGCTCAGGCTATCCGCGATCACCTGTTCACGGTCCCCCGCGGTGAGTGGCTTGGCTGTCAGCACGTTGTCGATGGTCGCCTCCACCGTTTCGCGGGTGGCGTAGGCGCCCGCCATCATCTCTCGCGCTTCCTCCGGCATGGCCATCGGCTGGGGCGGGGACGGAGCGACGAGCACGAGGCCAGCCAGCCCGGCGGGCCGGCGCGATGCCATGAGCTGGGCCACTTTCCCGCCCATGGAATGGCCTACGAGCACGTAACGCCGCAGGTTCAGCGCTTTGGTCACACCCTCCGCATCGGCCGCGAGGTCCGCCAAGGCATAGCCCTGGGCGGGTGCGTCAGACTTACCCCAGCCGCGATGGTCGATAGCAACGGTATGGAAACCGGCCGCGAGCCTGGCCGTGACGTGCCTCCAGGTACGGGACGAGCCGCCCCAGTAATGCAGGAAGACGAGCGACAGGTCGCCTTCGCCCTGCTCTTCGACATGGATAGCCAGCCCGTTCGACGCGACTTTCATCGATAATCTCCTTTTCCGAAGCCAGCCGGAGACCGGCCGGACACGGACCGGAGATAGATCCTGGTGTCTTGGTCGATAATCGATGTGTCATTATCAGCATCTGATAGCGATGTTATCGAACGGGTGGGCGGGCGTATGGATCGATTGAGCAGCATGGCGGTCTTCGTCGCTGCGGTCGAGGAGGGCAGCCTCGTCAGCGCCGCCCGGCGGTTCGGCCTGTCCCCTTCCATGGCGGGGAAGCATGTTTCCGCAATCGAGGGGCAATTGAACGTACGGTTGCTTCAGCGCAGCACGCGCATGCTGAAACTGACCGATGTGGGGCAGGCCTATTACCTGCGGTGCAAGCGCTTACTGGAAGAATACGAGGACGCGAACAGGGAAGCCGGGGATGCGCAGCGGACTGTTCGGGGCGTGCTGCGTGTCACCGCGCCGACCACCTTCGGTGCGATGCACCTCGGCAATGTGATCGCCAGCTATCTGGCTGCGCATCCCGATGTCGCAGTCGAGACGATACTGAGCGACCGCTATGTCGATTTGCTGGCAGACGGCATAGACCTCGCCATCCGCATTGGGCAATTGCGGGATTCCGAGCTTGTGGCGCGACGACTGGCCCCTTGCCGCATGGTATTTTGTGCAGCACCGTCCTTTCTGGCGCAGCACGGTGAGCCGAAGACCGTGGAACACCTCCGCCGGGCACCGCGGCTCGCGTTCAGTGAGGCCGTTTCAGCCGGTGATTGGACAGTCAGGGACCCTGGAGGGAATACTCACCTCATCGACGGCACGGTGCAATTGGCCGCCAACAATATGCAGATGCTGCTGGCCGCCGCCCTGGCAGGGGCCGGCGTGGCGTATGGGCCGACCTTCGTATTTGGGGAGTCCATCGCCCGTGGAGCTTTGCGTATGCTGATGCCAGAGTATAAGACATCCGAACTGGCCATCCATGCCGTCTATCCGACGAAGCGGCATGAGTCTTTGAAACTTCGCCGGTTTATCGAGCATCTGAGTACGAGCTTCGGAGGTGGTCCGCCCTGGGACCTCATGCTGAGACCGAGTCAATCGGTGACTGCCCGATAGGCATTCGTCTCCGCGGATGTCCGCTTCTGGGATCGCGTTTTCGAGCGACTGGAGACTGATATCAGCGGCACGGGACGATGATATCGCGCGTGGGGTTGGTGGGGCCACCGAAATCTGGCGAACCCGCGCAAATCGCCTCGCGATTTCGCAGCGGTTCGACACGCGCAGCGTTTGCGGCTGAGGCCACGCGCGAAACGAGACTCATGCCAACGGTCATCCTTGCATGACTGTTGGCATGAGTAGGGTCGAAGGCCAGCATCCAAACCGAGACGCTGCCCAAACCGGCCACGCTTGACAGCGCCGACGCGCAGGGCAAAGCATCCATTCGCACACAAACAAAGCCAGCCCCCGCGCCCGGCTTGGGAGTTGATCGTGACCGCCACCCCGCCCGCAGACGCGGCGCTCCCCATCCGCTGCGACGCTTGCCCAGTCATGTGCGTCATCCGTCCCGGCCAGGCCGGCGCCTGCGACCGCTATGCCAACCACGGCGGCGCGCTGGTGCGCGTGGACCCGCACGTCATCCTGCGGCGCACGATGGCAGAGGGCGGCCGGGTCGTCCGGTTCGGCGCGGCGGAGTGGGACGGCACGGTGGTCGGCGAGCCGCAGGAGTTCGTGACCGCCATCGGCGCCGGCACCACCTACCCCGACTACAAGCCCGCGCCGTTCATCGTGTCCTCGGCCGTCGATGGCCTCGACATGGTCACCGTCGTGACCGAGGGCATCTTCAGCTACTGCGGCGTCAAGGTGAAGATCGACACCGACCGCCACATCGGGCCGGAGCGCGCTTTGGTGCGCGCCGAAGGGGAGCCGGTGGGGCACGTGTCCACCGGCGAGTACGGGTCGCAGATGCTGTCGCTGGGCGGCGTGCACCACCTGACCGGCGGGTCCAAGAAGGAGGGGCGCACGACCTGCGACGCCATGCTGGCGCTGTGCAACGGCGCCGCGGTGGAGCTTTCAGTCGATGGGGGTGCCACCGTCATGGTCCAAGCCGGCCAGCCGCCGCGGGTGAACGGCCAACTGGAAGAACGGATGCGCGTCGGCTGCGGCTCCGCCACGGTCGGCATGTTCGCCAAGCAGTGGGAAGGCCGGGTGGACGAGGTGGTGGTGGTGGACGACCACATCACCGGCGTGTTGTCGGAGCACCAGGCCGGCAAGCTCTTGGGCATCCCCAGCACCGGCATCCGCGTCAAGGGGCGGCGGTCCACGCCGGGCCGCTATTTCCAGGTGGCGCAGCCGGGGACGGGCTGGGGCGGGACGGACATCGCCGACCCGCTGGCGATCCTCGGCCCGTTCGATCCGAAAACGGCGCGTCCGGGCACCACGCTGCTGATGACC
>CAXUJE010000235.1:0-8872 GCA_964251035.1 uncultured Acetobacteraceae bacterium
GCTCAGTGCCTGGCCTTTTCGCTGTCATTGCAGGAAGCAGAGCGACACGAGAACTTAGGGCCGGCAAGAGCGGTCTTAATGGGGTAGTGTCTCACACTGAACACGTTTCTCCTTCATTCCTCCTGCGACTTGGACGCTGTATTTAGGAGGCAAAGCAAATTTTCACATTCAAAACGGGTTGCGGTTGTGAGTTGGTGTGAGTAAGCTTGCCTTCATGTGAGCTTTCAGCACGTGGGTTCAGCAGGCATGGCAAAGACAGCATCGGGTCGGTTCACCGCGGACGACTGGACGGCCATACGCAACGAGGTCATTGAGAAATTTACCCCTGGCACTCCGATCAACGAGGCAGATTTGTTTGCCGGAAGACAAACTACTCTTCGGCAACTTCAGGACACAGTCTTAGAGCTTGGACGCCATGCGATCATCTTTGGCGAACGCGGCGTTGGAAAAACTTCTATCGCGAATATTTTCCATCGCTCTTTGAATACACCGACTAGGCATCTCCACGTTGTAAGGATCAACGCGGATGCCTCCGATGACTTTGATAGTCTGTGGCGTAAGGTGTTCCGCCGATTTCGGCGCGGCGATGATGGTGGGCAGTGGTGGGTGGACGAAGCGCATCCCAACCGCATCACCCCTGACGATGTGCAAATCGAGATGAGCGATTTCCCACCGCACGAAGTGCCTTTGATTATCATAGACGAGTTCGATCGGGTAACGGATGCCGATTGCAGGAGCATGTTTACCGACGCGATAAAAAGTCTTTCCGACCACACGGTCAATTGCACAATCGTGTTGGTCGGAGTTGCGGAGTCTATCATTGATCTACTAAAAGAGCATGCGTCTATAACTCGCGCACTTGTGCAAGTTCCAATGCGCCGCATGAGCGGCGAAGAGACACGGGACATTGTGGCAACTCGTGTCAAAAGATTGCGGCTCTCCGCGCAGCATGAAGCACTGTGGCGCGTGAGCTTCTTTTCGGCTGGTCTGCCGTACTACGCGCACCTTTTGGGAAAGCATGCAGTCTTGCAAGCTATAGCCGCAAAAAGTCAGACTGTGACCGAAGCACACGTCAGGGCCGCCCTTCTCGCCTGCCTCGAAGAGGTCGACTACTCTGTGCGAGACACGTACGCCTTGGCAACTCGGAAGGCCTATCGCAACGAGAACATCTACCCACAAGTGTTGGCCGCAGCAGCCCTGACAGAGCACGACGGTGTTGGGCGTTTTGGAGCTGCCGACGTTGCGGAGCCACTTAGCGCTATCATGAAGCAGACTTACAAGACCCCAAGCTTTTCCTTTCATTTGAAAGAGATGTGCGAAGCTGATCGCGGCCCCGTATTTCGCAAATGGGAGTTCAAGAAAACCTTCCGCTTCGCGTTTATCGAACCGTTGATGCAACCGTATATACTTATGAAAAGTCTTGGAAACGGTTTAATTTCGGAAGACATTATAAACAAGTTTACGATCAAGCGTCAGACAGAGCTTTCCATTTAGCGTCCGCCGCCTTGCGCGATCTTCCCCCGATGCTCCAGCGTCATATTCTCCGCTCGTGACGTCCCACTGCGACGCTGGGCATTTTTCCTAGCTCACCCCCAACATCCATAGCTTGATCGCCTTCAACTGCGTGATCGCGCTCGTCATTGGTAGCCCTCTTATGTTACTGTTGGTCGCCCACCGGCGCTATGGCCGGTATAACTGATGAGCAACAGACAACCACGCCCCTACGCCGCTGCCATCTCCCCCATCCGAATCTCCGGTTTCGGGGTGGGCGGTTTGCCGGTCAGCGTGCAGATCGCGGCCAAGCCGTTCGGGGAAGCGACGCTGCTCCGCGCCGCCCACGCCTTCGAAGGGGCGGCCGGCTTCCGCGCCAAGCGCCCGGCGGTCGCGCCCAGGAGCGCGGCCGAAGCGGCGGCGTAGGGCAGGCGTTCAGCCCTTCCGCACCACCTTGCGGCTGCGCGGCGGTGGCTCCGGCGGCACGGACGTCAGCGCCGGGTCCATGGTCCAAGGATCGCCCTCGGGGAAGCGGCCGATCCCGATGCCGGTTTCGGCGGAACCAGATCTGGCGTGTTGGCAACCTGAGCGCCAGCCTGGCCTACCTGCTGGTCCCCACATCTGCCCACGGCTCAGCAGGCCGGAGGTCCCTGCCAACGCCCCAACCGGCCACGCTTGCCGACCGGGGATCGAGCATGTCGGCAATCCCCTAAAGGCCCGGTCGGGAACGGCCGCTTGAATGAACCTGGAGCGGCGGGTTTCGGACGGCCCTTATGTCAGCGCGATCAGGATCAGCACAATGCCCAGCGTGGCCACGACGAAGGCCACGGTGCGCGCGACCGGGATGCCCGCCGCATACAGCGGCACGTAGACGAGCCGCGCCCAGAAGAAGAGATGCGCGCCCACCACCGTGAGCCATCCATGCCGCCCGGCCGCGTGCGCCGTCAGCACGGCGGCGGCGAAGAACGGAAACGTCTGCATGTAGTTGGCGAACGCCCGCTGCACCCGCGCGCCGACGCCTGTAAGCGGCTTCGGCTCGTCGCGCGGGCTGAGGCCGTAGGCCAGGCCGTGCTGCAAGGTGGTGAACTGGCCCGTGGCCACGGCGTGCACAAGGCCGAGTGCGGCCGCCCAGGCGAGCAGGGCAAGTTCGGTGGTCATGGCGTCTCCTGGCGTTTGACATGGCAACGCCGGGCGGTTGAGGTAAGTTGCAGGCCGGGCGTCGGCGCAAGCCGCTCGACGACGCCCGGCTTGCCCGCCGTCCGCATCGTTCAGCCGCTTGCCCGCTTTTTCGCGGAAAGGCTGAACATCGGGCTATGACAAACGTCTTCGGACACCTTGGCGTCCAGCACGCCTGATCACGCGATCCCGAGTCAAACGTTTTTATTACTTTAGTATTAACAAACAATTTAAGAGGCCACCAGTAGCATCCAAATACCTCGATGCCCAGGGTATGTCTTCGGCAGCATGGTGCCGTCCGGGGCAGGCCAGCGACGCGGCGGGCAACGGGCGCCTGGTGCTGGCGTTCCCATGACGGAGTCCACGATGACCCACGACACCAAACAGCCCGCCAAATCCCCGCACAACGCAGAGCATCCCGGCCTGAGCCGGCGTGCGGTGCTGGGCAGCACCGCAACCATGGCCGCGGTGCCGCTTGCGGGGCTTGGAGCCGCGACGCCGGCCGCGGCCCAGGCGCCAGCGCCGACGCCGCCCGCGGCAAAGCCCCCGCTGGTGCCGGGCACCGTGACCGAGTCCGGCGAGTTCCTGACCACCAACCAAGGCGTCCGGATCAGCGACGACCAGAACTCGCTCAAGGTCGGCCCGCGCGGCCCGGTGCTGCTGGAAGACTTCGTGCTGCGGGAGAAGATCAACCACTTCGACCATGAGCGCATCCCCGAGCGCGTCGTGCACGCCCGCGGCACCGCCGCGCACGGCTACTTCGAGCTGACCACCTCGTTGGCCGACGTGTCCAAGGCCAGCATCTTCCAAAAGGTAGGCGAGCGCACGCCGCTGTTCGCGCGCTTCTCGACGGTCGCCGGCAACCGCGGCTCGACCGATGTCGCGCGCGACGTGCGCGGCTTCGCCGTCAAGTTCTACACCAAAGACGGCATCTGGGACCTGGTCGGCAACAACATCCCGGTGTTCTTCATCCAGGACGCCATCAAGTTCCCGGACATCATCCACGCGGTGAAGGAAGAGCCGGACCGCGGCTTCCCGCAGGCGCAGAGCGCGCACGACACGTTCTGGGACTTCATCTCGCTGACGCCCGAGAGCATGCACATGATCATGTGGGTCATGTCCGACCGGGCGATCCCGCGCAGCTTGCGCATGATGGAGGGCTTCGGCGTCCACACCTTCCGCCTGGTGAACGAGGGGGCCAAGTCCACCTACGTCAAGTTCCATTGGCGCCCGAAGCTCGGAATGCAGTCTGTCGTGTGGGACGAGGCGCTCAAGATCAGCGGCGCCGACCCCGACTACCACCGCCGCGACCTGTACAACGCCATCGAGGAGGGCAGCTTTCCGGAATGGGAGCTGGCCGTGCAGTTGTTCGACGAGGATTTCGCCAAGCGCTTCGATTTCGACGTGCTGGACGCGACCAAGCTGATCCCCGAGGAGGTGATCCCGCTCCGTGTCATCGGCCGCATGGTGCTGGACCAGAACCCGGCCAACGTCTTCTCCGAGACCGAGCAGGTGGCGTTCTGCACCACGCATGTGCCGCCGGGCATCGACTTCACCAACGACCCGCTGCTGCAAGGGCGCAACTTCAGCTACCTCGACACCCAGATCAAGCGGCTGGGCGGCCCGAACTTCGCGCAGATCCCGATCAACCAGCCGCGCTGCCCCATGAACAACTTCCAGCGCGACGGGCACATGCAGATGGGCCTGCAACGGGGCCGGGTCAGCTACGAGCCGAGCGGCCTCGGTGAGGAGACGCCCCGCGAGGACCCCCGCAGCGGCTACCGCAGCTTCGCGGCGCGCGAGGAGGGCGACACGCTGCGCACGCGCTCAGAATCGTTCGCCGACCACTTCAGCCAGGCCCGGCAGTTCTTCATGAGCCAGACCACGCCGGAGCAGAACCATATCGTCGCCGCCCTCGTCTTCGAGCTGAGCAAGGTGGAAACGCCCAAGGTCCGCAACCGGATGCTGGGCCAGCTCGCCAACATCGACCCCGCCTTGTCAAAGCGGGTGGCGGATGGCCTGGGCCATGCCGGCCCTATCGAGGCGGTGAAGGCGTTGGCGCCGACGCGCACCGACCTCAAGCCCTCGCCGGCGCTGAGCATCCTGCGCAAGGCCGAGCCGACCCTCCAAGGGCGCATGGTCGGCTGCCTCGTGGCCGACGGGGCCGACCCGGCGCTGGTCAAGGCGTTGGAGGCCGCGGTGAAGGCGGACGGGGCGACGATGAAGGTCGTCGCCCCCAGGCTGGGCGGCGTGAAGGGCGCGGGCGGCGCCGCCATCGCAGCCGACGCGCAGCTCGCGGGCAGCCCGTCCGTGCTGTACGACGCCGTGGTGCTCGCAATGTCCGAGCAGGGCGCCAGCCAGCTTGCCCAGGACTCGGCCGCGGTGGCGTTCGTCTCCGACGCCTATGCCCACCTCAAGGTGATCGGCCACACCGCCGGGGCCGCGAAGCTGCTGCAGCGCGCAGGCGTGGCCCCCGGCCCTGGCATCATCGCCATGGACGGCGCATCGGCCCAGCCATTCCTGACTGCGGCCAGCAAGGGCCGGATTTGGGATCGGGAGGCGGAGGTCCGTCCGATTTTCTGACCGGGAAAGGCCGCGGATGAGGGCGTCCGCGGCCAGCCTGGGGGATTAGATCTCAAGCTGCCTACCCACGAAGCTCCTGAAAATACTGGGCTTCGCAGCTTCGATACAAAGCGGCGAGGTAAAGCTTCCGATCCGCCGTCAGCAAGTACGTATCGCTTTCCAGCGATACAAAGTATGGCGGCATCGGCAACGCCGAGCGCCATATACTCTGGCTGTTCCATGGCAGAAACAGAGGCAATATATCGCTCGCTGCTCCCTTTGACGAGTTGCGCGAGGCGTTCCATGCAACGCTCCCGCCGCCCTCCTTTCAACTGGTCCAGCAAGTCCGACGCTTCGCTGATGGTGTTTGGCAAAAGAACGATCTCGCTGAACTCGTTGGCATAAATATACACCAATTCGTAATCGCTGGGCCTATACTCCTTCACCCGCTTCGCGTCGCCGAGCAGCTTAGGATCGACACCCCCGATGACGAACAGCACAAGCATGTTCGAGTCGAGAACAAGCTTTGGCAAAACGCATTACTCGTCGGAGCGATTGATAATTGAAAATTCCCCTAAGCCATTCAGATCAACTTTCACGACCTTATACGTTCGCGGAGAACGGGCAGCAGCCGCAGCCGCAGCCATTGCAAGGAAGTTGTTGTTGGGTGGAGGAGGGTCCCATCGACGATTGAACCCAAGAGTTACCTCCCAAGTATGTTCGTGTTTATTCCATCTCACCTCCTCCAAGCCGAGGTTTTCAATCTTCTCGCCTTGGAACGCTTTCAGCAGAAAATCTTTCGCCGCTTGAACCGCCGCGGTGACTTCGTCAGGCTTATCGGTTCCAACCTCGCTCATGACGGCCTCCTGTCCTTCGGCAAGGGGGCTGGAACCTGGCAAGCGGCCAAGCTCACGTCGCTTCTCGACCACAACCGGTTCACGCCCGCAACGCCTCCGCCGCGTCCGACAACGGCGCCTCCAAGTACTTCACGTACTCCTTCGGCACCACCTGCCAGACCCGCCCCAGCGTCTGCGCCCAATCCAGCAGCAGCGCCGCTGCGTACCGGCTGTGCGTCTCCTTCGCGTGCCGGGCCACCAGCGCGCGCAGCGCCGCGTCCCAATGCGCCGACTGCACCCGCTGCCAGGTCAGCGTGTCCGGGTTCACCCGCTTCTCGAACAGGTCCTCCGGGTCATAGACGAACGCCATCCCCCCGGTGAACCCGGCACCGAAGTTGTCGCCCACGGCACCCAGCAGCACCACCGTGCCCCCGGTCATGTACTCGCACCCGTTGCTGCCACAGCCTTCGACGACGGCGACCGCCCCGCTGTTGCGCACCGCGAACCGCTCCCCGGCCTGGCCGGCGGCGAACAGCTCGCCCGCCGTCGCGCCATACAGCACGGTGTTGCCGATGATGGTGTTGGCTTGGCTCACCAGGCCGCTGCTCGGCGACGGGCGCACGACGATGGTGGCGCCCGACAGGCCTTTGCCCACATAGTCGTTCGCGTCGCCCAAGACCTCCAGCTTCAGCCCCTGCACCCCGAACGCCCCCAGCGACTGCCCGGCCGTGCCGCGCAGCCGCACCGTGACGTGGCCGGGCTGCAGGCCGCTCATCCCGTACTGCCGGGTGATGCGCGACGACAGCTTGGTGCCGATGGCGCGGTGGGTGTTGCGGATGTTGTACTGGAGCTGCATCTTCTCGCCCCGGTCGAACAGCGCCGCCGCGTCCCCGATCATCTGCGCGTCCAGCGTCTCCGGCACCTCGGTCCGCCCCACTTGCGTGCAGTAGCGCGCATGCGCCCCTGGGTCGGCCTGTGCCAGCAGCGGGTTGAGGTCGAGGTCGTCCAAGAGGTCCGATCCCCGGCTCACCTGCTGCAGCAGGTCCGTCCTCCCGATCACGTCCGTCAGGTGCTTGACCCCGAGCGAGGCCAGGATGCCGCGCACGTCCTCCGCGATGAAGGAGAACAGGTTGATCACCTTCTCCGGGCTGCCGTCGAACTTCTGCCGCAGCGTGTCGTCCTGGGTGCAGACGCCCACCGGGCAGGTGTTGCTGTGGCACTGCCGCACCATGATGCAGCCCATGGCGACAAGGCTCGTGGTGCCGATGCCGAACTCCTCCGCGCCCAGCATGGCGGCGATCACCACGTCCCGCCCGGTCTTGATCCCGCCATCGGTCCGCAGCCGCACCCGGTGGCGCAGCCGGTTCAGCGTCAGCACCTGGTGCGCCTCCGACAGCCCCATCTCCCATGGAAGCCCTGCGTACTTGACGGAGGTCTGCGGGCTGGCCCCGGTGCCGCCGCTGTGGCCGCTGATCAGGATGGTGTCGGCCTTGGCCTTGGCGACCCCCGCCGCGATGGTGCCGATGCCGGAGCGCGACACCAGCTTCACGCAGACGCCAGCGTCCGGGTTGATCTGCTTGAGGTCGTAGATGAGCTGCGCCAGGTCCTCGATCGAGTAGATGTCGTGGTGCGGCGGCGGGCTGATCAGCGTCACGCCCGGCGTCGAGTGCCGCAGCTTGGCAATCAGCGGCGACACCTTGAACCCCGGCAACTGCCCCCCTTCGCCGGGCTTGGCGCCTTGGGCCATCTTGATCTCGATCTCGCGGCAGGCGTTCAGGTACTCGGCCGTCACCCCGAACCGCCCGGACCCCACCTGCTTGATCGCGGACGACGCGTTGTCCCCGTTCGGCCGCGGCGTGGCGCGCGCCGGGTCCTCGCCGCCTTCCCCGCTGTCGCTCCGCGCGCCGATGCGGTTCATGGCGATGCTCAGCGTCTCGTGCGCCTCCGGGCTGAGCGCCCCCAGGGAGATGCCCGGCGCCACCAGGCGCTTGCGGATTTCGGTGATGCTCTCCACGTCGTCGACCGAAATCGGCGTGACCTTGTCGGTGCGGAAATCCAAGAGGTCGCGCAGCGCCACCGGTTTCTGCCGCCGCACCCCGTCCGCGTAGCGGCGGTAGGTCTCGAAGCTGTCCGTCGCCACCGCCGTCTGCAAGGTGTGGATCAGCCCGCCGTCGAAGGCGTGCACCTCGCCCCGGCGCCGCAGCTTGTACACGCCCCCCACCGGCAGGGTCGCCGCCTCGCCCCCCCAGGCGGCTTCGTGCAGCCCCAGGATCTTCCGCGCGATGCCGGTGAGGCCGATGCCGGAGATGCGCGACTGCATGCCGGGGAAGAACTCGCCGACCAGGGCGCGCGACAGCCCGATGGCCTCGAAGTTGTAGCCGCCACGGTAGGAGCTGACGACCGAGATGCCCATCTTGGACATGATCTTGAGCAGGCCCTTGTCGACCGCCTTCTTGTACCGCTGCACCGCCTCCTTGAGCGTCATCGGCCCGAACAGGCCGCGCCGGTGCCGGTCGGCGATGCTCTCCTGCGCGAGATAAGCGTTGACCGTCGTCGCCCCCACCCCGATCAGCACCGCGAAGTAGTGCGTGTCGATGCACTCGGCACTCCGCACGTTAAGGCTGGTGAATGTCCGGAGCGACTGCCGCACCAAATGCGTGTGCACCGCGCCCGTCGCCAGGATCATCGGCAGCGGCGCCCGGTCCTCGCCCTGCGCCTCGGCCGTCAGCACGACGTGGGCGCAGCCGGCGCGCACCGCCTCCTCCGCCTCCCGCCGGATGCGGTCGAGGCCGGCGCGCAGCCCCGGC
>CAXUJE010000236.1:0-8785 GCA_964251035.1 uncultured Acetobacteraceae bacterium
AGCCCAGCCCGATCACCACGTTGACATGGATCGTCCGCCGGCACCGGAGGCTGAGGCGGACCGCGGTGGCGAGACGACGGAGGTCGCTGGTCATCAGCACCAGGTCCGCCGACGCCAGCGCCACGGCCGCGCGGTCCCCGGTCAGCAGGACCTGCCGCCCCAAGCCGAGTGCGCGCAGCTCATCGACCGCCGCCCGGGCCTCCGCCCGCGTCCGGTCGGCGAACAGCAGGCAGCGCGATGGCGACGGACAGCGCACGGAAGCCGATGGCAATGGATTGCGCGACGGGGCCGTCCGGCTCGGCGGGCGCGCTCATCGGGCGGACCCCACGGCCTGCTCCTCCGGCGCCGCCAGCGCCGCGCCCGGCGGACCCCGCACCAGCATGTCGAACGGCGCGGCATCCGTACGTAAGACCATGCGCGCGACGGTCGCGGCGAGCGTCGCCTCTGGCAGGCTGAACCGGCCGATGCCGACCTGCTGGATCTGCACGCCGTAGGTGTCCAATGCCTGTCGCTCGACCTGGGCGCGCAGCCGCAGACCGACCGGGATGACGCCCCCGATCGGCGTCGGCAGCTTCCAAGCGAGGCCAGGCGTGGTCAGCACGCGCGACGGGCCGGGCCGCCGGCGCGGGCGGGCGGATCGCCTCGACCACGGTTCCGACCAGCTCGACGCCGCTGCCCAGCCGGTCCAGCTCAGCCTGCGACTGCGCCCGGAGACGTTCGGCCAGGGCCTCCCGATGTCCGCCCAGCATCTCGGCCAACGTCTCGCCAGCCAGCACCCGGGCCAGCAGCCGCCCGGCCTCCGCGCGCACCAGCGGCTCGGACGCCTCAACGGCATAAGCGGCGTGCAGGGCGGAGGCGTCGTCGAGGCCCGTCCGGAACAGCACATTCATGTCTACGCTGACCACCTGGAAGCTTTGCGCACCTGAAGCGTCGAGGCTGGCGAGCAGGTAGGACACCTCCGCCGGGCGCGCGGTCCCAGAGCCGGTCGGCGGCGGCGGCCGGGTCTTCTGCGCCGGCGCTTCCGGCAGGCGCGCGCGGAGCACCGCGGCCACGATCCGCTCCATCACCAGCAACGGGAACCCGAGCACGGCCGCGCCCCGGCGCGGGTGGCGGGATGGCCTCGCCGACGCGCGAACGCGCCCACGCGATGGCCAACGTCGCCAGCAGCCCCGCCAATGCGAGCAAGGCCGCGCCACCCGCCACGCCGGCCAGCCCGCTGGATCGGGCCTCGGCGCCAAGCGGCGTCGCGATCAGCGCCCCGAGCAGCAGGACGGCGCCGTAGCCGCCACCCAGCCGGCGGACCAGGCAAAGCGTGCCGGCGGCGCCCGGCCAGGGGCCCAGCGCCCCAGCCTCTTGCGCCTCGGTCCTGGGCCGCCGGCGGCGGCGGATGCAACGTTCAACGCGGCTCGCAGCCCCTCGTGCCGCTACCGCGCGCAACGCATCGAGCGCGGGCTGAGCGTGATGACGCAGCGGGCGCGTGTTGGATGTCAGGTTGCGGACCTGGGCGACACACCCAGCCTGCGTGGCGTCCAGCACCGTGAAGCCTTACTCGGATTGGTCGGCGGTAGCCCGACGGTAATCGTCGGGGTCCCCGCCACGCCGGGCAGGGCATGGGCCGCGCCGGCGTTGGTGCCGGTGGCGTCCGGCACGAAAGCCTGCGACTGGTTGCCGCCGTTGTTGCCGAGCAGCGTGCCGGAGTCGCCGACGACCAGTTGCGGCGCATGGTCGGCGCCCTGGGACGCGAACTCCACCCACTGGTTGACCGCCGCGGCGCGGGCGGAACCGGCGGACATGGCCCCGCCGACCAACCCGGCCGTAACGCAAATCCGTGATCGCATCAGAGTCCAGCCCCCTTTTCGCAGGGCCATACCGGCCGGTCCACCACGGACTGTTAAGCTTGAGTTACGGTTTTCCAGGGCGGTTGAACGCTTGGGGCGAAAACGCCGCTACTTTGGATGGCGCGGCGCTGCGGGGCGGTGGCGGCCGTCCGGGCGGGTGCCGCCGTCTGGCGGACCCTGGTGGTCGCCGGAGTCGTTGCTGCCTTTCTGCTGCTGCCGCTCGCGCGCGTTGTGATGGTGGGTTTCCGGCTTGTCGGCGTTCTGGTGGCTGCTGCCGGGGCCGCCCACGGCGCGGTCGGCGTGCTCGGTCTTGGTATTCTCGGTCATTGGTCGCTCCTTGTGGCTGCGGGTTCAACGCAGAGGAAGCCGGCGCGTTCGCCGGACCCGCGGTCCCCTTGCCACGCCGCGGATCGGGAGGTCTCATGCAGGCCGCATTCGCGACCACGGGACCCCGCCATGAAGCTCATCAGCGCAACGCCCAGCCCCTACGCGCGCAAGGTCCGCATCGCACTGGCCGAGAAGTCCGTGCCCTTTACCCTGCAAACGGAAGTGCCGTGGAACGACGACACCAGCCTGCCGCAGCACAACCCATTGGAGAAGCTGCCGGTCCTGCTGCTGGACGACGGGTCGTCGGTCTGGGAAAGCAGCTTCATCCTGGAATGGATCGAGCGGAAGTTCCCGGACCCGCCGCTGCTGCCCCGCGACGACGACGGCATCCTCGCGCACAAGCGGATGGACGCGCTGGCGACCGGCGTGTGCGACGCCCTCCTGCTGGTGTTCTTCGAGCGCATGCGGCCCGAGGCGCACCGCAGCCAGCCCTGGACCGACCGCCAGATGCGCAAAGTTCAGGGCGGCGTCGCCGAGATCGCCCGCGTGGTGGATGGCCGGCCCTATGCCGTCGGCGGCGCGTTCGGCATCGCCGACGTCGCTGCCGGCAGCGTGCTGGGCTACCTCGACGTGCGCTTCCCCGAGCTGGGCTGGCGCGAAACGCACCCCGGCCTTGCCAGCTACATGGACGGGCTGATGGTTCGGCCCTCTTTCCAGGCGACAACGCCTTACCCCCAGGCCATCACCAGCGCGGTGGGGTGACCTCCCGGCCGGAAGGAATCCCCGAGGACCGAGATCTGGCGCTTGTCCGCCGCCGCCCTGGCCCAAGCGATCCGCCGGCGGGAGGTGTCGGCGCGGGAGGCCGCCGACGCCGCGCTGGCCCGGCTCGACGCGGTGAACCCGCGGCTCAACGCCGTGGTGGAGCACCGTCCGGCCGAGGTGCGGGCGGCCGCCGACCGGATCGACCGCGCCATCGCCGCGGGCGAGGACCCGGGCGTGCTGGCCGGCGTGCCCGTGACGATCAAGGTGAACGCCGACCAGGCGGGCTTCGCCACCACCAACGGCGTGACCCTGCAGCGCGACTTGGTGGCGCAGTTCAACAGCCCCGTGGTGGACAACCTGCTGCGCGCAGGCGCGGTGCTGCTGGGGAGGACCAACGCGCCGGCGTTCTCGCTGCGCTGGTTCACCACCAACCTTTTGCACGGCGACACCCGCAACCCGCGCGACCCGGGGCTGACGCCCGGCGGGTCCTCGGGCGGCGCCGCGGCGGCGGTGGCAGCGGGGATCGGCCACCTGGCGCACGGCACCGACATCGCCGGGTCGATCCGCTATCCCGCCTATGCCTGCGGCGTGCATGGGCTGCGCCCGTCGCTCGGCCGGGTGCCGGCGTTCAACGCGTCGCTGCCGGAGCGGGGGATCGGGCCGCAGCTCATGGCGGTGTCCGGCCCCATCGGCCGCACGGTCGCCGACCTGCGCCTGGGTCTTGCGGCCATGGCGGCGGCGGATGCGCGCGATCCCTGGTGGGTGCCGGCGCCACTCGAAGGTCCGCCGGCGCCCCGCCGAGCCGCGCTGTGCGTGCGGCCCGGCAGGCTGGCCGTCGTGCCGGAGGTTGAGGCGGCGCTGCGGGACGCGGCCCGGCGCCTCCAGGCTGCGGGCTGGACGGTCGAGGAGATCGAGGACACGCCGTCGCTGAATGGGGCGACGGAGCTGCAGATCAAGCTCTGGCTTGGCGAGGGCTTCGCCGCCTTCGCGGACGCGGTCACGCGGGAGGGGGACCCCGGGGCGCTCGCGACGCTGGCGGGGGTGCGCGCCCAGGCCGAGGCGTTGCCGCCGGATGTCGTGGCCCAGTCGCTGCTTCGCCGGGCCAGCCTGACCCGCGAGTGGCTGCTGTTCCTGGAGCGCCACCCGGTCCTGTTGCTGCCGGTCTCGGCGGAGCTGCCGTTCCCGGACGGGCTGGACCTCCAAGGCCCGGCGGCGTTCGAGCGGGTGTGGCGGGCGCAGCTCACCCAGAGCGGCCTGCCGCGGAGGGGCCTGCCCGGCCTTACCGTGTCCACCGGGCTGGTTGGGCGCACCCCGGTCGGCGTGCAGGTGACGGCCGGGCGCTACCGCGAGGATCTCTGCCTGCTGGCGGGCGAGGCGATCGAGGCCGGCGGCGTGCCGCCCGCGCCGGTCGATCCAGTCTTCAAGAGCGCCTGACGCCCGCCGGACGCAACCGAAATGGCCGGCGCACCTGTCGGTGACGCCGGCCATTCATCGGAGCCGCGCAGGCAGCCGGCCGGATGCGGTCCATCCGGCCAGCGACCGGCTTTCAGTGCTTCTGGCTGGTGCCGCCCTTGTCGCTGTGCGCGGCGCCAGCCTCGGGACGCGCTGCCGGCTTCGGCGACTCGGCCGCGGCCTTGGTCGATTGCACCGTCGCAGGCTTGTGCTCGGCCTTTGCCGGCTCGGCCTTGGTCGTGCCGGCCTCGGGGCGCGGCGCCGGCGCCTTGTCGTGCGGCTCCGCGTGCGGCTCGAACCGCTCGGCGACCTTCTTCAGGTCGGCCGCCAACTGCGCCGGCTCGGGCTTGCTGGCCTTCGGCGCCGCCGCGACGGGCTGGCTGGCAAGCGCTGCCGCGGCCTCCAGGCGCGGCCCAGGAAGCGCACGGTTGGCATGCTCCACGACGACCTCGTCGTGGCGCACGGTGTCGCGCACCGTCTCGTGACGCTCCGTCACCTCGCGGCGCAGCACGACCTCCTCCGTCACCCGCACGCTTTTCCAGACCTCGGCCACCTCGAAGCTGTCGCTCATCTCGATCACGCTTTCGGTCAGGACGCCTTGCGTGGCGACGGCGGTCGCGGCCGAGGGCTTGCGGCGCTCGACGACCACCCGCTCCTCACGCAGCGACACCGACTGCTCGACCGGCGTTTCCACCACGACGCGGCGCACGCGCGTCGTCTCGCCCGTGACCAGGCGGGTGCCGACGTTCAGCGTTTCCTCGCCGACCGGGACCACCTCCACGCTGCTTGCGGACTGGTGCGCGACGCTGGGACCGGGCTGCGCGGCACCCTCGCCGCGCGCGGCATAGCCGGCCATGGCCTGCTGCGACGCCTTGCCGAAGGACAGCATCATGTCCCAGAACGGGATGCCCGTCGTGACCGGGGCCTGCGAGCGCAGGTCGTCGCGCTGGGCAGTGTTGGGATTGTAAACCATCATCAAACTCCTTCGTAGGAACGGCGCCATGCCGTCGGCACCGTCTTTGGATTGGTAGGCCGCCGGCGCTACTCGCCCGCGGCGCGCTGGCCTTGGCGGGCCTGCTGGCGCTGGCCGGCCTGCGCCTCGACGGGGCGCAGCGTCTCGTCGGCGGTGCGGCGGATGGCGCGGAGCATCGCCGCGGTGCCCTGGAGCCATGTGTCCATGTATTGCTGCGCGAAGCGCTGCTGCATCTCGACGACCGCAACCGGGTTGGAGAAGCGGAACAGCTCCTTGGTCATGCGCAGGTTGGTCTGCACGACGCCCTCCACCAGGCCCGCCACGCCCTGCTGCATGTCGCGAAGGCCACCCTCGGCGGCCTGGGGCAGCGTCATAAGGTGGCGCACGTCCTCGGACGCGCCCTGCGCCGCTTGGGCCACCTTGCGGCTGACGGCCTCAAGCGTCTGCGCCGTGTCCTGGGCGATCTGCCGCTGGCCCTCGGCCAAGGCCTGCGTGCTCCGGCGCACCGTCTCGTTCGCGGTTTCGCTGACCCGGCGGATCGCCTCGACTCCCGCCTTGGCGCCCTGGCGCGTCACGTCGGCCGTCGTCTCGGCGCCGCGGCGCGCGGCTTCTCCCGCGATGCGGGCACCTTGCTGCCCGGCGGCAGCGCCTTGGTGCAAGGCCCGTTCAGCCGCCTCAGTCTCGGCCCACACGTTGACTCCGACCGTCGCTTGACTGCTGGCAGGCTTGGACTCCTGCAGCTTGTTAATGTCTGACATTTCGCGCCTCCGTGAAAATATGGACTCATATCTTTTTGTGCATTGCACAATAGGTAATTGCACGATTCCTGACAAAACTAAAATCACGAAAACGTGACATTTAAGTTTCTGTCGCAGTCTCTCCGCACATCTACGTTCTAATCTGAAATATTAATGTGTCAGAACGACTCAACATGATTGTATGTTGTACAATTTTTTATAGAGTTGGACACTGGGCGTTGTGCAGGAGGTGAAGCGCGATCTGGCGTTGCTTGTCTCTGGATTTGTAAAGATGAAGTTTTGATATAGTCGTTGCTGCTGTTATGCGGACATCAGCCCGCACTGCCGGGTTGGCGGCGGTCGCGGCGGGCACGCTATGCACCAAGCCCTGCCGGGCCTATGGTCAGGACGTGAGAACTCCCAAGCGCCCTGCCGCCCTTTCAACTCCCTTCATGATGGCGGAGCTTGCCTGGGCGTCCTGGGAGACCATCGCCCGGCGCAGCCTGATGATGGCGCAGAACACCTGCTCGGTGGCCGAGTACAACCGCATGGTGGCCGAAAAGGCGGCAGCGGTCCTGGACATCAGTCGGGTGCTGGCGTCACCGGGCGTTTCGGCCGAAGCCCTGTTGAAGCCGCTGCACAGCCGGGCGACCGCAAACGCAAGGCGCCTGCGCAAACGCTGAAGGCCGAAGCCGCCTGGGCCGCCCGCCACGACGGAAGGACCAGGACAAGGAACTGATGGCCCCTGCGATCCCGGCTCCCAGCACCGCGCGTAGGCGGCCAGCAGCACCGGGCTGGCGAGCAGGATGCCGGGCCAGGAAGGCCAGCGCAGAGCTCAGTAGAAGGGGCCTCCCCACGGCCCGTAGTCCCAATTCATCTGGTTCATCTGCGCGGTCATGGCCTGCTCGTCGGCCAGGCGCCGCTGGAACACCTCCTGACGGTAGCGCCCGAAGGCCGCCTGATCGCCGACATACAGGCAGGCGCAGACCAGCGGGTCGGCGTAGACATAGCTCACGGCGTCGCCGCGGGTCTGCTGCACCACCTTGTTCGGCGGCAGGCTGCGGAGCGAGGCCACGCGCCCCGGCGTGTTCGCAGGCAGCGCGGTGAAGCCCGCCGCGGACAGCAGGTTCTCACGGTCCACAGCCCGCTGCTGCGGCGTGGCGCAGGCCGCGATGGCAAGGCAGGCAGCAAGGGCTGCAAGACGGGGTGCCGGGCGTTGCATGTCAGGTTCCTTTGCTGTGTGGGGGAGCTATGCTGGACGTCGGGTGACGCCGTGACCCGGCAGCGTCCGGTGCTGGCGTGTCGGCGGTCCCGACGCCGTTGGTGAATGTGACGCCCCCGACAGCCTTGGGCAACTGGTCTTCGGCCTGCGCCGGGTCTTCTGGCACCATGACGGGATCGGATGCCATGGGCCGGGCGGCGTCCTGCGGCGGCGCGCCGTTCCTGGGGCAAACCCCTGAAAGCCCGGGCCTACCATCTTGTGTCCCGGCCCGGGTAGGTTCGGCCAGGGCTTGATGGGTCAAGGATCGCCATGCGCGTGCTGCTGATCGAGGACGACCGCGCCACCGCGGACTACCTGGCCAAGGGGTTGCGGGAGGTCGGCCATGTCGTCGAGCTGGCGCGCACCGGGCGCGACGGCCTGTTCCTGGCGCTGAACGAGGGGTTCGACGCGATCATCGCCGACCGGATGCTGCCGGGTCCCGACGGCCTGAGCATCCTGCGGGCGCTGCGCGCCTCCGGCGACCGCACTCCCGTGCTGATCGTGACCGCGTTGGGTGAGGTCGATGCCCGGGTGGACGGGCTGGACGCCGGCGCCGACGACTACCTGGCCAAGCCCTTTGCCTTCAGCGAGCTGCGCGCCCGCCTCGACGCCATGACCCGGCGCGCCGCCGCCGCCAGCGAGGGGGAGGCCGCGGTGCTGCGCGTCGCCGACGTGGAGATGAACCTGCTGCGCCGCACGGTGCGCCGGGCCGGCCAGCCGGTCGAGCTGCTGCCGACCGAGTTCCGCCTCTTGGAGTTCATGATGCGCCACCCGGGCCAGGTGCTGACGCGCACCATGCTGCTGGAGCGGGTGTGGGACTTCAACTTCGACCCCACGACCAACGTGGTCGATGTCCACGTGAGCCGGCTGCGTCGCAAGCTGGACGCCGCCCGGGAAGAAGGCGGCCCGCCGCTGATCCGCACCCTGCGCGGCGCGGGGTACATGTTCGGATCGGATTAAGCCCGCATGGGCGGGATGCGCCAGAGCTTTGCGCTCCGGGTCGCGGCGCTCTCGGCCGCCTTGGTGGTCCTGGTCTGCGGCGCGGGGTTTGGATGGGGCTACCTGCGGGTGGCGGGCGCGCTCGGCGCGCAGCTCGACGCGGCCATCGCGGCCGATGCGGAGGGCTATCTGGAGGACCTGCAGAACTTCGGGCCGCAGGGATTCGCCGCAAGCATCGCCGCCGCCGCCCGGCGCCGCGGCGCGCTCGTACTGCTGCGCACCGCGGACGGCAGCCGGGTTGCCGGCGCGCTCGACGGGGTTCCGGTCGGGCTGCGCGGCTTCACCACGCTGCGCGCGCCGGACGGGCGGGATTTGCGCGTGCTCGGCGCGGCGCTTCCGGGCGGGCGGGAGCGGCTGGGGGGGGCGGACCTCGCGCCGGTGCGGCGGGGTGCTGCGGCGCTCACCGCCACGCTGCCGGCCGTGGGCGCGGTGGCGG
>CAXUJE010000237.1:0-328 GCA_964251035.1 uncultured Acetobacteraceae bacterium
GTCCAGATCGGCCACCCCGGTCACCGGTCAGACCGAGCGCCCGGCGCATGCGCTCCTCGGTGGACGCGATGTCGGGAACGTCTGCAGGAGGTGTTTTCGTCGAGGGCGGCATCAATCTTCCACACGGGTTGCTGAGGGATCGGGTCAGAACTCGCCGCCGGCAGCCCTCATGGTTCAGTCGGGGACGATGGCTGACGCGGCGCACGAAATCCTTGCGCGGCCACGTCGGAAAGGCGCACTCGGACCCAGCAGCGTCGGTTCGACGTGTGCTGGACGTTTTCCTCCCTGAAACTTGGCGGCGCTCCGGGAGCGCCGCCGTCTTTCCGCT
>CAXUJE010000237.1:338-8761 GCA_964251035.1 uncultured Acetobacteraceae bacterium
CGCCCGCCCTGACCGGCCGCGCTGCCGCTGGACTGCACGTACGCTTCCGTGCCTACGGTATCGTGTCTCTAGGCGATTCCAGCAAGGCCCCCGTCGGGACGTCCTGCGAGCGGGGGACGATGGCTGCGGGATCAAGGGATGGCCCGCCCCCGCTGCAGGCTGAATGGGAGAAGGCCGGGCGTGGGTCGGTGGGGGCAGCGGCGAGCCGATGTAGGCCCTCTCACCACGCCGTGGCGACCAGGATCTCCTCGATCCGGGTGGTGTAGCGCTGGGACAGACGGTCGTGCCGGGTGGCCCAGGGCCGGGCGATGCCGGTCGAGAGCGGGCGCAGCGTGCCGCGGCCGTAGCGGGCGTTCACCGCGTCGAGCGCCTGCATCGCCTTTGCGGATTTGATCGGATCGCGCGTGGCGAACAGCATGCGGGGCTGCTGGCGTTCCGGCACCAGGTCGTTGAGCACCACGCCGGCCTTGAAGTAGCGCAGGCCCGGCACCCACAGCGGCCGCAGCATGCGCAACGCCTCGGCAATGAGGGCCAAGCTGTCCGACGTCGGCTCGATCCGGCCGGCGCGCTGCCCGGAATGCCACGCCTCGTCCGGCCGGTGCGGGTTGGTCTGCAGGAACACCGCCATGTGGCACGCCTGCAGGCCCTCGGCGCGCAGCTTCTCCCCGGCCCGGCTGGCATAGGCCGCGACCGCTTCACGCATGTCCTGCCACGTCGTCACAGGGCGGCCAAAGGAGCGCGTGACGGCGATGCCCTTGCGGGTGGCGGCGGCAAGGGCGAGCGGGATGCAGGACACGCCGCGCAGCTCCGCCTGCACCCTGGCGCCCACCACGGTGAGCAGGTCGCGCACCATGCGGGCATCCATCGCCACGAAGTCGGCGACGGTGACGATGCCGGCGCGTTGCAGCTTGTCGACGGTGCGCCCGCCGATGCCCCAAACCTCGGCCACCGGCAGCCGGCGATAATAGCCCGCGCGCACCTCGGGGTCGGTCAGGTCACAAAGTCCTTGCAAGTCAGGATGAGACTTGGCAAGAGCATTAGCCGCCTTGGCAATAGTCTTCGTTGGTCCCCATCCCACGCACGTCGGTATCTTTGCAATACGTAGAACGTCGGCACGCAACTGCCTGCAACGCTCATACAGATCGCCTGGAAGGCCTGCAAGGTCAAGGAACGTCTCGTCTATCGAGTATGGCTCGGCACGGGGCACACGTTCGGCAATGACCTGATAGACCCGTCGCGAAACGTCCCCATACAAGGCAAAGTTACTGGAAAACCAATGCACTCCTTGCATCTCGTGCTTGTTGCGGATAAGGTGGAAAGGGTCTCCCATCCTGACCCCAAGTCTTTTGGCTGGGGCATTTCTTGCGATTGCGCAACCATCGTTATTGGACAACACCACGACGGGCGAGCCGATCAGCGCAGGGTCGAACGCCGTTTCGCAAGAAGAATAGAACGAGTTGCCGTCGATCAGCCCGTAGATGCGCATCGGCTCAGGTCTTTGCCGACGGTCTAGGATTAAATGAGAAACCGCCACGAAACACCGGGAGGAACCTCGACTTTGCCCGTTTCACGGGCCGGTGAGGTTAGGCACGGATCCAAAATGCTGGCTCTGAGGTGATGAACCTGAGTGCGTCGTCGAGGGCCAGGACGGCGCCGAACGGCCCGGCTGGTCCCCAAGCTCCACGGCGCCACCACAGCACCTCGAAACGCCCACCACCGGACGGCATCGGCCTGAGCCGGGCGACAGGTTCGCCGGTGCGCGCCGACGTCAAGGTGTAGCCGCCCCGGACCCGGCGCGCCTGCACCCCACCACGCGGCCAAGAGTAAGCCGCGATCCGCTCCAGCACGGGATCGCTCGCCGGCATGGTGATCCTTTGCGGTGCTGACCGGTTGGTGCCTGCTGCACAGCATAGCCCAGCAGGTCCGCCATGGTCCGTCCCGATCTCCATCTGCCGCCCAGTTTCCTCGCTTGGCTCGCGCCCTTTCTCGCCGCCTTCTCGCGGCGGACACGCCCGACTGCAGCGGCGCTTGCGGCCGGCGCCCTGCTCGCGGTTGGACCGCGCACGGTGACGAACTGCCTGCGCACCCTGGGCCTCGCTGATCACCCCAGCTTCACTGCCTTCCACCGCGTGTTGAACCGCAACACTTGGTCCGGTCTCGCCCTCGCCCGCACTCTGCTGCGCATGACCGTTGCGGCCTTCGTGCTTTCCGGGCCGATCGTCATCGGCGTTGACCACACGCTTGAGCGCCGCCGCGGTCCCCGCATCGGGCCAGCCGGGCGCTTCTACGACGCGAGCCGCCGCGCGGACATGCCCAAGCCGACCAGCCGCGGTCTGCGCTGGCTCAGCGCCATGCTGCTGGTCGAAGTGCCGTTTGCCGGCCGTATCTGGGCGCTTCCGGTGCTGACCGCGCTGACCCCGAGCAAAACCTGGTCCGAGCGGCACGGCCGGCGCCACCGCACCACGACCGAGTGGACCCGCCTGATGCTGCTCACCCTGCGCCGCTGGCTGCCGGACCGCACCATCGTCGCGGTAGGCGACGGCGACTTTGCGGTTCTTGAGCTGCTGCACGCGCTCAGGTCCTCAATGGTCGTCATCACGCGCATGCGCAAGGACGCCCGGCTGTTCGACCCGCCCCCGTGCCACGACGACAAGCCCGGCCGCGCGCCCCGCAAGGGCAAGCGCCAGCCGCTGCTGTCCGAGCGCTTGACCGACCCGGCCACGCGCTGGCAGCGGGTGGTCCAGGCCAGCCGGGCCAATTGGCGCAGCGCGGGCTGGATCGAATACGCCCACGGCACCGCGCTTTGGCACCACGGCGGCAAGCCGATCGCGCCGATCCTGTGGGTGCTGGTCCGCTACCCCGACGGACGGCACGAGCCGGAAGCCTTCCTGTGCACGGACACCGAAGCGAACCCGCGCGACGTGCTGGACTGCTACAATCGCCGCTGGGCCGTCGAAACCACCTACGAGGAAAGCCGTGCCCACCTCGGTATCGAGACGCAGCGCCAATGGTCAGACCCTGCAATCTTCCGCACGACGCCGCTGCTGCTCGGCCTTTACACTGTCGTTGCGCTCTACACCCACCAGAATGCCGACCGGCTTGCGCTCTCGCCGCGGCGGGCTGCTTGGTACCCGAAACCGGCCCCGACGTTTGCCGACGCGCTCGCGCGCCTGCGCCAGCACCTCTGGCTTGAGCGGATCGTCACCTCGGCTGCTGGGGCCGACATGACGGAGCCGATCAGCCCGGCGCTCCAAGGCATCCTTGAGGCCGCCTGCTACGCGCCCTGACCAAGGCCTCGGCGCAGCTCGGGCCGCGCGAAATGGGCAAAGTCGAGGAGGAACTCTAAGTTTCTCATTCCGCGGCTACCCGGGATTTCTGGTCAGGCTCAGATCTTGGTCCGGACCAGGGCGGCCACCACCGCCCAGATCTCCGCCTCGTCCGCCACGGGCAGCGGCTCCTTGCCCGCGCCCGCCGGCCGCCGCCACCATTGGTCATGGCGAAAGGCGAGCTGGCACACGAGCACGTCGCCGTGGATCATGGCGATCACCACGCGCCCGGCCGCAGGCGTCGCGGCAGCGTCGGCGATCAGGATGTCGCCGTGCTGGATGCCGCGCTCGGCCAGGGCGTCGCCCTTGACGCGGACCGGGTAGCGGTGCGGCCGGCGCAGGTCGAGGATCTCCGACAGGTCGATCGGGCCTTCCAGGCTGTCGCCGGCCGGGCTGACGAACCCTGTGGTGTTGCCGCCGTCGTAGTCGCGGGCCATTGCTACGCCGCCTCGGAGCGCAGGGCACACGGGAGGGGCGGCATCAAGCCGGACGCCATCCCGGCACGCCCGCCCGCTCCGCTTTCCGTATCCACCTGGCGCAACGGCGCTGCACGACCTCGCGCTTGCGCCGCCCGGATGCAGCATGAAGCTTCCTGGTGGTGCGGAGCATCTGAGAGTCGACGCCTCGACGGTGGCCGTCTGGCAGCTTGCTCTTGGGTTGGCGAGCGAGGGCCCGCAAGCGTCGCGGCCGGGGAGTTCTGCGCCATGCGGCAACACATCAACATTCCCGCATACGAACATAACAAGAACTGGTGGTGCAAGCGCCTCGGTCGTTCCGGTCCTCGTCGGAGCGGAAGTCAGGCCACGCGAACTGACTTCAAGGACATTGCCCAACCCCTTGACGTCGCCCGGCACATGGGTCGCTGGGGCGGCTTCGGCACTCTGGTCGGCGACGCCGAAAAACGCTGCACTTGTTTATGAAATGTTCAGGGCGGCAGCACTGGAAAGTTTCAGCGCGTTCCGGACCGAAGATTTCCGTCGCCTCAGACCAACGGCACGGGACAGCACAGCGCGACCTTTGCAGAGTCGGTCAGAAACAATCCTTCCCACCGTGATGCGCCCCGGCCGCCTTGGCTGCGGCCACCGTCATGTACTCGCCCCGCTTTGTCTTACCGTAGAAGCGCTCGACCGGGCAGTGGCAGGCTTTGCTTCCGCTGTTCACCCAGACCGTGCCGGGACCACCTTCCGGTGCGGGAGCGGTCGGGCGTGCGTCCAACGCTTGCGCCAACGCCAGCAGTACCGAGTGGTTTGGGACAAGCTGTCGGGCGGCATGGCTCTTTCCTTTCGGGCTAGATGGGCGGGGTTCTTCGCGTCTGCCGATACGGCAGTTCCCGGTCGCTGCCTGACTACCCCAGCGTTCCGCTGATTGCTCCATCCGCAGCTACAGTCATGCTGCATGGTATGAGCAAACAACGCCGGTTTGCCGATAACGGAGTTTGTTCAAACTCCTATTTCTACCTTTTCCCACGCTTGTAGCAATCTATCACCAGGTCCTTCTCCTCGATGTGGATCCCTCTCTCGCAAGGGCCTTCATCACCAGGTATGCGTTCGTCACCTTCTGCTCGGCGCACCTCACCCGCAGTTCGCGGGCCAGATAGTCCGGCACGTCAATGCGGAGACTTTCGAGGGGCGTTGCCGGCGGAGGCTGGGGGATCCGCGTGGACGCACCCCACTGCTCGCCGATCGCCCTGGAATTGGCCTGCACCTCTTCGTCGGAGATTCCGGACCGCGAGCGCAGCCCTTTCAGCATGGGCCGCGCTGGCGCGACTGTCAGGTCGTCATCGACCGACGGCAAAGCTTCTGGTTTGACCGCCATCATGCACCTTCCGAGATTCGTTCGAGCCGCTGGATCACCTCTGCGGTGATGTCGGCGATGTTCGTCACGCCCTTGTCTTTTGGGTTCGACTGACGCGGCACCTTCCCGGTGATGTGGATCGAACGGAAGACATTGCGCTCCAGCAGGGCATTCTTGAGGATGTCAACGCCCTTTCCCTCCATGCTCGTTCTGATATGGCGGCTTTCCCGGCTTTCGAATTGGCTGGGGATGCGCGTCCATATCAAGGCGCGGCCGATGGGCAGTCGCGCCAGTTCCTGGGCATTGTCGATCTGAGCCACCGTCTTCATCGCGTCGCGGGTGTCCGGCAACGAGGTTTGGCTCGGCACCAGCACGAAATGCGAGCGTTGGAGCGCCATCAAGGCGAGTGTCGACGAGCCGCCGGCGAGGTCGATCAGCACGACGTCGTTCTCGGCCTCCACGCGCCGGAGCACAGGAAGGACGCTGTCCTCGGTGATGTCGCTGACCACGGTGAAGCCGGGAATGTTGGCCTTCCGCCCAAATGCGGAGGCGTGCTGGTTCAGGTCGCTATCGAGCAACGCGACACGACAGCCGTTGGCAAGGGCAAGCTCGGCGCCCAGCAGAATGGCGAGCGTCGTCTTCGAGCAGCCCCCTTTGGCACTCGCAATGGACAAAGTGGCGATTGTTAAATCCTCCGGTAGCAGTGTTAGCCACTTTACCAGTTTGTACAAACCGAAGCAAAGCTAAATCTACGTTCCGGAAAACCGGGCTGTGCCCAAAGTCCGGATTGCAAAAATAAGTCACAGAGTTTGTACAAACTTCTGTTTGCCTGTTTATCAAAATTCGTTCTATGGTCGCCGTAGAGTTCTGTTCGCGGTCGCGCCTCACGGACGCTGGCCTGCTTCGCTATCGTGTAGGCTGGCCAGCATCGACAGCCGTAGCAGCGGCTCGTCCTGAACCGCATTAACCGTGCTGGCCACGACCTCCGCCCATTTCGCCCACACGCCTGGCAGGAACACCGCGGCTTCCACGGGGCTGGGAATGCCGTCCCGAGGGCCGAGGGTGCGCTCCAGCTCCTTCGTGACCGCTGGGTGAGCCGCCAGTGTCTCCTCGACAGCCTGCCGCATGAACGCCGCCACCGTGGAACTGAGCCGGTCGCCGAAGCTCTCATGGGCGGGGCAGCCTCCATAAGGCTGGGTAGGGGACAGCTTGCCACCGATCGACTTGAACGTGAGCGACGCCGGGTCCTCCCAAAGCGTCGCGTGGAAGCGCTGGCGCAGCACCCGCTCGCCGTGCCAGGTCTCGTGGTACATCTCACGCTTCATGTGCCCCTCGGACAGGATACTCCGGGCAAGGCGATAGGTGGCCAGAAGCGCCTCCGCTTGCTGGCGCTCGAACGCTGCCATCAGGTCCCGCAAGAAGGCAGCCCCTTGCTTGGGGCCGGGCCAGCCGATGACGTGCGCCTGGCAAGCCGGTGGCCGGCCTGGGTCGAGGGTCGTGACCGCGAGGCAGGGGATCGGCGCCGCCGCGGTCGGGCGACTGCTCACCATCAGCCGCAGGTTGGCCGACAGCACGGCCATCAGGTCGCCCTTCGCCCAAGCCGGCGCTTCGGGCGCTGAAGGGCAGTCCTGATTCATCGCCTGGATGGTCGAAGCGGGAACCCCCATCGGGTCGAACCAGTCCCGCCCCATTCCGAACGTGGCGCCGTTCTCGAAGGTGAGGTGCATCGACCGCACGACGGGGCCGCCGGCCAGCTCACGGAACGCCAGGTCGGGCGGCACCATGACGAGGACGACCTCCCGCAGCTCGCGGGGCAGGTGGGCAGCGATCCGCGGGTAGGGATCGACCTGGCCGCCCATGGCGATCGAGAACGGCGACCAGCCTTCCGGGAACTCGCCCGCCTGCAGCGGCTTCGGCCTGGAGGCCGGCTGCGGCATCGGACCTGGCCGGAACTGCGCCGTATGGGCAGATATGCGGCGCACGTGGCTCGCCATGAGCTCCGCCTCGCCGCGCAGCCCTTCGGCGGCTCTCCCGCCAGCCACCACAGCGCCCACGGCCGCGATCGTCTCCATGGGGCCTCCCCGGCGCGCGTTGTCGAACAGCACCAGGCGACCATGGGGACCGAGGCACCCGGCGAGGTCCAGGGAGGCCACGTGCGACCGGAACCTGCGGCGGGCAACCGGCAGCAGGGCCGCGCCGCCCTGGAGGGATGCGAAGTCGGGCTTGCCGTTCGGGCAGTCGGGATCGAGCGCCAGGATGCCCAACCCGCGGTGCCGACGCTTCAGGTCGGCCACGACTGCCCGGAGCAATGCGGTGCCGGCGCCGCGCCCGCGATGCGACGGCGCCATCTCCCACCACCACAGCATCGCGACGCCGGAGCGGAACACGTCGCGCCCTTCCGCTCGCCCCAGGTTCCGCACCGCCCAGACGTCGGCGTCGGACACCATGTCAGCAATCTCGGTGGCCTCGTCGAGCGACACGCCGCCCCGGCCGCGGGGCACATAGAGCGTCGCCTGCGCGAAGCCGACCATCTCCCCGCCCCGGCGCAGCCAGGCACGCACCTCGCGCACCGGCATGGGCGTGTCCGCCGTCCCCTCCGCCGTGGCGACCTCCAGCTCCACGGTGCCCTGGGCCGGATCGTGCGCGGCCAGCGGCATGGAGCTGGTCCGGATGCGGCCGTCCTGAAGGGCCATGGCGTCGAGGCCGAACACCGGCAACCCGCGGCCGAACCCTGGCGAGGGGGGCAGCTCGCGCACCGCGGCGGACAGCCGGGCGTCCAGGCCGGGTGAGCCAGCACCTGTGCCACGCCCGAACGTCGTGGAGAACAGGCCGGGGACGTCGGAGGCGAACGTGGCCGGAAGGAGAGAGCGCATCGTCTCGCCGAAGCGGCGCAGCGCCAGGTCCTTGTCCCTGGCGTCGCCCGGCTCGTGCGGGGTGCCGAGGGTCTTGGCCAGGTGCTGCCATCCGTTGAAGCCGCAGGCGGTCGCGACGACCATCTGGCAGCGCGTCAGTTTCTGCGGCCGTCCCACGCCGTCCGTTGCGGCCTTGAGGCGCTTTGCGGCTCCGCGAGCGGCGTCGAGCGAGGTGAACATCGTGGGGTTCCTGCGGCCGGGTGGAGGCGCCCGCGCATCCCCGCGGCCATTGGAACCGAGGGGGAGATCATCTGTCACGTCCTGGTGCCCCTTGAAGCCTTCCATGGCGGGAGCGGCGTCCAGGTGCGCCGCCTGCACGGTAGTCAGGACGGGTCGGTACGGCAAGCGGACGCGCCAGAATGTGGCAGCACGCCGCCGCATCCCGGCCAAC
>CAXUJE010000238.1:0-3010 GCA_964251035.1 uncultured Acetobacteraceae bacterium
CAAGGCCGTCATCCCGCAGGTGCCGGGGCGCAAGGCCCCCATCGAGACCGGCCGCGAGATCGGCAGGGGGCGGCACTTGACCGAGGGCCGGCTTTGCGAGCTGAGGGGGTTCAAGCAGCGCCATGCGCAGCGACAACCCCACGAAAGCTTCGAGGCCACGACCCGTCTCGGAGCCGCCCTCATCAATCCACGGCAAGCGATCCTCAACAGGCCCTAAACTCCTCGCCAGCCTCGGCGCGGCTCAAACACGATAGCCCTGACTGCCGCGCGTCTCGCCTTGACACTGCACGCCCGGATCAGTAACCAACGCGGCCCGTCACATTCCATTCCAACCTTGGGCTGCCGCGCCCCGAAAGTCGTGCCATGAAGATCCGCAACAGCCTAAAGTCGGCCAAGCTCCGCGACAAGAACTGCCGCGTGGTGCGCCGGCATGGCCGCGTCTACGTGATCAACAAGAAGAACCCGCGCATGAAGGCCCGTCAAGGCTGATCCGCATAACTTTGTTGCGCTGAACGCACCTCGGGGCTTCCTTCCAAGGTTTTGCGTCTTGCCGACTTCGCTGGCCGGTTCCATGTTCGGGAGAAGCAAACCCGGGGGAACACAGCATGATCGCGCAACCGCCGCCCAAGGCCGACGTCATCGCCCGGCGCCCCGAGATCGTCGCCGGGCTGCAGGCGTTGCTGCCCGCGTCGGGCGTGATCAGCGAGGCGCTGCGCCTCAAGCCCTACGAGACCGACGGCCTGCCGGCCTACCGGCAAATCCCGCTCGCCGTGGTGCTGCCGGAAACCACGGAGCAGGTTGCGGCGGTGCTGGCCTTCTGCCACAGGAACGGCGTGCGCGTGGTGCCGCGCGGCGCAGGCACCAGCCTGTCGGGCGGGGCGTTGCCGATGTCGGACAGCGTCGTGGTGGGGCTGATGCGGATGAACCGTATCCTCGACATCGACTACGGCGACCGTTGCGCCACCGTGCAGGCGGGCGTGACCAATATCGGCATCACCAACGCCGTCGCAGCGGAGGGCTTCTTCTACGCGCCTGACCCCAGCAGCCAGCTCGCCTGCATGATCGGCGGCAACGTCGGCATGAACTCGGGCGGCGCGCATTGCCTGAAATACGGCGTCACGGCCAACAACCTCTTGGGCCTGCGCATCGTGACCATGGAGGGAGACATCCTCGACATCGGCGGGCAGCACCTGGACGCCGCCGGCTACGACTACCTGGGCCTGATGACCGGCAGTGAGGGCATGCTGGCGATGGTAACGGAAGTGACCGTCCGCATCCTGCGCGCCCCGGAAGGCCAGCGCGCCATGCTGGTGGCGTTCGACGCCAACGAGACGGCCGGGCGCGCGGTGGACGCGATCATCGGCTCCGGCATCATCCCCGTCGCCCTTGAGTTCATGGACCGCCCGGCCATCCACGCCTGCGAAGCCTTCGCCCACGCCGGCTATCCGCTCGATGCGGAGGCGATGCTCATCATCGAGGTGGAAGGGAGCGTCGCGGAGCAGGACGACCTTTTGGGCTGCATCGCCGGGCTGTGCGAGCCGTTCCATCCGCTCAGCCTGCGGGTCAGCCAGTCAGTCGAGGAAAGCGTCGCCATCTGGAAGGGCCGCAAAGGGGCGTTCGGCGCGGTGGGGCGGATCAGCCCGGACTACCTGTGCATGGACGGCACCATCCCCACGGGCCAGCTTCCCTACGTGCTGCGCCGCATCGGTGAGATGAGCGATGCCTATGGCCTCAAGGTCGCCAACATCTTCCACGCGGGCGACGGCAACCTGCACCCGCTCATCATGTTCGACGCCAACCTGCCCGGCAATTTCGAGCAGGCGGAGGCGTTCGGCGCCGACATCCTGAAGCTCTGCGTCGAGGTCGGCGGCTGCCTCACCGGCGAGCACGGGGTGGGCGTCGAGAAGCGCGAGCTGATGCGGGTGCAGTTCACCGACATCGAGCTGGACCAGCAGCGGCGCATCAAGTCGGCCTTTGACCCGGACTGGCTGCTGAACCCCAGCAAGGTGTTCCCGCTGGTTGATCCGCCGGAGGCGGCCCCCCTCCCCGTCGCCGCCTGAGCGCGGGGCCATGAGCGCTGCGTTGGCGCCGGCGCATGAGGGCGGGGTTGTGGACGCGATCCTGGCCGCCCGTGCTGCGAGCGAGCCGCTGCTGATCCAGGGGCGCGGCACCAAGGCCGGCATGCTGCGCCCGGTGCAGGCGGCGCGCGGGCTGTCCACGCGCAACCTGACCGAAGTGTCGCTCTATGCGCCGCAGGAGCTGATCATTTCCGCCGGCGCCGGCATCACCATCCCCGACTTGGAGGCGAAGCTGGCGGAGGGCGGCCAGGGCCTGATCGCCGAGCCGCCGGACCTTTCGGCGCTGCTGGGCACGGAGGCGGGCGTGCAAACCTTGGGCGGCGTGGTCGCCACCAATCTGTCGGGGCCGCGCCGGGTCGCCTGGGGAGCGATGCGCGACCACGTGATGGGCGTGCGCGCGGTGAACGGCGCGGGCGAGGTGATCCGTTCGGGCGGGCGCGTGCTGAAGAACGTCACTGGGCTGGATTTGTGCAAGCTGCTGACTGGCAGCTACGGGACGCTCGCGGTGATCACCGAGGTGACGCTCAAGGTGCTGCCGCGGGCGGAGCTGACGGGGTCGCTGCTGCTGCCGGGCTTGGATGCCGTGCGGGGCGTGGCCGCGCTGTCGGCGGCGCTCGGCTCGCCCTTCGGCGTGTCGGGCGCGGCCTGGCTGCCGGCGGAGGCGGCGGAACGGGTGCCGGCGCTGGCCGGGCGCGGCCCGGTCGCGCTGGTGCGGATCGAGGATTTCGCCCGGAGCGTCGAGTACCGCCTGGGCCGTCTGGCCACGGGCCTCGCGCCGTTCAGCACGGCGGCGCTGCTGGACGACGAGGCCAGCCGTGCGGCCTGGCAAGCAATCCGCGACGCCGTGCCGCTGCGGGCCGAACCCGGCGACGCCGTGTGGCGCGTTTCCGTGCGCCCATCCAACGGCCCGGCGGCGCTTGCCACCCTGGAGT
>CAXUJE010000238.1:3020-3810 GCA_964251035.1 uncultured Acetobacteraceae bacterium
GAGGGCACCGGGCGGCAGGAGGACCTCGGGACGCTGGCCGCCCTGGAGGCCGCCGGCGCACGCGGCTTCCTCGATTGGGGCGGCGGCCTGGTCTGGGCCGCCGGTTCCCCTGCCCTGCACGAGCGCGTCACCGCGGCGGCGCTGGCCGGGCGCGGCACCTGGACCGTGCTGCGCGCGCCCGAGCCGATGCGCGCCGCGGTGGACGTGGTGCCGCCCGAGGCGCCAGCCCTCGCCCGCATCACCCGCCGGGTCAAGTCCGCGATGGACCCCGCCGGCATCCTCAATCCCGGACGGCTCTACGCCGGCGTGTAGGACATCATGCAGACCAACTTCACCGCCGAGCAGCTCGCCGATCCCAACACCGCCTCCAGCAACCAGGTGCTGCGCACCTGCGTGCATTGCGGCTTCTGCACCGCCACCTGCCCCACCTTCGTGCTGCTGGGCGACGAATTGGACAGCCCGCGCGGGCGCATCTACCTGATCAAGGACATGCTGGAGAGCGGCCGTCCGGCGACCGAGGAGGTCGTGCGCCACGTGGACCGCTGCCTGTCCTGCCTCGCCTGCATGACGACCTGCCCCTCCGGCGTGAACTACATGCACCTGGTGGATCACGCGCGGGAGTACATCGAGAACACCTACACCCGCCCGTGGCACGAGCGGATGCTGAGGAACGTCCTGCAGGTCGTGCTGCCGCGCCCGGCGCTGTTGCGCCTGGCGGTGGGGGGCGCGCGGGTGGCCCCCCCCGGGGGCCGGGGGGGCCGGGCCGGCACCCGCGCCAGGCCGAACGCCG
>CAXUJE010000238.1:3820-6948 GCA_964251035.1 uncultured Acetobacteraceae bacterium
GGCGGCCGCGCCCGGCGCGGTTCCGCATGGCGGTGCTGGGCGCGCGTGTGGCCCGCCCGGTGCGCCGGCTGATCCCGCGCGGCAGCACGCTGGGCGACCGGATGCACGCCATGCTGGACCTGGCGCCCCCCAAGCTGCCGCCGTCCAGCGCCATGCAGTCGCCGCAAGTCCATAAGGCCGAAGGCACCCGGCGCGGCCGGGTGGCGCTGCTGGCTGGCTGCGCGCAGACGGTGCTGGCGCCCTCCATCAACGAGGCGACCATCCGCCTTTTGACCCGGATGGGCGTCGAGGTGGTGATCGCCCGCGGCGTCGGCTGCTGCGGCGCCCTCACCCACCACATGGGCCGCCACGACCCGGCCATGGCCAGCGCACGCGCCAACATCGCCGGCTGGACGCGGGAGATCGAGGGCGATGGCCTCGACGCCATCTTGGTCAACACCAGCGGCTGCGGCACCACGGTGAAGGACTACGGCTTCATGTTCCGGTCGGAGCCGGCGGAGTGGGCCATGAAGGCGGAGCGTGTGTCGAAGCTCGCCATGGACATCTCGGAGTACCTGGCGACCTTGGACTACGCGCCCACCCGGCCCGACCCAGGCCTGCGGGTCGCCTACCACGCCGCATGCAGCCTGCAGCACGGGCAGCGCGTGCTGACCCAACCCAAGGCGCTGCTGCGCCGCGCCGGGTTCACGGTGCTGGAGCCGGCGGAGGGGCACCTGTGCTGCGGCTCGGCCGGGACCTACAACCTGGTACAGCCGGCGATCGCCGGGCGGCTCAAGGAGCGCAAGCTCGCCAACATCGCGGCGACCAAGCCGGACCTGATCGCCGCCGGCAACATCGGCTGCATTACCCAGCTTGGGGGCGGCACGCCGGTGATCCACACGGTGGAACTGCTGGACTGGATGGCGGGCGGCCCAGCGCCGGTCGGCCTGCCGCAAGCCGCGGTCGTCCCGGCGTGATGCTGCGTCGGGCGGCGCTGCTGATCCTGCTGGCCGGCTCAGCCGCAATCGTCGCACGTTTCGGCGAGGCATTCGGCCAGTCGCGCCCGAACCCGACGCTCGACACCCTGCTCACAGCACTTCGCAACGCGCCGAGCGAGGAGGCCGCCGCCGCCCTGGAGGCGCAGGTCCGCACGCAATGGGTCGAGGCCGCCAGCCCGGCGCTCCGCCTGCTCTTGGTGCGCGGGTTACGGGAAATTGGTGACGGCCAGCCGAACGACGCGGCGGACAGCTTCGACGCGGCACTCGACCTCGACCCCGACCTGATCGAGGCCTGGCGCGGCCGGGCGCAGGCACGGGCGCGGCTGGGCGACATGGCCGGGGCAGTGCGCGACATCGGGGAGGTGTTGAGGCGCGAACCTCGCAGCTTCGCCGCCCTGCAGGACCTGTCCCACATGGCGGAGGCGCGCGGCGACTGGCGCGGCGCGCTGGCGGCGCACCAAAAGCTGCTGGAGATCGATCCCCGCAGCCCCGGCGGCCAGGCCCGGCTGCGCGACCTGAAGCGCCGGGCGCTGGGGGATGATACCTGACTAGGCGCCCGAAAAGTCCACGTCCTCATAGAATTCCTGGACGGGCACAGCGATGCCAAGTTCAGGCATGTCCAGGGTCTCGTCCGCGGTAAGCGCGGTAGCGGTCCAATCGGTCGTGCCATCGGCGCGCGAGAATACAGTGAGGCCGGCGCTGCGGTATTCAAGGATCGCGTAGCGCCGGATCGACGGGACGGCGCAATACTCCCGCAACTTGTCGATCCGGTCGGTGCGGCCGGATGTGGGGCTGAGCACCTCAAACACGACGGAAACACCGGGAATGAGCAACGTCGAGCCAGGGAACTTGGCGCATGTCACTAAGGCATCGGGGTAACGCACTGCGTCGTCCACCGTGGCGAGGCCGGCGTCTGGGCCAAACACGTCACAGCCACTTCCGCGAAGGCGGGTGCGCAAGGCAAAATAAATGTTTTGGCAGACTCTGCTGTGGTTGCTTGAACCGCCCGTCATGGCCGTCGGCTGAAAGCCGTCGAACTCGTAGCGTCCTTCCTGGGTCTGCACCCAATAAAGGAACTGGTCCCGGGTCATCGAAGGCTGACGGAGCGCGACGTTCATGGACACGACCGTAACAGGCTTCAGCCCGGTTTGAGAAGCTCGGCGACATACGGCGGCAACTGGAACGCGGCGGCGTGCACCTCCGGCGACCAATACCGGGTGCGGCCCAGGATGCCCGCATCGGCGGCGCGGGCGCGGATCGTCTCGGCCGGCACCTGGCCCAGCCCGGGTGCCTTGGCTGCGATGCCGAGCGCCATGAACCCGCCGACGTAGGTAGGCACCGCGGCGACGTAGGCGGACACGTAGGGAAAGGCGCGGGCGCGGCGGCGGCTGGTGTCCCGCAGCTCGTCGGGCTGCATGAACGGCACGCCGCACTGGTTCACCACCAGCCCGTCCGGCGCCAGGATGCGGGCGCAGTCCGCGTAGAACGCCTCGGTGAACAGCACCTCCCCCACCCCGGCCGGATCGGTGCTGTCCACGATCACCACGTCGAACGACCCGGCGGCGGCGTCCGCGGCGTAGGCGATCCCGTCGCCCACGATCACCTGCGCCCGCGGGTCGGTCCAGGCGTCGCCGCCGATGCCGGGCAGGAACTCCCGGCACAGGCGGATGACCTCGCCGTCGATCTCCACCATGGCGGCCCGCTCCACGCCCCGGTGCTGCAAGCCCCGGCGCAGCACGCCGCCGTCCCCCGCGCCGATGATCAGCACCCGCCGCGCCGCGCCGTGCGCCAGCAGGGGCACGTGCGCCAGCATCTCCTGGTAGACGAACTCGTCGGCCTCGGTGATCTGGATCGCGCCGTCGAGCGCCAGCACCCGGCCATGCCGGGCGCTCTCGAAGATCTCGATGATTTGAAACGGGCTGGCAACCCGCGCCAGCGTACGGACGACTTGGAACCGCTGCCCCCAGCCGGGATGCAGCGTCTCATCGAACCAAGCGTCGGCCATGGCACGTCCACCCTCCCGCCCGCAAGCAGCGCGGGCCGGGCCCGCGTTGCCCCCCCCGCCCGCCCCCCCCCCGTGTTGGGCGGGGTTTAAAACCCCGCCCCCCCCCGGGGCGCAATCCCCGGGGGAGGCGACGGATACCGACCTGG
>CAXUJE010000238.1:6958-8746 GCA_964251035.1 uncultured Acetobacteraceae bacterium
CCCCCCCCCCCCCGCACCCCGCGCGGCCGGCCCCGGCGTCCCCCCCGGGCCAGGCCACGCCGAGTTGTGCCGAGGTTTAAACGACGCGGCCGCGCCGCTGCTCGTCGAGGTCCACCCGGCCCGGGTGGAACGCGGCGCGCAGGACAGGCACCGCGTCGTGCGGGTTGCAGGCGCCGCACATGAAGATGTCGACCGCGGCGAAGCTGCGCTCGGGCCAGGTGTGGATGGAGATGTGGCTTTCGGCCAATACCACCACGCCCGACACTCCGCCGTTCGGGGTGAAGTGGTGGAAGTGGCTGTGGAGGATCGTCGCCCCCGCCTTGACCGCCGCGGCGCGGAGTGCCGTGTCGATCAGCGCGGGGTCCGCCAAGTTGGTGGCTCCCCAGAGATCCACGAGAAGGTGCATGCCGGCATACTTCATGCCGTCCCTCTCCACGAAGTAATCCTTTACGTCCTCGCCCTCATAGGACGGAAAGCTTGCATTCGTCGTCTGGTTTTCGCTCGGAAGTTCCGAGACCATCCCCAGTTGAGCAAGTGCGTTCATCACGTACCCCCAAACCAGCAGATAGCCTGTTGGACGGGATCGTCCCCTTGGGCCAAGAGCGGACGGAGATAGGGCCTGTGGGGGGTTTCCGCAAGTGAATTTAGGCCGTTCGGCCCATCCAGAAATGCAGAACAGGTCGTCGTTTTGAAATCATTTCGCGTTTTGGGCGGATAGGCTGTGCAGGCGGTCCGGCAGGACCCGGTCCAGGGCAAGCTCCGCCGCGGCGCGCGGCAAGTCGGCGGGCGATTGCAGCGGCGCCGCGGTCAGCACGCGGAAGAGGTCAGCCCGCGGCCCAGCCAGCCGCGATCCGTAGCGGCGCGACAGCTCGGCAAGCGCCGCCGCGTCGTGCGCCTGCGCCGCCGAGGTCGCCTGCCGCAGCACGACATCCTGCATCCCGTCCGACAGCGGCCCGTCCGCCAGGACGGTCTTGGCCGCCAAGTCGGACAAGGCGGCGAGGCTGCCGGGCCAGTCGGACGCCTGGCTCAGCAGCGTGGCCCGCAGGTCGTCGGCCGCCGGGGTGCCCAGCGCCTGCAAGGCGGCCGTAGCGCCCGGCACGTCGCCCTGCGCGGCGCGGGCGCGGGCCAGGACCAGCGTGCGCTGCTCCGCCAAGGCCGCCGGCAGCCCGGGCGCGTCGGATGCCTTGAGCGCCGCCTCCGCCGCGGGGGCTGCGGCGTTCTCAAGCTGCACCTGAGCGAGCCGCGCCCCGATGCCGGCCCGCGCCGGCCCGGCAGGCGCCGCCGCCATCAGCGAGGCCAGCACCGGCGCCGCCCGCCCCGGCAAGTCAAGCGCCATCGCCTGCCCCGTCCGGCAGCATTCCCGCGTAGTCGCTGACGATCGTCACGAGCTCCAATGGCTCCACCGCCTGCGGCTGCGCCAGCATGGCCCGTACGGCGCCGGCCATGGCGGCGCGGATAGCGGGCTGCTGCGCCGGGAACAGCCGCTCGGTGTCGCGCAGCATCTCCAGCGCCGGGCGGTAGGCGCCGGCGGCGCTGCGCAGCTCGGCGACGCGCAGGCGCATCCGGCTTTCGCGGGCGTCGCCGCGCCAGATCGCCGCCTGGCGTTCCAGCACGTCCGCCGCCTGCGCCGGGGTCAAGGCGCCCTCCTTCAGCCGAAGCTCGGCCGCCCGCACGCCGGCCCGCACCTGCATCAACTGGTCCCGCCCGGCGGCGAGCGCGTCGAAGGCCCCGAGCGCCCCCGCCGCGGGGGCCGCGCGACCGGGGCGCCGGGTCGTTGGCGGGTCCGCC
>CAXUJE010000239.1:0-5888 GCA_964251035.1 uncultured Acetobacteraceae bacterium
CCCCCCAGCCCGATGCCCTGCCCCAGGCGCAGGAGGCACAGCAAGGCCGGGGCCAGGGCGCCCGCCTCCGCATAGGACGGCAGGCAGCCGATCAGCGTGGTGGACAGCCCCATCACGACCAGCGACCAGACCAGGGTCGATTTGCGCCCCCGCCGGTCGCCGAAATGGCCGAACAGGAACGACCCGACCGGCCGGACCACGAACGCGACGCCGAAGGTGGCGAAGGCGGCCAGCGACTGCGCGCTGGCGTCGGCCGCCGGGAAGAACAGCTTGCCCAGGACGAGCGCCGCGGCGGTGCCGTAGATGTAGAAGTCGTAGAACTCGATGGCGGTGCCGACCAGGCTGGCCAGCACGATGCGGCCGGTCGCCGTTCTCTGATGGGGGTCAGCCAGCATGGCGCGCCCCGCTCCGTCCGTCCGGTTCCGCCGGCGCGTCCCGCCAGGCCGGGAACAGCGCCCCCTGCCCGTGCAGGACGCCCCGGGCGTCAAGCAACTGCCACACCGTCACGTCCTCGATGAGGAACCGCCTGCCGGAGCGGCTGACGCGCAAGCCCTTGTAGCCCTCGGCGAACCCGTCGCGCGCCACCTTGTCCAGAAGCGCCTGGCGCTCCACCCGGTCCGGCGCCTCGGCAGACAGGCGGGACGGAAGCCCGGCGAACTCCGCCCACGGATACTCGAAGCAACGCTGCGCCGCCTTGTTCGCGTAGGTGAAACGCGGGTCGGCGGCCGTGTCGTGGGCCAGGACGCAACAAGGCGCATCCTCGTACAGCCAGCGGACGGCCTGGCCGCCGTCAAGGCCGGCGGGGGCCAGGGGCCGGCCGACGACCCGCATGAAGCTTTCCAGCACGAGCGTTGACATGGCCGCGTCCGGGCGCGTGCCTTCCGAGTTGCCGGCGCTGTCAGTGCTCCCGGCGCTTTCAGTGCTCATCGGGCATGGCCTTCCAGTTCCTGGTTCGTGTGGGTTGCCGCATCGCTCGCGGACCATCCTGGTGCGGCGTGCGGGGACCGGGAACCGACCGCCCTGCGGGCGGCAGGTCAAGCGCCGCGGCCTGAGTTCCGCCTCAGCCCCGGCACTGCGTCCGAGCCTGTGGTCCGGGCCGGCTTCCGTGGCCGCGTCAGATTGACAGGGATGCATGTCAGTTTGCAAGCGCGATCTCCCGGGTGCAGCAATGTGTCCGGTCCAGAGGATGGTCCGACATTCGGAACAGCTTGGCCTGGCCATACAGGACCGCACCGGAGTGCCATGGAACAGGACCGGCGTTTGGAACGGAAATGGGGAGGCAAGACGACTGACGAGCGTCGCGCCAAGCGGCGGCGCCAGCTCATGGACGCGGCCATACGGACCTATGGCGAAAAGGGCTTTCGCAACAGCAGCGTCAAGGCGGTCTGCGTCGCGGCTGGGTTGACGGAGCGCTACTTCTACGAATGGTTCGAGAACAGCGAGGACCTGCTGCAGCAGTGTTTCGAGCGGGTGACGGGCGAGCTGGTCGCGGAGATACGCGACGCCGCCCAGAATGCCCGCGGCGGGAAACGTGAGCGCGTCCGGGCAGCGCTGCTGACGTACTTGGGACACCTCAAGGGCAATCCTCCGGCGGCGCGGCTTTTCCTGATGGAAATGGCCAGCATCAGCCAAGAGACCGATGCCCTTGTTTCCAGGAGCCTGGACGAGTTCGGCGGCCTCCTGCTCGACGTCATCGGGCGTCGCCCGCCCCATGAGGGCCTGCCGCCGCTCCTGCTGCAAGGCGTGGTCGGGGGCGGGCTGCACGTCGCCCGGGCCTGGGTCTCGAATGGCTATGCCGAAAGCACGGACGAGGTCGCCGATACCCTGCTGCGGCTTTACCTCCTGGTCCGGTAAGCACGCGGGGCCGTGGTCCTCACGCAAGCGAGGGTGGCCCCGTTCCCGCATCAGCCTCCTGTCGCAGCCATGCCGGCACGGGCAGCCCCTTGCTCCGCAGGAAGGCGGGATTGAACAGCTTCGACTGGTAGCGCGCGCCGCCGTCGCACAGGATCGTCGCCACGGTGTGGCCCGGCCCCAGGCCGCGCGCGACCTGGATGGCCGCGGCGACGTTCAGCCCGGCGGAGCCGCCCACCGAAAGGCCCTCGTGCTGGAGCAGGTCGAACACCTGCCGCAGCGCCGGCCCGTCGCCGACCCGCACCGCGTCGTCGATGGCCGCGCCCGCCAGGTTGCCGGTGACGCGCGACTGCCCGATGCCCTCCGTGACCGAGCTGCCGTGCACCGAAAGGTCGCCGTTCTTCACCCAGCCGTACAGGCCGCTCCCCTCCGGGTCAGCCAGGACGATGCGTATGCCGGAGCGCCGCTCCTTCAGCGCCAGGGAGACCCCGGCCAGGGTGCCGCCCGTGCCGCAGGAGCAGGTGAAGGCGTCGATGGCGCCCTCCGTCTGGCGCCAGATCTCGGCGCCCGTGGTCGCGCGATGGCCTTGCCGGTTCGCCACGTTGTCGAACTGGTTGGCCCACACGGCGCCAAGCTCCTGCGCCAGACGCTCGGAATAGCGGACGTAGTTCCCGGGATCGGCGTAGGGCTTGGCCGGAACCAGGCGCAGGTCGGCGCCGATGGCGCGGAGGACGTCGATCTTCTCCCGGCTCTGCGTGTCCGGCATGACGATCACGCTGCGGTAGCCGCGGGCATGGGCCACCAGCGTCAGCCCGATGCCGGTGTTGCCGGCGGTCCCCTCGACGACCGTGCCGCCCGGCCGCAGCGTGCCGCGCGCTTCCGCGTCGTCGATGATGGCCAGCGCGGCGCGGTCCTTCACCGAGCCGCCGGGGTTCATGAACTCCGCCTTGCCCAGGATGCGGCAGCCCGTCTCCTCCGACGCCCGCCTCAGCAGGATCAGCGGCGTGTTGCCGATTCGCGCCGTCCCTGCGGCGCGGGGCGGACCGGCCGCAGCCTATCGGACGAAGCTGTCGGCACCCTGACGAGGCCGCGGGAAGGCGGACCTGACCGGACGCGGCTATCCGGGATCGCGCTTGCCTTGTCCGGCGCCCGTCTCGCGCGGGCGGTCCTGCCCGACGACCATGCAGCTCCCAGTGGCGTGCGCGCAAAGGCGGCCCTCACGGTCCGTCAGCCTGGCCTCGCCGAGCACCATCCTACGGCCCTTGTTGATCACCCGGCCCTCCGCCTGGACCGGCCCCGTGCTTGCGAAGACGGCGCGCAGGTAGGCGATCTTCAGGTCGGTGGTGGCATACGAGGCGCCGGGCGGCAGGACCGTGTAGACCGCGAGCGCGATCGCGGAGTCCAGCAGCGCCGCGAGGTAGCCGCCATGCACGGACCCGAGCGGGTTGTAATGGTCCTCGTTGGGCGAGGCGGCGAGCAGCACGCGCCCTTCGTCCGCCTCCGTCCCGGCCATGCCGAGCACGCGGCCGAGGCCGCGCGGGAACCCGCCGGCGGCGAAGACCGCGCGGACCGTCGCCAGGTTTGAGCCTGGCTCGCCGGGGGCCGCGTCAGCCGTCTCTCTCATCCAAGACGCTCCTGCAAAAGGGACCGCGCCGGCAGCCGTCGCATGCCGGCTCGGGAAAGCAGTTCCAGCTACGACGGCTGCAGCAGCCGCGGACGCACGATGACGGGCTTGAGGCGCGGCTCCAGCAAGGCTTCCGTCGCGTCCTCCCATCGGTGCGTGCTCATCACCCGCTCCGGGTGGATGTGCCCGCAGCGCAGGAGCTCGAGCACCTTGGGCAAGTGCGGGCTGACGCTGGCCGTCCCCATGGAAAATGTGACGTCCCGCTTGTACATCTCCCAAAGCGGCAGCGGCGTGTCGGCGAAGAAGATCGCCGCGTTGGAGAGGTGCCCGCCCGGCGCGAGGCACCGGACCGCCGCGGCGAGCATCTCGGGTTCCCGCGCCACGCCGATCACGACCGGGAAGCGCATGTCGAACGCGGGAAGGATCCCGGCATGCACGGTGGCCCCCAGCATCCTCGCCGCCTCGCGCCGTTCCTCGCTGGCATCGACGAAATCGACCCGGGACGCGCCGGCGGCCAGGGCATGGTCGGCCGCGAACAGGCCCAGGCTCGGCAGGCTGCTGACGACCAGCACGGGCGCCCCCGGATGCTTGGCCAGGCCGCGGGACACGGCGATGTAGGCCTCGGTCAGGTTGTCGCTGACGCTCGCGGCCGCGGCCGGGTCCACGCCCTCCGGAAGGCGCACCAGCATGCCATCGGCGAAGGGCACCCTGACCTGCTCCGAGAACAGGCCGCCCCAGTTGCCGGCGATCGGGATGCCGTAGCCGGCAATGCCCGGCGCCGCCGAGCACGCGGCAGACAGTCCGCGGCGGCACTCGGCGCACACGCCGCATGAGATGTGCCAGGGCACGACCACGACGTCGCCCGGGCGCACGGTCCGCACCTTGCCGCCCACCTCCAGGACCTCGGCGACGCATTCGTGCCCGATGGGGAAGTCCTCGCCAAAGGAGATCAAGCCCCCGATGATGCGGCGGTCAAGGTCGCAGGTCGTCGAGGCGATGGGCCTGACCACCGCCTCGAGCGGGCCTGCCACGCGCAGGTCCTTGGCGTCGTGCCATTCGAGCTTGCCGACCTCCACGAAGTGGAGCGCCCGCATCAGGGCGCCGCCATCTGGTAGCCGGCCGAGCGCGGCGGTTCCGGGAGGCGCCGGCCGCCGCGGGCGGTCTGCGCGGCCGGGGTCTCGAACACGGCCACCTCGATGGACGCCTCGTCCGTGCCCACGGCCTCGTGCCAGGCCCGGGACACCCGCAGCGCCAGCTCCGTCTTCAGCGCGGCGGGGCGGCCGGCCCGGATGTAGCAGAAGATCAGGGCATCGCCCGACGGCTTGCCCGCGGTCCAGATCTGGTCAGGGTCCGGCTGGCGCAGGATCACGCTGATCAGTTCCGGTTCGGAGCCGATCACCTCGTGCACCACGGCGGTGATGGAACCCGCGACCTCCTCCCGCTTCGCCGCGTCAAGCGGCCTGGCGAACTCGCAAACCATGATCGGCATCCCGGCTTCTCCCTGCCTTGCACAACGAGGCACGGAATCCACGATAGGCTGTCCCCGGACAGCCGGCGTTCGCGTCCGAGCCAAGCCGTTCGCGAGGATGACGCCGCCTGAAAGCTTTTGCTGCCCATGGGCTTGAAAGGCCCGCGAGCTTGAAAGGGAGAAGCGAGTTGTCACCCGGCACCATCCGCGAGATCGACGCGCCGCTCATCCGCCGGACGGATGTCAGAAGCCGGCACGTCAGCGTGGAACGGCTGCAGCGCCGCGGCGGCGGCGCGGTCAGGTGGCGCTACCGCCAGGACCGGCATGCGTTGTTCTGCTTCGAGCGCGGCGTGCGTTCCTGCGCCGGGGCGCTCGACGGCAACGCCGTCCAGCAAACCTTCGGCGGTGGCGCGACGCTCGCCTTCGTGGCGGCGCACACCCTGGTCGAGGCGGTCTTCGACGTTCCCGCGGAGTGCAGCTACCTCGTCGCCTCCTTCGATGCGGCGCCGTTCATGTCGGGTGACGAGGAGCTGGCACGGCTCGGCGCGCCCGCCTCCCAGGTCGGGTTCGCCGATCCCAGCCTGTCCCTCGCGGTGGGGCAACTCCGGCGGGAGCTTGCCAGGACCGATCCCCTGTCCTCCCTGATGATCGAGGGCTGGGCCGCGCAAGCCTGGGGACTGCTCCATCGCCGGCAGGCGCCGGAAGCGAAGGACGCCTGCTGCCCCAGCCCGGCCGCCTTGGACCCGGCCGTCTTGGACAGGGTGCTGCGCCGCATGCGCGAGCAACTGGCCGACGACGTGCCGCTCGCCGGGTTGGCGGCCCTGGCGGGCTTGAGCCCCCGGCAGTTTTGCCGCCGCTTCCAGGCCGCCACGGGGTCCACGCCGGCCCGGACGCTGGACACCATGCGGCTGGACCTCGCGTCGGGCCTCCTGGCCACGACGCGCC
>CAXUJE010000239.1:5898-8525 GCA_964251035.1 uncultured Acetobacteraceae bacterium
CCCCCCCCCCCCCCCCCCCCCCCCCCGCGGGGGGCCCCCCCCCCCCCGCCCCGCCCCCCCCCCCCCCCCCGGCCCGTCACCGAGATCGCCCTCGATTGCGGCTTCAGCCAGCCGCAGCACCTGGCGACCGCGTTCAAGCGCCGGTTCGGCACGACGCCGACCGAGCACCGGGCGGCGTCGTCATGAGCGGCCGGGCCGCGGCAGGGCGGCGAGGGCGCTGCCTTAAGCTTCGAGCAGCCGGTCCAGCGTGATCGGGAAGCTGCGGACGCGCACGCCGGTCGCGTGCCAGACCGCGTTGGCGATGGCGCCCGCCGTGCCCGTGACGCCGATCTCTCCGACGCCCTTGATGCCGAGCGCGTTCACATGCACGTCGCGCTCCTCGACCAGGATCGCCTCGATGCTCGGCACGTCCGCGTTCACCGGCACGTGGTACTCGGCGAGGTTCGGGTTCATCGGGCGGCCGGACCGCTTGTCCGTCACGGCATGCTCGTGCAGGGCGAAGGACACCCCCCAGACCATGCCGCCGTAATACTGGCTGCGGACCAGGCGCGGGTTGACGATGGTGCCGGCGGCGAACGCGCCCACCAGCCGCGTGACCCGAACTTGGCCGAAATCCGGGTCCACCTTCACCTCGGCGAACACCGCCCCGTGGGCGTGCATGGCGTAGGCGGACTGCGCCGCCGGGTCGGGCGCGCCAGTGCCCTGCCCTTCGATCGCATCGCGCCCGGCGCGGGTGAGGATGTCGGCATAGCTTTCGCTGCGCGCCTCGTCGTCCCGGCGGTGCAGCCGTCCGCCGCGCGCGACCACGCCCGCATTGCCGGCGCCGAACAGCGGCGAGCGCCGGTCGCCCATCGCCAGCTCCGCAAGCTTGGCGATCACGTCCGCCCCGGCGCCGTGGATCGCAACCCCCACCGTCGCCGTGTGGGCCGAGCCGCCCGCGATCCCCGCATCCGGCAGGTCGGACGTGCCGGAGCGGAACTCGATCCGGTCGAGGTCCAGGCCCAGCGAGTCCGCCGCGATCTGCGCGAACGCGGTCCAGGCGCCCTGGCCCATGTCGTGCGCCCCGGTCTCCACCACCCCCGTGCCGTCCTGGCGCAGCACCGCCCGCGCATGGCCCTGGAACATCAGCGCCGGGAACACCGCCGTCCCCATGCCCCAGCCGACCAGCATGCCCGCCTCGTCCCGCATCTGCCGCGGCGCCTGGGGTCGGGCGGCCCAGCCGAACCGTTCGGCGCCCTGCTCGTAGCACTGGCGGAGCGCCTTGGAGGAGAACGGCTTGCCGCTCATCGGCTCGACCTCGGCGTAGTTCTTCAGCCGGAACGCCAGCGGGTCCATGCCGCAAGCCAGCGCCATCTCGTCGATGGCGCTCTCCAGCGCGGCGCTGCCGGGCGCCTCGCCAGGGGCGCGCATGAACAGCGGCGTCCCCGTGTCGATCCGCACCGCCTCGTGCGAGGTGGCGATCGCCGGGCTGGCATAGAGCGCATGGGACGCGCTGGCCGCCGGCTCGATGAAGTCGTCGAACGTGCTGGTGGCGGTCTTGGCGTGGTGGCTGAGCGCCGTCAGCGCGCCTTGGCCGTCCGCGCCCATGCGCAGCGTCTGCCGGGTGGGCGCGCGGTGCCCGACGGGGCCGAACATCTGCTCGCGCCGCAGCACCAGCTTCACCGGGCGGCCGACGAGGCGGGCGGCCATGATGCCGAGGACCTGCGGCCCCGAGACCAGCCCCTTGGAGCCGAAGCCGCCGCCGAGGAACGGGCTGCGGATGTGGATGCCCTCCGGCGCGATGCCGAACAGCCCGGCGATGCGGGCCTGCGCCATCGCCATGCCCTGGCTCGGCGTGTCGATGGACAGCGTGTCGCCGTCCCACGCGGCCACGATGGCATGCGGCTCCATCGCGTTGTGGTACTGCGCCGGCGTGTCGTAGACCGCCTCCATCCGGACCGACGCCGCCGCGAGGCCGGCCGCGACGTCGCCGTGGCTCTCCTCGGCCGGGCTGCCGGCGCCGACGGCCGGGGGCGCGAAGCTGTCAGCCGAGTCCAGGCCCGTGCGGGCCGGCTCGGCCTCGTACCGGGGGGCCAGCAGGGCGGCGCCCTCCGTCGCGGCCTCCAGCGTGTCCGCCACCACGACGGCGACCGGCTGGTTGGCGTAGCGCACGGCGTCGTTCTGCAGCAGGTCGAGCCGGAACATGAACGGGTTGTTCTTCGCGTCCGGGTCCAGCGCGAGCTTGGGCGCGTTCGCGGGCGTCATCACCTCGATCACGCCGGGGTGGGCACGGGCCGCCGCCACGTCCAGCGCCGTGACCCGGCCGCGCGCGATGCTGCTGACGGCGAGGGCAGCATAGGCCATGCCGGGCGGGTGGTTGTCGGCGGCGAACCGGGCGGCGCCGGTGGTCTTGAGCACGCCTTCGCGCCGGGTCAGCGGCTGGCCGATGCTCGACCCCATGCGGAGGTGCGCGGGTGCTTGGGTCAGCGTGATCTCAGGCATGGGTGATGGCTCCGGAGAAGGGCGAGGCGGGGAGCGCGGGCATGCGCCCGGGCGTGCCGGCCGCGGCCAGCGCGAGGGCGCGCGCGACGATGCGGCGGGCCAGCTCGATCTTGAAGGCGTTGTCGCCGGACGGCTTGGCGTCGGCC
>CAXUJE010000240.1:0-8515 GCA_964251035.1 uncultured Acetobacteraceae bacterium
GCGCGGAACCTCGTGTGCCTGGGCCTTTGGCGCGCGGGCGTGCCGCCGGGCTGGGTCGCGCGGGTTTACCGGTAACGCGGCGGATCAGACGTAGGCGATCGAGAGATAGCCCGTCCCGCCGGTGTTGCCCGTGGAAAGGGTAAACCGGCCCTGCGCCACGTCGAGGCCGACCCGCGCGAACGTCACCAAGACATTCGCGCCACCAGGGTCGCCCAAGTCCGCGCGGAGCGCGACGCCCTGGAAGCCGGGAGCGCCGTCCGACGCGGTCCAGGAAAACGTGCTCTGCCCGGCCTGGAAGCCGAACAGCGTCACGGCGTCGCCAGGGTGGAAGTTGAGGATGGTGTCCCAGGCCACGCCGGCGCGGCCGTCCACGAAAAAGGTGTCCGTGCCGCCATCCACGCCCGTGGCGCCGGCCAGGAAGTTCGATCCGCCGCCGCCATCGAGTACGTTGCTGCCGCCGGTGGCCAACAGCGCGTCGTTCCCGGGGCCGCCCTTCAGGAAGACGTTCGGAGACAAGGCAGCCATGCCCGCCTTGTCGTTGCCCGCCCAGAGATACTGATGCTGCAAACCGGCGACCGGCCCGGCATAGGCGGTGGACGCATCGAAGGCGGCGAGACCCAGGGTCGCGTCTTGCAGTTCGATGTCAGCGGTCGGCGGGGCAACCGTGGTGGTGATGTCCGTTTGAGTGACGGCCCCGCTGAGCGGCCGCGTTGTCACCGTGAAGTCCGATTGCTGGTAGCTTCCGTCCAGGGCAATGCTGGCCGCCGTCGTCCCGTTGTTCGACAGCGTGAGCACGCCGCTGGCCGGGCCGATGCTGGTATAGGCGTAGCTGGTGTATGCCACGTTCCTGAGCGAGATGGTGTCCTGCGCGGCGAACCCGGCGACGCGGCCCTGGAACGTGCCGGGCGTGATCAAGGTCAGCGACGACGCCCTGCGGTCGCCGATGAAACGGTAGGTCTGCCCGGCGCCGGACGTTTCCGTGCTGGCTTGGGCGCCTCCGAACAGTTGAACGGTCCCGGTGCCGCCGGCGACCGAACTCAGGTTCACGTCCTGCGCCTGCGCCGCCGAGGCCCAGACCGAGATGACGCCGTCGTTCTCCACCGAACCGTAAGGGGGACGGCCGATGGCGATGAACAGCGCCGGTCCATCCACGACGTTGATCGTGCCGGCGTTGCGCAGCACCCCGGCGATGCCGGTCGGCCCGGTCGCGGAGAAGACGTTGACCGAACCCCGGAGAGTGACGATGCCCCGGCTGCCGACCTGCCCGGCCACGTTCAAGGCGTTCAGCCCACCGTTGGCCGAGATGGTCAACTGCGTGTCGGCCGCGAGCGTGGCGCCGTCCTCAAGCCGGAACCCGCCGGCGCTGGCGATGGTGAGGCCCTGCAGCGCGCCCGAGGCCGTCACGGTGCCGGAGTTGATGAGCGCGATGTCGCCGGGCTGCGGCACGCCGGCGGGGGACCAGTCGGCTGCGCTGTCGAAGCGGTTGCTGGAGCCGTCCCAGGTTCTCGTGGCCATGGCGTTCCCCCACGCGGACAATGCAGGCCGCAGCGTAGCCGCAAATTATTACGTTCAGGAATATACCTGTCAAAGGATGCGTGCAGCCAGGCGCGGCCTCGGCGGGATCAGGCCGGGTCCGGCCAGAACGCCTCGTCCATCACCTGCTCGAAGCGGTACGGGCAGCTCCAGGGCAGCATGTCGCGAAGGAGGTTCATCTCCAGCTCCGCCCGCAGCACCGCGTCGCCGTAGGCGTCGGCTATGGCCTCGTCGATCCATGGATCGAGGCTTGGATTGTTCTTGAGGTGCCGGGCAAGCTGCCGGCGCTGCTCCTTGATCGTCAGCTCCCAGCTTCGACCGCGGCGCTCCGGTTGGTGCGACCATTTCAGCAGGTGCAGCAGCAACACCGATAAGCGGTTGACCAATTCACGCCGCTCGCTGCGCGCCAAAGCTTCGATCTCCTCGGCGATATGCGATGCGTCGATGTCCGACAAGCGGCCAGCCCGCAGCAGCGCAGCCTGCTCGTTTGCCCAAGCGTGGAAATCCAGCTCGTAAACCGTGTTCCGCTTGCCGTCACCGTCCATGCGGCGCTCCTGACCCTCGCTAGGCTTAGTCTGTCACGTGCCTCAAACCCGGACCAGCTTCACCCGCTTCCCCGCCACCCCCAGCGTGATCGACCCGGCCTTCAGCGCCAGCGCGTCCGCGCCGAACATCTCGCGCCGCCAGCCGTGCAAGGCCGGGATGTCCGGCGCCGCCTCCGTCGCCAGGCGGTCCAGGTCGTCGGAGGAGGCCAGCAGCTTGGGCGCCACGTTGTGTTCCTCGCACTTCGCCGCCAGCAGCACCTTCAACAGCGACACCAAGGCGGGCGAGGCGCGCGGGCCGTCCTTGCCGCGCGGCGCCTCCGGCAGCGCGGCGTCGCGCCGCGCCGCCGCCGCCGGACGCGCCGCCGCCAGCCCGGCGCCGCTCCGCCCCGCGGCGAAGCCGCGGGAGATGCCGCGCACGCGGGCCAGCGCCTCGGCGCTCGTGGGGGCGGTGGCGGCGATCTCCAGCAGGCTCTCGTCCTTCAGCAGGCGTTGCCGGGGGATGTTGACCCGCTGCGCTTCCCGCTCCCGCCAGGCGGCAGCGGCGCGCAGCAGGCCCAGCATGCGGCGGTTGGCCGTGCGCGGGCGCAGCCGCTCCCACATGGCTTCCGGCTCCGGGCGGTAGGTGCCGGGCTGCGCCAGCACCGCCATCTCCTCCGCCACCCAGTCGAGCCGCCCGTCCCGCGCCAGCTTGTCGGCCAGGCGCTCATAGACCTGGCGCAGGTAGGTCACGTCCGCCGCGGCATAGGCGACCTGCGCCGGGGACAGCGGGCGGGCGGACCAGTCGCTGAACCGGTGCGCCTTGTCGATCTGCCCGCCGGTCAGCGCGCCCACCAGCGCGTCATAGCCGACCTGGTCGCCGAAGCCCGCCACCATCGCCGCGACCTGCGTGTCGAACAGCGGCGCCGGCACTTGGCCGAACCGCTCCAGGAAGATCTCCACGTCCTGCCGCGCCGCATGGAACACCTTGACCACGCCGGTGTCCGCGAGCAGCGCGCCGAGCGGCGCGAGGTCGAGGCCCGGCGCCAGCGTGTCGACGACAGCGACATCCCTCTCGCCCGCCAATTGCACGGCGCAGAGTTCGGGGTAGTAGGTGCGTTCCCGCATGAACTCGGTGTCGATGGTGACGAACGGCTCGGCCGCCAGGCGGGCGCAGAGCGCCGTGAGCGCGGGCGTGTCGGTGATCAGGGCGGGGTCGGCAAAGGCGTGCTTGGGTCGTGACATTGCACGTATGTAAGGGTCGCACCTTGACACCGCAAATGCCCGCGGTTTGTGTGCCGCATCTTTTGGGAACCACCGCCATGCACGCCTACCGCACCCACACCTGCGGCGCCCTTCGCGGCCCGGACGCCGGCCAGGCGGCCCGGCTCTCCGGCTGGGTGCACAGCAAGCGCGACCATGGCGGCCTGCTGTTCATCGACCTGCGCGACCACTACGGCATCACCCAATGCGTGATCCCCGCCGGCACGCCCGCCTTCAAGGTCGCCGATGCGCTGCGGGTCGAGAGCGTTGTCACCGTCACCGGCCCCGTCGTGCCGCGCAGCCCGGCCACGGTGAACCCGCGCCTGCCCACGGGGGCGATCGAGCTGCAGGTGCAGGAGATCGCGGTGCAGTCCGCCGCCGACGTGCTGCCGATCCAGGTGGCGGGCGACCAGCAGTACCCCGATGACCTGCGCCTCAAGTACCGCTTCATCGACCTGCGGCGCGACAAGGTGCACCGCAACCTGATGCTGCGCGCGGGCGTGATCGCCAGCCTGCGCCGTCGCATGATGGAGCAAGGGTTCACTGAGTTCCAAACTCCCATCCTCACCGCCAGCAGCCCGGAAGGGGCGCGCGACTTCCTGGTGCCGTCGCGCAGCCATCCCGGCACCTTCTACGCCCTGCCGCAGGCGCCGCAGCAGTTCAAGCAGCTTGCGATGGTGGCAGGCTTCGACCGCTACTTCCAGATCGCGCCCTGCTTCCGCGACGAGGCGAGCCGTGCCGACCGCAGCCCCGGCGAGTTCTATCAGCTCGACTTCGAGATGAGCTTCGTCACCCAGGAGGACGTGTTCGCCGTCTTGGAACCGGTGATGGCCGGGGTGTTCGAGGAGTTCGGGGCGGGCCGCGCCGTGACGCAGCCGCCGTTCCCGCGCATCCCCTATGAGCAGGCCATGCTGGACTACGGCTCGGACAAGCCGGACCTGCGCAACCCGCTGCGCATCGCCGACGTGACGAAATTCTATGCCGGGTCGGGCTTCGGCCTGTTCGCGCGGATCGCGGCGTCAGGCGGCATCGTGCGGGCGATCCCAGCGCCGGGCGCCGGGTCGCGTCCGCGCGGGTTCTTCGACAAGCTGAACGAGTGGGCGCGGGAGCAGGGGGCGGGCGGCCTCGGCTACGTCATCATCGAGGAGGACGGCGGGCGCGGCCCCATCGCCAAGAACCTGGAAGCCGAGCGGATCGAGGGCATCCGCGCCGCCTGCGGCCTCCGGCCCGGCGATGCCGTGTTCTTCGCCGCCGGCCAGCGGGAGGAGGCGGCGAAGTTCGCCGGCCAGGTCCGCACCCGTCTCGCGCAGGAGTTGGGCCTGATGGAGCAGGACTGCTTCCGCTTCTGCTGGGTCACGGACTTCCCGATGTATGAGATCGTGGAGGAAACGGGGACCCTCGACTTCAGCCACAACCCGTTCAGCATGCCGCAGGGCGGGCTGGAGGCGCTGAACACGCAGGACCCGCTGACGGTCAAGGCGTTCCAATACGACATCGTCTGCAACGGCATCGAGCTGTCGTCGGGGGCCATCCGCAACCACCGCCCGGACATCATGGTCCGCGCCTTCGAGATTGCCGGCTACACCGCGGCCGACGTGGAGGCGCGGTTCGGCGGCATGCTGGCGGCGTTCCGCTATGGCGCGCCGCCGCATGGCGGGTCGGCGCCGGGCATCGACCGCATGGTGATGCTGCTGGCTGACGAGCCAAACATCCGCGAGGTCATCCTGTTCCCGCTGAACCAGCAGGGCGAGGACCTGATGATGGGCGCGCCCGCGCCGGTGGATGCGAAGCGGCTGCGGGAACTGTCGCTGAAGCTCGACGTGCCGCCGCAGGCGAAGCCGCAGCCCTGAGATCTTGCCTTCCAGGACTGCTGTTTCGACCGCCATCATGGCTTCGGTCGGGAACTGGACCATTGCGCGTTCCGCATCCCGCTTCCAAACTTGCTGTCGGCTCCTGCAACGCAGGACCCGAGTATGCAACAGCGAGGCGCCCCCGAAATGTGTCCCCAAAGCCGCTGTCCTTGCAGAGCTTCCGGCCAAGATAAAGGCCTGAAGGCTGGCACTTGGGTTGCCGCCAGGAGGGATGCGTGAAGCACTGGGCCGTCATTCTTGGGCTGTGCCTGCCCCTCCTCGACGGCTGCAGCACCATCTACCCAGACCACCTGCCAGTGCCGCCGATCCGGGCGGAACGGGTTCCTGCGCCGCCGCCGTCCTCCGTTGTCATGATCTGGCAGCCCGGCCATTACGATTGGAACGGAGCCGGCTATACCTGGGTCCCCGGCGAGTGGGTGCCTCGGGACGGCCACGGCACGCTGTGGCAGGACGGGTACTGGCAGCAGAACAACCAAACGTCGGTTTGGGTCCCGGCGCACTGGATCTAGCCTTGCGCCTACGGCTCCAGACGGAACATCCGAACGCCGTTGGCGTCGGTCGTGTATGAGCCGATATAGCGCGGCGGCTGACTGACCGGCGCCGTCCAGGAACCGAATGCCGGCTCGGGCGACGTCCACTGGTCGTCGCGCGGCGGCGGCGCAGACTGCTCCCGTGCCTCTCTAAGCTGCCGCACCCGGTTGCTCAGCGCTGTCGCCGCGGCGCGCGATGACGCCGCAGGAGCACTCGGCCGACCTAGGCTCCGCGCCAAGCCCGGCAGCGGTTCCGACGGTCGCGGCTCGCTTCCAGTGATGCCGGCCCTGGGTGGCGGCCGTACGGTGACGAGAGCGCCGGGCGCCCCCGCAGCCGGTGGCGCGGCCGGCATGTTGGACGGCGCCCCTGGGCCCGCGCCCTGCGCATCGCCGGCCATCGCAGGCGGGTGCGGGGGCAGGGCGTCCGGCGCCGCGGGAGTAGCCTCCGGATCGGCCTGCGATGCAGCGCCGGCGGCAGGCATCACCGGCGCGGGCGCGTCCGGGGGCGTCGCCGGCTGAACGGCGACGGACGCAGCCTGCTGGCTGGCCGCCAGCCTGTCGGCTCCGCCGCTCCGCAAGCCGAGCATAAGGCCGGCCGCACCGCCCAGCCCAAGCAGGGCCAAGGCGCCAAGCAGCAGGGGCCAGGGCCTGCTGGCGGAGACGGCCGGCCTTCGTGCGTCGGGGCGCGGCGGGGTGGCCTCTTCGGCCCATGCTGCCGGACCGTCAGGGACGGAGGGCAGCGGCGCGTCCCAGTCCTCGGGGATCGGCGCGGCCAGGGTCAGGGCAAGGCCGGCCCCCATCCGAACGCGGAGCCACGTGAATTCCTCGATGCTCAGCAGGTCGAAGAACGCCCTCGTCCCGCAAAAGACAAGCTGCAGATGCGCGGCCGAGCGGCTCGCGAACTGGATATAGCGGAGCGCTGGATGCAGGAGGGTGTGGGCATCGCCGACCAGCAGCACGATGCGGTCGCACGACGGGTCGAGCACGGTCAGCGCCTGGAAGCTTCGGCTGAGCGTCTCGTCGTCCGGCACGCCCGCCTTCTGCCCGGTGGCATGCGCCGATGGCATGGACGCGGCCGAACGGCTTGGCAGCACGTCCGCCGCCTGGAGGACCCGGATGCGCCGGCCGGACAGGCAATCAGCCGCCAGGTCCAGCAGCACCCGCGCTGCATCGCCCTCGGCGATCAGGGTCGCATCGCCGCCGCGAAGGATTCGGTCCAACAAGAGGCGGAGTGCGTCCGGCTGGTTGACCGGCTTGGCTGCGTTCGACATGTACATGGTACTTTCTGCCTCCGCTGCGTTCTTGCCACCTGCGATATAAAGGTGACGGAGCGTGCTGATTCCAGACGTGGCCGCGCCGAAGCTGGCCGATCCTCAAGCAACCCGACGGTTTCAGGCGGTCGCCGCGAGGCCCCACTGTACCTGTCCTGCAACAACGATGGGGAAATGCACGGGTAGTCCGGCGCACGCGCGAACGAGGGGCGGCCCATCGATGTAATGACAGGGCACATGCGGCCGCAGCCCCGGCTGGATGACTTTGCAGGAGATGGCACATGGCGCTGCGCGCGACCCTACTGACGGCGACCCTGCTGGCCACGCCCTTGCTGGCCGCGCCCCGGGCCGTTCGGGCGCAGCCCATCGACGGGGTGTACGTGGGCGTCGGCGCCGGCGTCAACTTCCTGCAGGACCAGCGGGCGCGCTTCGCCGGCGTCGCCGGGTCCAGCGTCGGCCTGACCGACGCGCGGCTGCGGTTCGACACCGGGTTCCGCACCCTGGCCAGCGTGGGCTATGGCTTCGGCAACGGGTTGCGGGTCGAGGCCGAGGGGGACTACTTCCGCAACGGCCTGTCCCGCGCTGGAGAGACCACCCTGGCCACGGGAGGCAACGGGTCCGCCGGGCTGCCGGTTTCGGCGCGGGGCACCGAGGAGAAGTATGGCGGGTTCGTCAACGCCGTGTTCGACCTCAACCCCAACCTGCTCGGCTTGGGCGCGCTGCCCTTCGCCATCACGCCGTACCTCGGCGCCGGGGTGGGCTACCTGCAGTCGCATTACCAGGACCTGCGCCTTGGCAGCCCCGGCCAGTTCCTGATCCGCAGCACCGGCGCTGATGGCAACTTCGCCTATCAGGGCATCGTGGGGCTGGCGTTCCCGATCGACGTGGTCCCCGGCCTGGCCGTCACCGCCGAGTACCGCTTCACCGGCGTCGCCGCGGACCGTGTCGCCCAGGGGCAGTACTTCGCGCCGGGCACCGCCAGCCGTGCGCGGATCACGGGGCGCGATGACTACAACCACAGCATCATGGCCGTGGCCCTCCGCTACGCGTTCAACTACCCGCCTCCGCCCTCGCCGGTGCCGGTCGCGCCGCCCACGACCGCGTCGGAAGTTTCGCGCACCTATCTCGTGTTCTTCGACTGGGACCGCGCCGACCTCACCGACCGCGCGCGCCAGATCGTCGCCGAGGCCGCCACCGCCTCCACCCGGGTGCAGACCACCCGTATCGAGGTGCAGGGCAATGCCGACCGCAGCGGCACGCCGGCTTACAACCAGGGCTTGTCGCTGCGCCGCGCGCGTGCCGTGGCGTCCGAGCTGGTCCGCCACGGCGTGCCGCAGTCCGAGATCGCCGTGCAGGGCTTCGGCGACACCCATCCTCTGGTGCCCACGGCAGCCGGAGTGCGCGAGCCGCAGAACCGCCGGGTCGAGATCATCCTACGGTAAGCGGGCGGGGGGGGGGCCCCCGCCGCGCCCGGGGGCCCCCCCCCCGGGGGGGGGCGCGCGGCGGGGCGGGCCCCCCGGGCCCGG
>CAXUJE010000241.1:0-8509 GCA_964251035.1 uncultured Acetobacteraceae bacterium
TGCGGCGAGGTCGTGGAGATCAGCCAGCCGTTGTTGCCGATGGGGATGAAGACGCCGAGCTGCATGCGGGCCTCGCTTTCTATCGGGGATGCTGAAACGTGTTGGCCGGCTCCTCGCCGAACGCCCGCGGATGGCGGAGGCGTGCGGTCATCGCCTCCACGTAGGGAGCGGCGACGCACGCCATCTCGAACTGCCGGTCGGTCAAGGTCAGCCCGGCGCGGCGGCACGCCTGCGCCACAGCGGCCCGGCCCTCGTCACCCAGGCCGCTCACCGGATCAGGCAGGGCTGGCAGCGCGGGCGGCACCGTGCCGGGCACAAGGGCCGGGCGGCGGTCCCGCCAGCCGGTTGCCCGCTCGTAGGCGTGGCCGATGCACAGCACCGTGGCGTCGTCGAACGGGCGTCCGGCGACCTGCAGCCCCAAGGGCAGGCCGGCATCGCTGAACCCCATGCACTGCGACAGCGCCGGCCCGCCCGACACGTTCCACGGCGTGGTGAACGACGCCTTTTGCAGGAAGTTGACCGTGCGCCACTGCCCGAACGCGGGCGCCGGCCCGGGTGCCGTGGGGGTGACGAGCGCGTTGCAGCGCTCCCAAACCGGGCGCAGCTCAGCCAGCATGGTCCGGCGCTCACGCTGCGCCTCCATGTAATCGGCCCCGCTGATCAGCACCGCGCCGAGCACGCGGCCCAGGAAGTCCTCGCCGAAGTCGCCCGGCCGGGTCCGCAGCGCGGCGGCGTGGACGTTGAACAGCTCGCTTTCGGCGATGGTGATCTTGACGTCGCTGTACTGCTTCGCCGGGCGGAGCCGCACGTCCTCGACCGTGGCGCCCAATGAACGCAGCACGGAAAGCGCCGCCTCGAACGCGGCCACCACCTCCGGCGCGGTGTCGATGTCGGTCTCGTGGAAGTGCCGGACCACGCCGATGCGCATCCCACGCAGGTCGCCGCCGAGAGCGCCGAGGTAGTCGGGCACCGCGCAATCGGCGCTCGCCGGGTCGTCCGGGTCGTGCCCGGCGATGACGGCCAGCAGGGCGGCGCAGTCGGCCACCGTCCAGGCCATCGGCCCCGCATGATCGAAGGTGAAGGAGTTCGGATAGACGCCCCGGCGGCTGACCAGCCCGTAGGTCGGCTTCAGCCCGGCGATGCCGCACAGCGCGGCCGGCAGGCGGATCGACCCGCCGGTGTCGGTGCCGAGCGCCGCCGGCGTCAGCCCGGCGGCGACCGCGGCGCCCGATCCGCTGGAGGAGCCGCCGGTGAAGCGCCCGGTGTCCCACGGGTTGCGCGCGGGCGGCCAGGGCAGGTCGAAGGACGGACCGCCATGCGCGAACTCATGCGTCGCGAGCTTGCCCAGCATCACGCCGCCGGCCTCGTTCAGCCGGGCGACGGCGGTGGCGTCCTGCGCGGGCACGGCGTCCGCGCGCACAAGGGAATGGCCCGTGGTGCGGATGCCGGCGGTGCTGAAGATGTCCTTCAGCGCGAACGGCACCCCATGGAGCACGCCGCGCCGCCGGCCCGCGTGGATCTCCGCCTCGGCCGCACGCGCCTGCGCCAGGGCATGCTCGGGAGTTGGCAGCAGGAAGGCGTTGAACTGGGGATCGAGTGATTGGATGCGGCCAAGGAACGCCCGCGTCAGCTCGACCGGCGACGCCTGCCGCCGCTCGATGAGGCGGGACGCCTCCACCACCCCGAGGTGGTGCAGGTCCGTGGAGCATGGCCGAAGGTCATCGACATGGTCATCGAGACTGGCAACAGGCGTGCTGGAGACGGAGGGCATGGGACGCCACCTTACCTTGCCGCCGCGCAGGCGGTGTCCAGGCCGTTCCGTCCCACCCTGGCGGGCGGCGAGCGCGGCGCAGGTCCGTTGCTCTTGCCGACAAGCCTTTGCAAGGCCAAGACAATCGCAGCCAAGGTTCCAAAGTCAAGCGCCACCATCCGGAAAGTGCCCTGATTGGCGGCAAAACAGGGCATGGGCGACGGATGTCTTGCGTAATTCGACCGGTTTTTAGGCTTCTACTGGTAAAAAGCCTGATCTTTCAGCATTGCTAGATTTATGTTTGACCAAACGCAGGGCAGCGCGCAGGCACGCCAAGGGTGGTTGCAGGCTTGGAAACCTGCCCGCCGCACCATGCCGTTGCCAGGGGGCAACATGGACGTTCACCCGCCTGAAAACTCGCAAAGCTCCTGCTTCTTTTCAGGACACGGAGCGAGCCATTCCGCCCTGAGCGACAAGATCGCCTTGAAGATGACTTGGTCCCATTCGTTCCTGACCACCGAGACGATGTCTTGCCCGCTGTAGCCAAGACCCATGTCACCGGCGATGCTGGGCAAGAGGCGGACCGCTTCGTCGCGCGCTTCTTGAGGCCCAGGCAGCTCAACTCCAGCGTCGCTGCGCAGGAAACATTCACGATCGCCAGAGTCGAAAAAGTAGAGCGGCACGAGGTCATCCTTCGATGGCGAGATGGCAGCACAGGGATACGTACGGCTCCCCCCATTGCTTCCCACGCATGAAACAGGGATTGCAGGCCGTCCGGCCCCAGCCTTGTCCTCGCGTCAGCAGCCATACGTCAGCGAACGAAGGCCGCACGGCTTCCTTTCGGGAACGGACCGCGGCAGCCGGCTGCGGCGCCTGCGCGCCTGAACCAAGGGTGGGCCGAACGCTTCACACACTTGATCAGCTTTCGATGATCTCAAGCGCCTCCGCCACAAGCCGCTTCTCGGCGGCGGCGGCGCGTGACGCTTCAGCGGCCCAGCCCCGCGACATCTCCTCGGCACGGTGGGCCTGGCGGTCCAGTTCGGAGGCACGGAGGCGGTATGTCTCGGCTTTGGCGCCGAGCTGCCAGGCGCCGTAGGCACTGGCGACAATGCGCTCGGCCGCGCGCTGCGTGTCCTCGCCGAGGCGCGCGACCGTGGCGGACAAGCGGACGGCATTGGGGTTGGCGTGCATCGTCTCAGCCCTCCGCGTCCAAGCAGCAGGCCGGGCTGCCGGCACCGGCGATGCGGAGCCGCCGGATGGCTGTTTGGCCGCTCGCCGCTTGCTTGGTTTGCGTCGCACGGCCCGGCGCGGCTCGCGCCGGGTTCATGGCTGTGGGGATGGCTACCGCTGCGCCGGGCATCGGGAGCTTCATGGGGCCTCCAGGAGTTCGTTGCACAGGATGGATGCACGAAGCGGGATGCGGGCGTCTGTGGCGAATGTCACAAACGCGACAGGCTGCGGCCGTGACTCAGCCGTTCACCGGCGTCTCGGTCCCGGGCACGCCGCGGTGCCCGCACCTGCCCGCGCGGCACCTGCCCATGCTGCACCCGAATGTGAGCGGGCGGGGCTATGGCCCACCCCGGGCTTGCCGCGTTGGCCGTCCAGGTGTGGGGCACACAGCCCGCAGACGCCGGAACGCCATTCCAGGCAGCAAGGAGCATAAGCATGACCACCACGATCACTGCGGCATTCGACGATCAGCCGACGGCCAAGCGGGCACAGGAAAGCCTGGCCGAGCATGGCATCGGCAAGGACAAGGTGACGCTGCTGCACGGCGCCAAGCCGGGCCTGCCCGGCACGGACGCGGAGAGCGCCACCTACAACGAGGCGCTCCGGCGCGGCGGCGCCCTGCTGCTGGCGCGGGTGGACGACCTGCAGCTCGGAACGGCCGTCGAGTCCCTGGAAGCGAACGGGGCGATGGACCTGGAGAAGCGCGAGCAGGATTGGCGGGCGTCCGGATGGACGGGCGCAAGCGCGGCGACCGCGACGCCGGGCAGCGCAGCGATAGGCGGGGCGGAGGCCGCCATCCCCGTCGTGGAGGAGCGCCTGGTGATCGGCAAGCGCGACGTGAGCCGCGGCACCGTGCGGGTCCGGGTGCATGTGGTGGAAACGCCGGTCGAGGTTCCCGTCACGCTGCGGGAGGAGCACGCCGTGGTGGAGCACCATCCGGTCAACCGCCCCGTCAGCCCGGCGGACGCAGATGCGTTCCGGTCCAAGACGATCGAGGCCGTCGAGATGGCCGAGCAGCCCGTGGTCACGAAGGAGGTCGTCGTGACCGAGGAGATCACGCTGCGCAAGGAGGCTGTCGAGCGGGTGGAGACCGTGCATGACACCGTGCGGCGGACGGAGGTGGACATCGAGGGCGACGCCGGCGCACGGCCCGCCGGACGGCTTCCCGACGCCTGACGACCATGGCCGGGGCAGCAATGCCTTGACCGTCCTCTTGCCCGCTTGGAAGCTCTAACCGGGCCTATTGTTCGGAAGCGTCTTGCGCCGGCGGCCATTCTTCCGGACTGTCGCGCAGCGCCCGGGATGGCGGCGCTCCTTTCAGCGCGGAGGCGGCGATGCCTGATGTTGGCCTGACACGCGGACCCACCGGCCCAGGCTGCAGGGTCTGCGTGATCGGCGCGGGGATCAGCGGCCTCGTCGCCGCGAAGGTGCTGCGTGCCCGGGGCTATGACGCGACGGTGGTCGAGAAAAGCGGCGACCTGGGCGGGGTGTGGGAGCCCGCCCGGTCCTATCCCGGCGTGCAAACGCAGACGCCGCGCGACCTGTACTGCTTCAGCGATTACCCGATGCCGGCCGAGTACCCGGAATGGCCGAGCGGGGCGCAGATGCACGCCTACCTCGGCGCCTACGCGCAGCGCTTCGGCCTGCGTCCCTGCATCCGGTTCCGGACCGAGGTCCTGTCCCTGTCGCGCCGGCCCGGCGCGCCCAGCTGGCTGGTCACGCTACGCGGCGCCGATGCGGCCGTGGAGACCGAGCATTTCGATCTCGTGATCGTCGCGACCGGCCAGTTCAGCCAGCCGCGGACCCTGCATCTGCCGGGCGAGGACGCCTTCGTGGCCGCCGGCGGCACGGTCCGGCATTCGTCCCAGCACGGGGACGGCGCCTCGGTCCGGGGCCGCGACGTGGCCGTCGTCGGGTTCTCCAAATCGGCGACCGACATCGCGATGGGCGCCTTGGCCGAGGGCGCGCGCACGGTGTCGGTAATCTACCGCCGGGCGAGCTGGAAGATCCCCTATTTCTTCGGCGGCGCGGTCAATTTCAAGAACATCCTTTACTGCCGCGCCTCGGAGGCGATGTTCATGCCGTGGGGGCCGAGCCGCGCCGGCCGCCTCGCACGGCGGCTCCTGGCGCCGGCGATCTGGGCGAACTGGCGGGCGCTTGAGGCGCTGCTCGGTTTGCAGTTCGGGCTGAAGAAGGCCGGCCTGCGCCCGGAGGGCCGGATCGAGGACAGCATCCACTGCGCCACCAGCATCGAGACGCCCGGCTTCTACCAGGCCGTCCGCGAGGGGCGCATCCGTGCGGTGAAGGGCAGCCTCACCGGCTACGAGCCGGGCTGCATTCTGGTGGATGGCAGCCGGATTGCCGCCGATGTCGTGGTGCTGGCGGTCGGCTGGCTGCAGGACCTGCCGTTCCTCGACGCCGACACGCGGGCCAAGCTGATCGAGCCTGACGGCCAGTACCGCCTGCACCGCCTGATGGTGAATCCCGACCTGCCCGGCCTCGGCTTCGTCGGCTTCAACTCAAGCTTCGCCAGCGCCTTGTCGGCGGAGCTTGGCGCGCATTGGCTGGCCCGCTGCTTCGAGGGCAGCCTCCGGCGGCAGCCGACGGACGCCGCCATGCGGGAGGGCATCGCCCGCGCGCTCGAATGGCGGCGGGAGCGCAAGGTGGCCCAGACCTATGGCGGGCTTTGCATCGCGCCCTTCCACCACGCCCACTTCGACGAGTTGATGGCGGACATGGGCGCCCGGACAAAGCCCGCCAACAGGCTGGCGGCGCACCTGGCGCCCTTTAGCCCGAGGGCCTATGCCAAGCTTCTGGAAACGGCGCCGGGCCATGGCCTGGCCTCCGAAGGGATCGCGCGATGAGGACAGCAAGCGCCAACCAGGTTCAGGTCGAGCTTGACCCCGGCATCACCGCCTCTGGCCAGGGCCTCGACGAGGTCGTGTGGAACATCCTCGGCCACACCTATTACCTCAAGGCGGAGGGCGCGAACGCCTTCGCCTTCGAGACCTTCGACCCACCCGGCACCTTCGTGCCGCCCCACGTCCACCCGACGCAGGACGAGTTCATCTGCGTGCTGGAGAACGAGTTCGACCTTTACCTCGACGGCCAGCACCACAAGGCGCGCGCCGGCGACCTGGTGCGCCTGCCGGCCGGCATCCCGCACGGCTACTACAACCTCAGCGCCGTGCCGACGCGGGCGATGTTCTGGGTGGCGCCCGGCCGGCGCCTGCGCGAGCTGTTCGACGTCCTGCACAACTTGGCCGATCCTGAGCAGGTGGTGCGGGAAGCCGCGCAACGCGAGGTGCATTTCCTGAAGCCAGAGGACTACGCCTTCGATCCTCTCGCGACGAAGGGGGCCGGCCAGATTTGAACGGCGGCCCGGCGCGGACCGGAGCGCCGGGCTTGCCGGTGCTCATCGCAGGCGGCGGCATCGGCGGCCTCGCCTTGGCGCTGATGCTGCACGCCCAAGGCCAGGCCTGCGCAGTGCTGGAGGCGGCGACGGACATCCGGCCGCTCGGCGTCGGCATCAATGTCCTGCCGCACTCGATCCGCGAGCTGGCCCGGCTCGGCCTGCTGCCGCGGCTCGACGCCGTCGCGATCCGCACCCGGCGCCTGACCTACACCAACCACCTGGGACAGCGGATCTGGACGGAGCCGCGCGGCCTCCACGCCGGCCACGACGTGCCGCAGTTCTCCGCCCACCGCGGACGCCTGCACCGCCTGCTGTGGGATGCCGCCGTCGAGCGGCTCGGCACTGGGGCGGTGCAGGCCGGGTGGCGGATGACCGGGTTCAGGGAGGACGCCGGGCACGTGGCGGCCCGGTTCGCCGCCCCGGACGGCACGGCGCGGGAGGTCGAAGGCGCGGCGCTCGTGGGAGCGGACGGCATCCATTCCTCCCTGCGCGCGCACCTGCACCCGCTTGACCCCGGCGTGCGCTGGAACGGCATCCAGATGTGGCGCGGCGCGGTGGATTGGCCGGCCTTCGATGGCGGCGATGCCATGGTCGTGGCAGGCGACGCGGTAGCCAAGCTCGTGCTGTACCCCATCGCGCCGGGGACCGCCCCGGACCGGCGGCTGACCAACTGGGTGATCTATGCGCGCGTCGCAGAGGCGGGCACGCCGCCGCCGGGGCGCGAGCACTGGTCGCGCGCCGGGCGGCCCGAGGCGTTCCGCCACCTGGCCGGGCGCCTGGCGCTGCCGTTCGTCGATGTCGAGGCCATGATCGCGGTGACGCCGGAGATCTTCGAGTATCCCATGTGCGACCGCGACCCGCTGCCCTGGTGGACCCGCGGCCGGGTGACGCTGCTCGGCGACGCAGCGCATCCGATGTATCCCGTGGGGTCCAACGGCGCGTCGCAGGCCATCCTGGACGCGCGCTGCCTGGCGGACTGCCTGGCCAGGGAGACGGTACCCACGGCGCTGCGAGCCTACGAGGCGGAGCGGCTGCCGGCGACGACGGGCATTGTCCACTCCAACCGGGTCGGCGGCCCGGAACGGGTGATCGACCTTGTGGCCAGCCGCGCGCCGCTGGGCTTTGCGGAGGTCGGCACGGTGGCGACGGGGGCGGAGCTGGCGGAGATCACCCAGGGCTATGCCCAACTTGCCGGCTTCGCGGTGACGCCCGGGTCAGCCGTCGCGGCGGGCGAGGCGCAGGCGCCCCGGACGTAGCGGAGGTTGGCTCCCTTTGCCGTTTTCCAGGGCTTGCAGCGAGCTTGCTGCATCTTGCGTGCCTACCTTGTGCATGCGGCGCTGTTGAATGACCGCTTGTGGGTGGAAAGCGGACATTCGCCGCAGGCAAGCCGAAGCTTTTATCGGACGAAGATGAATTTCCGGCGACCGGGGCGTGCATCAGCTGCATCGTCCGCCCGGAAACCAACCCTCTCCAGCAGGCGCCACGACGCCTTGTTCTCCGGCCGACACTCCGCGATGATCCGGCGTTCGGGATAGTTGCTTAAGAGGACCAACATAACACCCGTCACGGCCTCGGACGCTAGTCCACGGCCTTGCGAGGCACTCGCAAACCAGTAGCCGACCTCAATCTCCTTGGTGCCCCTCAGATGCGTGCCGACAGCGCCAAGCAAAATTGGGCTTTTCCGCTTCCAAACACCCCAGAAGCAGTCTCGGCCATCACCATCACCAGCGATGAGCTTCTCAGCGTCGGTCAGCCCGAACCGCCGCTCAAGGAAATAAATTGCATCAATGATGGCAGGTTCATCCGTCATGGCGCGGAACGCCTCGGCATCGGCCAACCGGAGAGGCCGCAGGTACAGCCGGTTGGTTTCGGTGTAGGGCAAGCTTGGGAGAGGCCGGTCCATGCTGGTCGGATGATGGCACGATCCAGGTATTTCAGCCGAGCTGCCAAGCGATGGGACTGCGCCGCCCGCTGTGGGTCGGATGCGGTCAGTCGACGAGACGGTTGGCATCATACGGCAGCCCAATCAGCGTGCCTCCGCCGCCTTCTTGCGCCACAACTCCCAGGGACGGTCCACCAAGGCGGCGTTGGTCGCCGTCGCCTGCGCGGCCTCC
>CAXUJE010000242.1:0-8504 GCA_964251035.1 uncultured Acetobacteraceae bacterium
CCGGCGAAGCGGGCGCAGGTGGAGGAGTTCAAGCGCATCTACGGGGACATGGTGCAGCTCGCCTCCGGGCAGGGTCTGCGGGCGGAGGAGCGCAAGGCGCGCGAGGTCGTCGCGGGCTGCGAGGACATGCTGGCCGAGATGGCGCTGATCGAGGCCGTCGAACGCGACGGCAAACAGACGGCGGAGGTGCGGTACGCCAAGGCCGACCAGCATTCGGGCAACCGGGGACGGTGCCGATGAGGGCCAGGGTACGTGAGACCGGCCCAGGCGCCGAGCGGGAGCCGCCGGCGTCGCTGTGCGCCCTCTACGAGACCCGCCGCACATGCAGCGTTGCCGCGGTCCGGGCAGCGGTCGCGGCCTTGTCAGCCGAGGGTCGTAGGGTGACGTTGGCCGCCATCGAGCAGGCGTCGCACGCTCTGCCCGAGGGGGCGGTTTCTGCCAAGACGGTGCTTCGCAACCCCGAGTGCCGGGCGCTCTACGCGGCGGCGACCAGCAGGGCGGGTGCCGTGCGCAGCTCCCGCTCGGGTCCACGCGCGCTGCGGGCCGAGTTGGCTGTGGCGGCCAGCACGGAAGCCAACGTGGCCCCTTCCACGGCCGAGGTGCGCCGCGTGCGGCGGCTGGACCGGCGCAGCAAGCGGGAACTGGCGGCTATGGTCATCCGACTCGAACGCGAGGTCGAGGCGCTCCACCGCCACAACGCCAACCTGCGGGAGTGCTTGCTCCGGAACGGCCTGGGGCGCAGCGGGCAGGTCGAGACAGGGCCGGCGACGACAGAACGTTCGACATCTGGCCCGTGAGGGCTGGGCGGTCCTCTGACCACTGGCGGCAGCCAGCATAAGAAAAGCGCCGGGCCGGGTGGGAGCGACGGCAGATGCACCCGCGGTTGGCTGACAGCCAACAAGAGAACGCGGATCATACCCAATCCTCCGTTTGATGGAGTGTGAAACGGTCGGAAGGGAGGAAGATGGGGAGCCGGTCATCAGCTGGAGATTACCGCTCAATTTCTGGGTTTAGGATTGCAACACGGCGGTGGTGGCGCAGATCGGCCGGCCATGGAGATAGGCGTGGCTACCTCCTCGGCGCCAGTTAAGATGTACCATGAACTCCAACTGTCAAATCGCATCCGGACGTGCCGAGCGGGCCAGACGCGGCACCGGCCAGAACGCTGGCACGCTGCCTGGCCAAGGTCACACGGTTCGGCGGCTACCTCGCGCGCAGCCGCAACCCGCCGCCGGGCAGCACCGTCATGTGGCGTGGTTGGGCAAGGCTAGCCAGCATCATATTGGGCGTAGAACTCGCCGAACGACGATATGGGCAATCGAAAGCCAGACCGGACGGTCACAGATTACCACGACCCGGACACCCTGTCCCTGCTGCGCCGGCACAGCGCCTGACGGGCGGGCCTGGTCACGCAAGCCATCTCCGCCTCCCGTGCCGCTTTGACGGCCTGGGCTGGTCACGCAGGTGAGCCAGGCAGCCCCATCCGGCCCGCGCCGGCCATCTCCACGTGCCGCCCGGTTTCGGAGCGCGTGGAGGAGATGCGGTAGCTGAAGCAGTCCCAGCGGAACGTCGCCAGCAGGTGCTGGACCGGGCGGCCGCGGTCGTCGCGGACCAGGCGTTCGATGACGAAGCAGGGAGCGTCCGCGGACAGGCCGATCAGCGGCGCCACCGACTCCGGGCACGGCGCCGCCTGCATGACCTGCGCCGCGCCGGCGATCACCACGCCGGAGCGCGCCAGCAGGTCGAGCATGGTCCTCTGGCCCAGCGCATCCCGCTCAAGCTTGGCGCCGACCCAGGCCGGCACCAGCGCCCGCGTGTGCAGCATGGGCCGACCCGCGCTGCTGCGGAGCCGCTCCACCAGCAGCACCGGCTCGCCCTCCGGCGCCTCAAGCCTGGCCCGCGCCGCCTCGTCCGGAAGCTGCCAGCTGTAGCCGATCACCTTCGCCTCCGTGCCGCGCACGAGGTCCAGCATGGCGGCCAGGTCGTCCTCGATGTGCGTGCGGGCCACTGAAACCAACGTCTCGACCACGCGCGCCTGCCGGCCGCGGCCGCGCACCACCAGGCCCTCCTGCTCCAGTTCCACCAGCGCCCGGCGCACGGTGATGCGGCTCACGCCGTGCTCGGCTTCCAGCTCCTTCTCGCTCGGCAGCACCGACCCGGCCGCAAGCCGGCCGCTGCGGATCGCCTGCCGAAGCGCGGCGTGAACCCTGGCGTAAAGTGGCGCGTCCCCGCTTTGCTCTTGCATCCTGGCCTCTTGGTATACTAAGTGTTGTCCAGCATAGGATAACACAAGCCCAGGCTTGAGCCTGCCGGGAGGATAACACCATGACGCCAGCCCGTCGTTTGCGGTCGCACCTGCAAGGCGGCGGCCTGCTCGCCGCCCCCGGCGCCTACGACGGCATCACCGCGCGCATGGTGGCGCAAGCCGGGTTCGACGCGGTTTACATGACCGGGGCAGGCGTCTCGGCGGCGCACGGGTTCCCCGACTACGGGCTGCTCACCTTGACGGAGATGGCGGATGCGGCCGGCATCATGGCGCGATCCGTGGCCATACCCGTCATCGCCGACGCCGACACCGGCTACGGCAACGAGCTGAACGCGACCCGCACGGTGTGGGAGTACGAGATGCGCGGCGTCGCCGCCATCCAGATCGAGGACCAGGTCGCCCCCAAGCGATGCGGCCACCTGGACGGCAAGGAGGTCGTCTCCGCCGAGGAGTTCGCCGCCAAGATCGCCGCCGCCGCCGCTGCCCGCCGCGACCCCGACACGGTGCTGATCGCCCGTACCGACGCCCGCGCCGTGTCGAGCCTGCAAGACGCCGTCGCCCGCATGAACCGCGCCCTGGCCGCGGGCGCCGACATCGCCTTCGTGGAGGCGCTGCAGTCGGCCGACGAGATCGCGGCCGTGCCCGGCCTGGTGCAGGGGCCGTGCCTGCTCAACCTGGTGCCGGGCGGGAAGACGCCGGACGTCCCGCTCGCGGACGTGGCCGCCATGGGCTACCGCGTCGCCATCCTGCCGGGCCTGCTGCTCCTGGCGGTGCTGGACGCAGGGGATGCCGCCCTGGCCAGCCTCAAGCAGACGGGCGCGGGACCTGCCTCCAGCGCCGGCCCGTCCCTGCGGGAGCGGTTCCGCCGCTTCGGCACCGACGAGTGGGACGCGCTGCGCCGCACCCTGCCGGCGGCGGCGGAGTAGCCGGCGATGGCCCGCACCCTGTTCGACCGCATCTGGGACGCGCACGTGGTCGCCGACCTTGGCGGCGGCTGGGTGCTGCTGCATGTGGACCGGCACCTGCTGCACGACCTGTCGGGCGCCCCGGCGCTGGCGGACCTGGCCGGCCGCGGCCTTGCGGTCAGCCGCCCGGACCTGTGCTTCGCGACCCCCGACCATGCCGTCAGCAGCCTGCCGGGACGGACCGGCGACACGTTCGGCAAGGGCGCCGCGTTGTACGCCGGGCTGCGGGAGGGCGCGCGGGCGGCCGGCATCCCGTTCTTCGACCTCGGGCGGCGCGGCCAGGGGATCGTGCATGTCATGGCGCCGGAGCTTGGCATCACCCTCCCCGGCACCACGCTGGTCTGCGGCGACAGCCACACCTGCACCAACGGCGGCCTCGGCGCGCTCGCGTTCGGCATCGGGTCGTCCGAGGTGGCCCACGTGCTGGCGACGCAGACGCTGCGGCAGCAGAAGCCGCGGCAGATGCGCATCAGCTACGACGGCGCCCTGCCCTTCGGCGTCACCGCGAAGGACCTTGCGCTGCACGTGATCGGCACGCTCGGCGCCGCCGCCGGCGTGGGCCATGCCATCGAGCACGCCGGGCCGGGCGTCGCGGCGATGCCCGTCGAGGGGCGGCTGACCCTGTGCAACATGTCGGTCGAACTCGGGGCCAAGATGGCGCTGTGCGCGCCGGACCAGGTGGCGGTGGACTACGTGCGCGGGCGTCCGCTGGCGCCGGCGGGCGAGGCGTGGGAAGCGGCGGTCCGCGACTGGGCGGCGCTGCGCACCGACGACGGCGCCGCTTTCGACAAGGAAGCGCGGTTCGACCTCGCGCAGGTGCCGCCCACCGTGACCTGGGGCACCTCGCCCGAGCACGCGGCGGCGGTTGACGGCATGGTGCCGGACCCGCGCTCGGCACCCGACGCGCCGCGGCGGGAGGCGTGGCGGGCGGCGCTGGACTACATGGGGCTGCGGCCGGGGCAGGCGCTGTGCGGCACGCCGATCGACTGGGTGTTCGTCGGGTCCTGCGCCAACTCGCGCCTGTCGGACCTGCGGGATGCCGCGCGGGTGGCGCGGGGGCGCCGCGTGGCGCCCGGCGTGCAGGCCTGGGTGGTGCCGGGATCGGTCGAGGTGAGCCAGGCCGCGGAGGCGGAAGGGCTTCCCGACCTGTTCCGCGCCGCCGGTTTCCAGTGGCGCGAGCCTGGCTGCTCCATGTGCGTCGCGGCCAACGGCGAGGCCGTGCCCCCCGGCAGCCGCGCCGTCAGCACCTCCAACCGCAACTTCGTGGGCCGCCAGGGGCCGGGCGCGCGCACGCATCTTGCCAGTCCGGCGACCGCCGCCGCCAGCGCGCTCGCCGGCGCCATCGCCGACGTCCGGGCGGCTTAGGCGCCATGCAACCTTTCACGGTCGTGTCCGGCCCGGCTGCGCCCTTGATGCGCCGCGACATCGACACGGACGTCATCATCCGGGTCGAGCGCCTGGGCCTTCCGAGGAGGGAACTCGGGCAGTGGGCGCTGGAGGCGTTGCGCGGGCCGGGCTTCGTGCTGCACCAGCCGGCGTTCCGCGGTGCGCCCATCCTGCTGGCCGGGGCCAATTTCGGCTGCGGCTCGTCGCGCGAGCACGCCGTCTGGGCGTTGCAGGGGCTTGGGTTGCGCTGCGTGGTGGCGCCGTCGTTCGGCGACATCTTCGCCTCCAACTGCTTCCAGAACGGAATGCTGCCCGTGGTCCTGCCGGAACCCGCGGTCGAGGCGTTGGCTCGCCAGGCGGCCAGCGGCGCGCCCGTTACCGTCGATCTGCAGACGGACCGCGTCACCGCGCCCGACGGCGCCGTGTTCCCGTTCCAGCTCGATCCCATGCGACGCGAGATGCTGCTGGCAGGCACGGACGAACTGGGTCTGACGCTGCGCTGTGCCGCCGCGATCGCGGCCTGGCAGCGCGCCGACGCGCTGCGCCGGCCTTGGATGCAACCGAACACTCTCGAACAACCGGCATCGAGCGCGTGATCGCCGCTCCATGAAAGCTTCGAGAGGGTCAGCCGTGGCGAGAACAAAGCAAACAAAGCGGGGGGAAGATGACAGGGAAATACAGGATCGTCTTCGCGATCTGGTTCATGACGATCGTGAACTACATGGAACGCGTGATCATGGGCTTCGCCGGCCCTTCGGTGATGCAGACGCTCCACATCGACCCGGCAACCTTCGGCGTCGTGCTGTCGTCGTTTGCGGTTGGCTACCTCCTGTCGCAGATCCCCGGAGGCATCCTGGCAGACCGCCTGGGCACCCGCTCCGTCCTCATCGTCGGCCCGCTGTTCTGGGCCTTGTTCACCGGCATCACCGGCCTGATCGCCAGCGTGGCAAGCCTGGTCGCGATCAGGCTGCTGTTCGGGATGGCCGAAGGCCTGTCCAACGGCGCCCTCTACAAGGCGATGGGCGACAACTTCGGTTCGAAGGACCGCGCCCAGGCCGTTTCGGTCTGGGTGACGGCCTACCCGGCTGCCCCGGCCTTCACCGGACCCCTGGTCGGCATCCTGCTCGCATCCTTCGCATGGCCGTCCGTCTTCGTGATGCTCGCCATCCCTGCCCTCGTCGCGGTCGCCTTGAACTATGCCTGGCTCCCTTCGCCGCAGCAGGCGGCAAACGCGGATCGCGGCGGCCCCGCGTCCATGGGCGGAGACGCGACTTCCATGCGCGACCTGCTGCGGCTGCCGTCGTTGTGGCTGATCGGGGCCGCATTCGGCCTTTGGAGCATTGCCTACTGGGGTTTCCTTGGCTGGATGCCGAGCTACCTGGCCCTTGAGCGGCACATCGACATCAAGTCGAGCGGGATGCTCGGCGGCATCCCATACGTGTTCGGGCTGATCGGCGTCCTCGCGAGCGGCTGGCTCGGCAGCAACGCGCTCCACCGCTTCCGGCCGCACCTCCTCGCCGGCAACTTCCTGCTCGCGTGCGTTTCGCTCTTCTTCGCATACGCGGCCGACTCGCTTGCGTCCTCTCTGGCCGGGCTTTCCGGTGCCGCGTTCTTCATCTATGCGGGATTGAGCACATACGGCGCACTCGTGCTCGACCTCGCCCCGGAGAGGGCGCGCGCCGCCTATTCGGGGATCGTCAGCACGATCGGGCAGGTCGGGGGAGTCATCGCTCCGGTCGTGATCGGCTACCTGGTCACGGAGACAGGGTCCTTCGCCAGCGGCTTCGCCTTCATGATCGGCGCACTCTGTATCGGTGCCGTGTGCGCCCTGTCCCTGGTTCCATTCTCAGCTGCAAGACCGTCGCCCGGCTTCGTGATCCCGGTGCCAGCATCGAAGGCCTGGCAAGGAGTGCCGGGTGGCGTCACGCCCCGCGACGAAGCCTGACCGGGAAGCCAGGTTGCCAGGGAGGGTGCCGTGCGATCGACGATGAGGGCGCCGCCCAGAGTGCGACGGACCGTCGCGCGCAAGATGATTCCCATTCCTGAAAGGCAGGACCACATGGCCGTACTCGACATTCCCGCCGACGCGCGCCGCGCGTTCGACATCCTCAAGGCCGGCGGGGTCGCGATTTGGCCCAATGATGTCGGCTACGGCATGATCGGCGGCACCAAGCCGGCTGTCCAGAGGATATTCGACGCGAAGCGGCGAGGCAGCCACAAGCGGAATGCCCTGCTCTGCAACAACGCGACGCAGCGTGAGGTGCATGTGCTGGACTCCCGCTCGCAGGAGATCGTTGAGGCGATCACCCAGGACTTCAACCTGCCGCTCGGGGCCATCGGCACGTACCGGCCAGACCACCCTCTGGTGCAAAAGGTCGACCCGGAGTTGCTGAAGGAGAGCACGGCGAACGGCACGATCGGCATGCTGCTGAACGCTGGACCGCTCTACGAGGAGCTGTGCCGCCTCGCCCAGGAGGACACGCAGCCGCTGCTCGGGTCATCCGCCAACCTCACCGGCACGGGACCGAAGTTCCGCGTCGAGGACATCCAGCCGGAGCTGAAGGGCATTGCCGACATCATCGTGGATTACGGGCTTCGGAAGTATCATACCTACAACCGGTCGGCGACGATCCTCGACCTTAGCCGGGGCGTCGAGGTGCTGCGGATCGGCGCCTGCTACGAGCTGATCGCGGACGTGCTGAACCGCTATTTCGGCATCGACGTGCCGGCCGACCCCGGGCACGCGGCACTGCCGTCCGGGCACCTGAACGAGTTTGCGCTCAGGGACGCCGGGTAGCGTGGCAGGGGCGGCACCAGCGGGTGTTCCGCCCATCCATCATGCCGTCAGCGGCCAAGGCAGTCCGCCGGTCCTGTTCGTGCATGGCTTCGCTTGCGACCGAACCGATTGGGATGTGCAGGCCGCATCCTTGTCGCGAGGCCATCAGGTTGTCGCCGTTGACCTGCGCGGACATGGCCAGACCCCGGCTGGCTTGCACGCCGTCTCTGTCGAGCGGTGCGCGTCCGACGTGTCCGACGTCATGGACGCGCTGGACCTCTCATCCACGGTCCTGGTGGGGCACAGCCTGGGGTGCCGGGTCGTCACGGAGGCTGCGCTGCGGGCGCCGAAGCGTGTTGCAGGCCTCGTACTCGTGGACGGCAGCCAGTTCTCGGCAAGCGAAGAGGCCGCGATGAGGGCCGCGTTCGCGTCTCCGACCGGCTACGCCTCGTTCATCGAGACGAGCTTCCGGGACATGTTCACCACCAAGAGCCGAGCGGCCGTTGTCGAAACCTTTATGCGCCGGGCACGGTCGCTGCCGGAAGCGCCCGGGGCAAGGTTGCTGCTGGACCTCTGCCGCTATGACACCGAACGCCTGGCGGCGTCCCTCGGTGCGCTTGACGTCCCTGTCTTGGCCATCCAAGCGACCGGCAGAGACGAACGCGGGCGGCGCGGGGCGCTCACGTAGGGTCAGGTCACTCCCTATCTCCGCCTGCTGCAGGATTCGATCCGGCTTGTGAGGGTCGAGATCATCGCGGGCACCGGCCATCTTCCCTAAGTTGACGAGGGCGAACAAGTCAACAGGCTGATTGGAGAGTTCCTTCGGGTTAGCCACCCTAGCGGGAATGGTCAGCGCAAGTGCTAAAAGGCGGCTTCTACTACTACTCCGGGTTGAGCGACCCTGCCGGTGCCTGTGACGGGCTGCATTCCCATGTTCTGCGCCCTGATCTGGAGCGTGGCGTTGAACAAGAGCGCTGCGACCGGCTCGCCGTCATCGTCGAAAGTCCGCTCCAGGCCGCATGCATACTCCTGATTGCATCTAAGCTCACTCGGGAACTCTAGGGCCTGTTAGCGTCTGAACTTTTCGCTCGTTGGTGCATTGTCCTGCTTT
>CAXUJE010000243.1:0-8488 GCA_964251035.1 uncultured Acetobacteraceae bacterium
CTACTACCCGCCGGCCCCGCCAGGCCGCCCCCGCGACGGGTTCGAAGCCGGGTTCTTCGCCGTGGTCTCGCTCGGAAGGCTGCTCGGCACAAGCTTGAAGCCGTTCTGATCGCAACGCTTCTCTGTCCGGCGCCGTGGCTGCATTCGAGGCAGATTTACAGGTTGCGCCTCATAATCCTCTTTTGGTTCTGCCGTGGAGGATCAGTGACTCTGGAGTTGATATATTCGCTACAGCAAATCAAAAACGTTGATGAAAACGAGAGAGGGAGGAGTACTATGACAAACAGTTTCTTGACGGCACGACCAAGTCATTCGGAAGCCGGCTTGGTAAAACGCTCGGTGGCGATAGGTCCTGGCCTTTTAGGCGTTCCTGAAACTGTTCTTCGACGTGTCGCCTCGACTGTCGCCGGGGCCGCAATTGCGATTGTTTTGGCCACAGGGGCGGCTCAGGCGCAAGCGTTGCCGGTCATGACGACGTCTGGCTATGTCCAAGGCAGCCCGGCGGATGCGAATGGGGTGACGTCCTTCAAGGGCATCCCCTACGCCGCGCCGCCTGTGGGGCCGTTGCGCTGGCGCGCGCCGGAGCCTGCGCCGCAATGGGCAGGCGTGCTCCCGGCCTTCGACTACGGCCACTCCTGCCTGGCTGCATACCAGCCCGATGCCTCGCAAAGCGAGGATTGCCTGACGGTGAACGTTTGGACGCCCGCCCTGAAGCCCGACGTCCCAAAGCCGGTCATGGTGTATATCTACGGCGGAGGGTTCGAGTTCGGCACGTCGGCTTCCCCGACCCTCGACGGTTCGCGCCTTGCAACCCACGACGTGGTGGTCGTCACGTTGAACTATCGGCTGGGCGTCTTGGGCTTTCTTGCCGCTCCGCAGCTCGATCAAGAATCGGGCACGTCAGGCGCGTGGGGCTTGCTGGACCAGCTCGCCGCGCTCCGCTGGGTGAAGCGGAACATCGCAAGCTTCGGCGGCGACCCCAAGCGGGTCACCGTGTTCGGAGAATCGGCCGGCGCCCACGCGGTCGGCCTGCTTTTGGCGTCTCCGAAGGCGCGTGGCCTGATCCATGGCGCGATCATGGAGAGCGGCGCCTTTTGGGACAGCGAGCACGGCTCGATCGCCACGCACGACGAGGCGCTGGCGCGAGGGTCGGATTTCGTGGCGAAGTTCCCCGGCCAGGACATCCGCTCCGTTGACGCCGCGACGATCAACGCGGCTGCACCGTGGAATTTCAGCATCGATCCCGGCGTCACCGCGTTCGCGCCGAGCGTGGACGGGAACGTGCTCTGGGCTTCGCCGGCGGAAGTGTTCGCGCGGGGCCAGGCGTTGAACGTGCCGTTGCTCGCCGGTTGGAACGCGGCGGAATACGCCCCGTTCACCGCGCGTGCGCTGCCCTTCTCGACGCCACAGGCATTCAACGATGCGGCGGCCAACCTGTTCGGCAGCCGATGCTTGCTGCCGTTCCAAGCGCTCTACCCGGCGACCGACGCCACTCAGGCCCAAGCGTCCTCCTACCAACTGGACGGCGACTTGATCATTGCCGAGCAGGTTTGGGAGCTGCTCACGCTTTCGCGCCGCCACCCGCGTGCTGCAAACGTGTATGCCTATAATTTCACCTACACCTCGCCGTACTCGCCGGTCGCGTCCCACGCGGCGGACATTCCCTTCGTATGGGGCACCATGGATGCCGTGCCGCCTCGCTTCGCACCGCCAGGCGCGGCCGACCAGCAGTTCTCCGACCTGGTGATGGCCTATTGGACCAACTTCGCACACAACGGAAACCCGAACCGCCCGGGCCTGCCATTCTGGCCCGCTTACAAAGGCGTGGGATCGCAGGTCATGCGGCTGAACGCACAATCGATGGCTGCCCCGAACACCGACGAAGACCGGTTCCGGTTCGTCGCCTCTTACCGCAGCCATGGCCGCTTGCCGGAGGCTTGGCGTACTTTGGGAGCGCCCGGCAACGAGTATCCGGGGATAGGCTGCGACACGCCTTTTCCGTGATGGCCCTTGTTGGGTTCCGGGTCGTTCCACGTCGATCCGAGCATGGTCGAGCGGGGAGAGCGGTGGCGGCTGGAGGGCGCACAGGCTCCCCATAACCTGCTCGACATGGCGCACGCGCATGGAAAGATGGAGCCATGTGTGGATGGGCTCCACCGGGCCGCCCGTGGCCGAGCGCACCAGGACGAAGCGACAGGCGGGGTGGCCCTCATGCTCCACCTTGCCGCAGACCGCCTCGAAGGTCCGGTCTGGTGACCAGGCACTGCGCGCACGTAGGCGCCATCGAGCATGACAACGGGCCGGCTCGCGTCCGCCGCTGCGGTTTTGGCCGTATCGTCTCGGACAGGCGTGACCTCCGCGGCTGCTTGCCGGTCGTCCGCCTCAAGCTGCAGGGCGACGGCATGGGTGCGGGTGCGCAGGCTCTCATGGTTTGCAGGCGAGACAGGCAGCAGGCTCTCCAGAATGCGCGCACCACCCCGGAACGAGGTGCGCGCGCCCAGCTCGGCCTGCACCCGCTCCAGCTCCGGCGTGCACCACGCAGTCAACAGCCGGCCGACCGGCGAGACCGTCGCTCCTGCCATGGACTTGGTCAGGCCGCAGCGGCACAGCTTGAACCGCGGCGCCTCGACCTCGGCCGTGCCGAACAACGTCTGCGGCCGGCGCATACACCGGTCCTTGAGCGGCTGCGGAACTCCGCACGCCGCACAGATCCGGTGGCGGGCCGCATACGCCACCTCTGGCCGTACAGCATGCTCGCCTGCAGCCTGGCCAGAAGCGTCTTGGTCTCGGACAGCACCAAGCCGACCTCCGCGAGCGTGCTGACCACCGCCGGCCGGCTGAACGTCACCAGCTCCGTCGTCATTTCCCCCGCACTGGTCCTCGCCTCTGATCGCACCGTCCACTGCATCACGCTTGCCGCCCCCTGGTCAGGCATCAGCCAGGCCCTTCAGCCCGAGATGGGCAAGCAGGCTGCCCCAGGTTTTTGCACCCCCATGGCAACCCGATGCCGTCGCTGCGCTGGACCTGCAAGAGCCTGTCGCAGTTGACGGCCGCGTTGGTCGCCCAGGGCCACCGGATCGGCCGCACGGTGGTGGGCGAGTTGCTGCACCAGCAGAAGTTCAGCCTGCAGGTCAACCGCAAGACCCGAAAGCGAGGGCCATCCAGACTGGAACGCGCAGTTCGTCCACCTCAACGGCAACGTCAAGGCGGCGCTGGCAGCAGGCCAACCGGTGATCTCGGTCGACACCAGGAAGAAGGAGCTTGTGGGCGACTTCAAGAACGCCGGCCAGGAGTGGCGTCTCCGGGGCGAGCCGGAGGAGGTGCGGGCGCATGACTTCTTGATCAAGAAACTGGGCCGGACGGTGCCGCATGGCGTCTACGACCTCGCGGCCAACGCCGGATGGGTCGGTGTCGGCGTGAACCACGACACCGCGGCGTTTGCCGTGCAAACGATCCGCCGCTGGTGGGCCGAGATCGGCAGCACGCGCTACCCGGACGCCACGCGGCTGCAGCGAAATCCGAAGGACCTGCGCGTGATCACCGCCGATGGCGGCGGAAGCAACGGCTCGCGCGTCCGGCTGTGGAAGCGTGAGTTGCAACGCCTCGCCGACGAGCTGGGCATCCCGCGCAAATCGCAAGTGCGATTTCGCTGACATCGCTGTGCACCACCTGCCGCCCGGGACCAGCAAGTGGAACAAGGTCGAGCACCGCCTGTTCTCGTTCGTCACGATGAACTGGAAGGCCCGGTCGCTGACCAGCGACCGCGTCACCGTCGACCTGATCAGCGCCACGACGACCGACACCGGCCTGACCGTGCGCTGCGAACTCGCCGAAACGCATCGCGTTTGCGGCTGGGACAGCGCCGACTATCCCAAGGGGGTCGTCGTGTCCGGCCGGGACATGGACGAGCTCAACATCAGCCGCGATGCTTTCCACGGCGAATGGAACTGCACCATGCAACCAACCAACACGCCAGTCCGAGCACTTGTTTCCGGATGAGCCCTTATGTGACGGTCTCGACAGCTTGGCGCAACGCGTCGGACGGCGCGACGCGCTCCTGCAGCAGTGCGGCGCCCCGCGGTCCGTCCCGCTTGCAACGCATGGCCCAGTCGCGCAGCACGTTACGGCTCATACCGAACTGGGCCTATCCATCCATCCGGCTTCTGCGCTTCACGTGCCTTAGAGATTGTCCGGCAAGATGGGACTCCAGAAGGCGCAGTGGTGTTCGGCGCTGAACTGGCTTTCCGGCAGGTAGGTGACTTGGTCCTTGAGCGACAGCAGCAAGGGCTGCGCACGGTAGTCGATCCAGAACGGAAGCTGGAACTGGGGCTGGTCCGGGTTGCCGCTGATCGCCAGGTTCGTCCAATAGGCGATGATGCGCTGCGACAACGCCAGGTCCTTGCCGGCCACCCGGTCGCCGTTAGGCGCGGACACGCTGAACACGTAGGGCAGGTCCGCGGTGTGGTAGGCGCCGTAGTCCAGGCCAGGCTCCGGCGGCCCGAGCAGCGCGCCCTGCGCCGGGTCCGGCTCGTTGAACTCGTAGCCGAACACCGGGACGTGGCGCGACAGGGCCTTGCGCTTCAGCGCGGCCGGGCAGGCAAGGGCGCTGTCGGTTTCGGCCGCAGCCAGTGCCTGGATCGGGGTCGGATAGGCGCTGAGCGGGTACTGCTCAAGCACCGCCGGCGCGTTGGCCCCATACATCCTGTCAAGCTGGGCGGTGTAGCCGTCGAGGGTCAGCGGCCCACCCAGCGCTGCCTCAATGGGCCAAACAAAGGCGGTCGCCTCGTCGTGGTTGCTGCCGAGGATCGTGGGCACGCGGTTGAAGGCCCCGGACCGGAACGCCTGCAACGGCCGCAGCGGGAGCACGTAGCCGTCCACCACAGGTTCGGTGACGCCGCTCGCGCCCAGGAAGGCGGCGGCGGGCAGGGCGCGCAGGCAGGCCGCGACATCGGCGGCGTCGGCGCAACCGACCGAGGCGAGCACCGTGGCGCTGCCGGCGGTCTCGGACGCGGCGAGCGGCAGGTCGGGGATCAGCTGGATGCCGGCGGCGCTCTCAATGATGGCCTGCTTGAACAAGCCGCGGACCAGCGGCGAGGCGAGCTGGTACTCGACCGAGTTGCCCCCGGCTGATTCGCCGAAGATGGTCACATTCTGCGGATCGCCGCCGAAGGCCGCGATGTTGCGGCGCACCCAGCGCAGCGCCGCCTGCTGGTCCTGCAGGCCGTAGTTGCCGGAAACCGCCGCCGGGCTTTCCTGGTCGAGCGCCTGCGCGGTCAGGTTGCCGAGCACGCCGACGCGGTAGGTGACGGTGACGACGACGACGCCGGCCTGCTCGGCGATGTATTGGCTGTTGTAGTAGGGGAACGTCGCGCCGCCCTGTTGGAAGCCGCCGCCGGGGAACCACACCATCACCGGCCGGCGCTCCGACTGCGCCTGCGCGGGCGTCCACACGTTAAGGTAAAGGCAGTCCTCGCTGCCGATCGGCACCGGCCCGTTCGCGCCGGCTTGCCGGTTCTGCGGGCATGGCTGGGCCACCTGCGTGGCCTGCACCGGCGCGGTCCAGGCCGCATGCCGCCGTGGCGGGCGGAAGCGCAAGTCGCCCACCGGAGGGGCTGCGTAGGGGACGCCGAGGAACGCGGCGACCGTGCCCACCCGCGTGCCGACCACGTTGCCGCGGTCAGTGCCCACGCTCGGCGGCGCCGCCACTAGGTCGTCGGCCTGCGACCAGGCAGGTGTGCTGCCGAGCAGGGCCGCACCGCCGAGGGCCGCCGCAACCAGGGCCTTGCGGGACCGGCACGTTCTTTGATGTCTGCTTCCGTTCCCCACGGATGTCTCCTTTTGCCTGCTGGTCAAGGGTTTAACGATGCCGGCCTGTTATGGTCTGCCGAAGGGGGTTCCGCAGCGGAAACTGCTCGCCTCATCGGTGCTGCCTGACCCGTTCCAGATCGCCTGGGCAGGGTAGGGGCAGATCGGGCGCTGCAGCTGGACGCCCTGGCTCGGATCGTTGTTGTTGAACTTCGTGGCGACGAACCGGCGCGGCGCGGTGCCCCGTTCGACCCAGGCCAGCAATGCGCTCACGGCGTCATGCTCGGGATCGGGAGACACGGCGATCTGGTTTTCCACCCCGATGTTGTCCGGGCCGATGTCGTTCGAGGCCGCGCAATGCCCTACGCCAGGGAGCATGAACAACCGATAGAACTCCTGGACATCCTTTGTTTCACCGCCGGCCATGCTGTTGACGACCTCGTCATAGTATTTCGTCGTCCATCCAGGCGTGAAAGCGCCGTCGTCCCAGCCATGCCACTGGATCAGCTTTCCCCCTCTGGCGGCGAACTGGCGAAGATCCGGGTCGGTCATGTCCATGATGCCGAGGACGCGATCAAGCTGGGGCAGGTCGGCACGCAGATCGAACGTCGAGCCGTCCCAGGCAGGGTCGCCCAAGGCAAGCTGGTAGTTGGAAAGGCCGAAGGGGGCGAGGGAGTAGTTGTACCTCCATCTGATCTGCTCGAACTCCGACCCCCGCGGCATTCCCGAGAACAGCCACTTGCGGGTCACAGGGTCCCGCACCGGCCTGAGGTTTGCCGCGATGGCGGCGGCCTGTGCCGGGGTGATGCAGGCCGCCGGGTCCTCGCCCGCTTGGCAGACGAGGGTGCGGGGGTCCCATAGGCAGCGCCTTGGATCGCTGATCAGGCCATCCGTCACGCCATCGGCGGCATCGCACGCCGCCGTCACCGCGTTCTGGGCAAGCGTCAGGACGGCCGTCCCGCTGGGACCCTGGATGTCGCCGTTCCTGAGGTTCAGCGTCATGACCAGCTGCTCGGTCGCTGCGTGCGTCCAACCGGTTGCCGCGCCGCCGGCAAGGATGCCGTCGAAATCAGCCGGGAAATCATGCGCTTCCCGCATCCCTTCCCGCCCGCCGTCCGAACACCCGTTGAAGTACGACGCGAGCGGACCGCTTTGGTAATAGGCGGCGATCAGGCGTTTCGCATTCACCGCCAGTTCGTGAACCGCGCGCCACGCCATATCCTCCACCTTGACGGGGTGGCCGATCCCCCAACTGACATCGAACGGATTCGAGGTCGGGTTCACGTGGCCATCGTCCGTGGCGCTGGTGGCGAAGCCTCGCTGGAGTTGCGGGGCCATCTCGCTCCAATAAATGGTGCCTCCCCAGCCATGGTTCCCGACCTGCTGGTACCTGCCGTTCCAGGTGGTCGTCGGCAGCCAAACCTCGATCCCGATCGACGAATCCGGCACGGGGCTGACGGTCGCCACGACGCGGCAGAACGCTGGCAGGTCCGTGAAGGCCTTGGCGCTCCCCGGCGGCTGATAGATGCCCGCAGGAATCGACTCGGCGCTGGTGATCGTGACCTGGGGCAGGTTGGCCGTCAGCAGACTCTCGCAGGTGGCAGCAAAGGCGGTATAACCAGATCCGGCCAACACGGCTCCTGCCAAGAGGCCCACTCGGCCGAACGGCACATTTCTTATGAACCGAACAGTATTTCTCATTGGTCCAGAATGGCCGCCCATCTCACTTCCCCTTGTCATGTTGTTTATTATGCGTCGAAATCGGACTGGGCTGACGTTAATGCCTGCAGCGAACATGGCGCAATGTCGAAGACACGCTGGTGACGCAGAAGTTGGCTGATCAGCGCGGCGGACCGGCTTGGGGGTGCCCGCCCGCCGCCACGGTGCGGGTTCCCTGCCGACGCATGCGGCGCAGCCTTCAGGAAGACGCGGACCATTCCAGCATGCGCCAGGACTTGCCGCGTGAGGAGGGAGTAATTTCCACGACGGCATGCCGCACGAAATGGCTGCCGGCCGGGCCGTTCGCGTTGGCGGTGATGGCGAGCACCAGGGCGCCCGAGTTGTCGCCGCCAGGCGCAGCGGCGCCCCCGAGTGTCCGCAAGGCGGCCAGCACCAAGGGATCGGCGAGAGCGGGGTCGGGATCGTTCTCGCCCCAGGTCGTGAGGTGTGTCCGCAGTTGTGTCAGGAGATTCGGCGTCATGCCCAGCACGTCGCCGAGTTCGTCGACGGTTTGGAACGGTGCGCCGGGCGGGCCGTAATCGCGGCCTGCCGCCTGGTATGGCAGTGATTTCGCGCCATAGGAACCTCGGCGCTGGCCCGGTGCCCGCCAATCGACGATCGCAGCGGGAAGCGACGCTGCCTGGTGCGGCTCCACCCCCAATGCGTCGAGGAGGGCGCGGAGCAGTTCCGCTGAGGCGGTGTTCAGGTTCACGCGGCCTGCCAGGTTCTCGACCGAAACGTCCACGTCGGCGCCCGGGAAGGTGACCCGGCGGCGCCCTGCCGGCATCCAGCGCCGCTCGCCAGACGCCAGCAGGTGGAAGAGCGCCTCGTGCACGGCGCCGTCCGCGGCGGCTTCGGTGATGGCGGCATCGCGCAGGTTCGCCCCAATCCGCGTTTCGCTCCGGCCAACGGCCGTGATCCTGGTCGCGAGCAGGGCGAGCAGCACGGTCGTCCAGAGCACGAT
>CAXUJE010000244.1:0-8466 GCA_964251035.1 uncultured Acetobacteraceae bacterium
CCCCTGCCCCAAGGCCTCCGAGACTACTCTCGACGCCTCGCAATCATGTGATGACCTTAGATGTCCGAACGCGGATGCCAGGCGAGCATAGAGTTCGGCTACGCGAGCCCTCGCTTCCAGGGGACACCGGGTTTCCAGCGACCGCCGGATTTCCCGGACGCCAACCCGGTCCCGGATGTCGTCGGGCACCCGCAAGCGGAGATGGTAGATGCCGCCCCGCCGTTGAACGTGATGTCCCCAAGCCGCCATGGCCGCCCCATATGTTGGGCGGAATGCATGGTCCATTCTTGGTACACAGGGAGGGGAAACCGGACAGCTAAGCCACTGATTTAGATGGCATATCAATGGTAATTGGGGCGGAAGGATTCGAACCTTCGGATGGCGGATTCAAAGTCCGCTGCCTTACCGCTTGGCGACGCCCCACCACTCGTCGCGATCATTGCCGCTCCTGTTCAATAGGGGGTGCGGGACCCGTCCGTAAAGCCCCTCAGCCGCCCGACATCGTGCCGCCCCAGGCCCACCAAGCCGCCGGCGCCCGCGCGGCCACCGCCGCGGCGGTCCCGGCCTCGGCGAACAGGCCGAAGCAGGTGGCGCCCGAGCCGCTCATGCGCGCCAAGAGGCAGCCCGGCTGGGCGCGCAGCCACTCCAGCACCGCGGCGATGGCCGGGCAAAGCGACAGGGCCGGCGCTTCCAGATCGTTGCGCAACTGCGCCAAGTCGGCCGCCATGGCGGCGGCGTCGGGCCAGGCGTCCGGCAGCACGGGAACCGCGGAGAACGCGCCGCCCCGCGCGCGGAACACGTCGGGCGCGGCGACCGCAGCGCCGGGGGTGAGCAGCGCCATCCCGCAATCCGGCAGCGACGGCGCAGGCTGCAGGCGCTCGCCCACGCCCCCCATGCGGGCCGGGCGGCTGCCGAGGCAGACCGGCACGTCCGCGCCCAGCTCCTGCGCGATCACCCGCAGCCGCTCCGCGGGCAGGCGCACGTCCCAAAGCCGGGCCAGCAGGCGCAGCGCCGCGGCCGCGTCGGCCGAGCCGCCGCCGATGCCGCTGGCCACCGGCAGCCGCTTGTCCCGCACGAGACGCGCGCCGGCCGCAACACCCGCGGCCGAGGCGAGCGCCCGGGCCGCCCGCAGCACCAAGTCGTCCACCCCGGCCCCCAACCCGGCTGCGCCGGGACCCTCGACCTCCAGCGTCAGCGCGTCAGCCGGCGCGGGAGAGAGCCGGTCGGCCGCGCCGGGAAACACCGCCAGGCTGGCCAACAGGTGCTTACCATCTGACTGCCGCCCCACGATGTGCAGATACAGGTTGACCTTCGCCCACGCCGCCTCGGTCAGCACCGTTCAGGGCGTGCCCGGGCTGGAATTGGGGCCGGGGCTGGCGGTCCGGGTCGCTGGCGCCGCCTCGGCATCGCGCAGCTTGCGCTCGATCCGCGCCTGGTCGTCCGGCTCGGGGTTCAGGTTCAGGGCGCGGCGCCACTGGAACTCCGCCTCCCGGTGCCGCCCGGCGGCGTCCAGCGCGTCGCCGAGATGCGCGTTGATCACCGGGTCCTCCGGCTGCAATTCCACCGCGCGCTCCAGGTTCTTCAGCGCGCCCCCCGTATCGCCTTGCCGCAACTGCACCCAGCCCAGGCTGTCGATGAACGCGCCGTCGTCGGGCCGCTGCTCCACCGCGCGCTCGATCATGTGCCGGGCGCGGTCCACCTCGTGGCCGCGCTCCACCCAGGCGTAGCCGAGGTAGTTCAGCACGTTGGGCTGCTCGGGCGCCAATTGCAGGGCGTACTCGAAGTCGGCCTCGGCCTTGGGCCACTGGTTGTCGCGCTCGAAGGCGATGCCGCGCTCGTAGAACAGCGGCCAGTTGGCCCGGCTGGGCGTGCCGATGCGGGCCACCGCGCGGTCGTAGAACTCTGCCGCCTCGTGGAAGCGGTTGCGCCGGCGCAGGCTGTCGCCGATCTGCACCAGCGGCTCCGGCCGGTCCGGGAACTGCTGGGCCAGCGCCTCCAGCATCCGGGTCGCCTCCTCCTCCTGGCCCATGCCGTCCAGCAGGTTGGCGCGGCGCAGCGCCACGACCACCGCCAGCGGATCGGACGGCGGCACGCCTGCCAGGGTCTGCGCCGCCGCGGCAGTCTGCTTGTTCCCCTCCTGGATGTCGGCCAGCAGCAGCCGCGCCGCGGTGAAGTCCTCCCGCACGTCCAGCGCCAGGCGAAGCAGCACCTGCGCCGAGTCGTTGGCATTCTGCTGCCGCAGCGTCGCGGCCATGGCGAGGTAGGTTTCGGCGATGCCATCCGTGGCGCTGCGGACCTGGCGGGTTTCCACGTCGCGCTCCAGCGCCTCGCGGGCCAAAGCCAGGTCGCCGTTCACGCCCACCATGTCGCGCACGGTGTGCCGCGCCTCCTCCAGGTTGCCCTGGCGGGCCTGCCAGTTCGCCAGGATTTGCCCAAGCCGGAGGTTGAGGCCACCGTACTCGGCGCGTGCCACCGCATACAGCCGGGCGGCGTCGGGCGTGAAGCCGCCAAGGTCGGCAATCAGCGCCGCATGCAGCGCCATCACGCCGCGGAACCGCTGCTCATCCAGAACCGGCTGCAAGCCGGCAAGGGCGGCGGTGGTGCGCCGGGCGCCCTGTTGCGCCCAGGCGATCAGCAGGGGGCGCAGGATCTGCGTCAGACCCTGCTGCGGCAACGCCGCGAACCGCGCCTCCGCTTGCTCCCAGTTCTCGCTCCTCGCGTCCCGGTCGGCGAGCACAAGCTGGGCCACGGCGTTGTCGGCGACGCCTGTCGCCAGCCGCGCGGCGTCGGGCCGGCCTGCGAGGACGGCGGCGACGAAGGCCTGGTTCGCCACCTCCGCCACCCCGGCATCCTGGGACAGCGCCGCCCGCAGCCGGTCGGCGGCGATGTCCAGATCCCCTTGCTGCTCCGCGAACCGCCCGGCCACGTAGTCGCCGAACGCGCCCTTCGGCTCGAACGTCGAGGTCCCGGCCGCGTCCTCAAGCCCGAAGTCGTTCGCGGCGCCCCCGGCCAGCATGGCCAGCACCAGCAGCGCGGATCGGCGGATGCGCCGCATCGGCTACATGCCGCCCGGGTAGTTGGGGCCGCCGCTGCCCTCGGGCGTTTCCCAGTCGATGTTCTGCGTGGGGTCCTTGATGTCGCAGGTCTTGCAGTGGACGCAGTTCTGCGCGTTGATCTGCAGGCGCGGCTCGCCCTGCTCGACGCCCACGGCCTCATAGACGCCGGCCGGGCAGTAGCGGCTTTCCGGACTTGCGAACTGCTCCCAGTTCACCCCCTGCCACCGCCCCGGGTCGCGCAGCTGCAGGTGCGGCGGCTGGTTCTCCTCGTGGTTCGTGTTGCTGATGAACACGGAGGACAGGCGGTCGAAGGTCAGCTTGCCGTCAGGCTTCGGATAGGCGATGCGCGGCGCCTCCTTGGCCGGGCGCAGCCCCTCATGGTCCGCGTGGGCGTGGTGCATCGTCCACGGCGCCCGCCCGCGCAGCAGCACGGTGTCGAGCGCCGAGTAGGCGATGCCGCCATACAGGCCGAACTTGGCGAAGGACGGCCGGATGTTGCGCGCGCCACGCAGTTCCTCGAACAGCCAGCTTTCACGGAAGCGGCTCTCGTAGCTTTCCGGCTCGGCCGGGCGGTTGTGCTCCAGCGCCTCCGCCACCGCCTCGGCGGCCAGCATGCCGGACTTCATCGCGGCGTGGGTGCCCTTGATCTTCGGCACGTTCAGGAACCCGGCGGTGTCGCCGATCAGCGCGCCGCCGGGGAAGGTCAGCTTGGGGATGGACTGCAGCCCGCCCTCGCTCAAGGCCCGCGCGCCGTAGCTGATGCGCCGCCCGCCCTCGAAGTGCTTGCGCATCGCCGGATGCGTCTTGAACCGCTGCATCTCGTCGAACGGCGACAGCCAGGGATTGTGGTAGTCCAGCCCGACGACGAAGCCGTAGGACACCAGGTTGTCGCCCCAATGGTACAGCCAGGACCCGCCATAGGTGTTGCGGTCCAGCGGCCAGCCGACCGAATGCTCGATCAGGCCGGGCTGGTGCTGCGCCGCCGGGATTTCCCACAGCTCCTTGATGCCGAGCGCGTAGGTCTGCGGGTCGCGCCCGTCCCGCAGGTTGAACCGCGTGGCGACCTTCTTGGTGAGCGAGCCGCGGCACCCTTCGGCGAACAGGGTGTAGGACGCACGCAGCTCCATGCCGGGCTGGTAGTTGGGGCCGTGCTCGCCTTCCTTGGTGATGCCCATGTCGCCGGTCGCGACGCCGACCACGCGGTCGCCCTCGATCAGCACCTCGGCGGCGGCGAAGCCTGGGTAGATCTCGACCCCCAGCCCTTCCGCCTGCGTGCCGAGCCAGCGGCACACGTCGCTCAGGCTCACGACGTAGTTGCCGGCGTTGTGCATCTGCGGCGGCGTCGGCAGCTTGAAGGCGCGGGTTTCCGTCAGGAACAGGAAACGGTCCTCGCCGGCCGGGGTCAGCAGCGGGGCGCCGGCGTCCTTCCAATCGGGCAGCAGTTCGGACAGCGCCCGTGTCTCGATCACGGCGCCGGACAGGATGTGCGCCCCGACCTCGCCGCCCTTTTCGACCACGCAAACGCCCGCGTCGGGTGCCAACTGCTTCAGGCGGATCGCGGCAGACAGGCCCGCCGGGCCTGCGCCCACGATCACGACATCGAACTCCATGGCCTCGCGGGCCACCTCACGTTCCGGCATCCATCCCTCCGTCTATGCTCATCAAGTGGGGACGGGCGCGGGTTGCGCAAAACCCGCACGCGGCACATTTTCACGGCCATGCGACACGAAGCGGTCTCCGCCTGATGGACAGCTTGGCAGCGTTGCGCCTGCAGGTCGAGTGGGGCGCGGACGAGGCGCTGGGCGAAGAGCCGCGCGACCATTTCCGGCCCGCTCCCGTGCCGGTGCCCAGCCGCGAGCCTTTGGCGGGCCCGCCGGCCCGCCCGGCGTCGGCGGCGACGCGCAGCCAAGCCGCCGCGGACGCGGCCGGCACTCTGGATGACCTCCATGCGGCGCTCGATGCGTTCGACGGCTGCGCGCTGCGCGCCACGGCGACCACCACGGTGCGGCCCAGCGGCAACCCGGCGGCCCGGCTCGTGCTGGTGGCCGAGGCGCCGGAGGCCGACGACGACCGGGCCGGCACCGCGTTCGCCGGGCCATCCGGGCTGGCGCTCGACCGGGTGCTGCGGAGCATCGGCCTTGATCGGACGGGCGTGCTGCTTGCCCACCTGGTGCCCTGGCGCCCGCCCGGCGGACGCGCGCCGACCGAGGCCGAGATCCAGGTCTGCCTGCCCTTCCTGCTCCGCCTGCTGCGCCTGGTCCGGCCGGACCGGCTGCTGCTGCTGGGGTCCGCGCCGAGCCGGGCGCTGACCGGCAGCACCGACAGCATCCGCCGGCTGCGCGGGCGCTGGCTCCAGGCGGCGCTGCCGGGGGCCGATGCGCCCATTCCCGCCTTGCCGATGCTGCCCTGGGACCAGTGGCTCCGCACGCCCTCGGCCAAGCGGGATTGCTGGGCCGACCTTCTTGCGCTTCGGCAGAGCCTGGAGCCAACACTCTAAAGACAATTCCAAAGGAGCGGCGCCATGCCGATCGACGAGAGCCGCCAGTTCATCCCCGTGAGCATCGCCGTGCTCACGGTGTCCGACACGCGCACCTTGGCCGACGACCGCTCCGGCGACACGCTGGCGGCGCGGATCGAGGGCGCTGGGCACTGCGTTGCCGACCGCGCCATCGAGCGGGACGACGCGGACCGGATCGAGGCCCGGCTGCGCGGCTGGATCGCCGATCCCGCCATCGACGCCGTGATCACCACCGGCGGCACCGGCATCACCGGACGCGACGTGACGCCCGAGGCGTTCGACCGCGTGCTGGAGAAGCGGATCGAGGGCTTCGGCGAGCTGTTCCGCATGCTGAGCTACGGGAAGATCGGCACCTCCACGATGCAGTCCCGCGCCCTCGCCGGCGTGGCCGGGGGCACGTACCTGTTCGCCCTGCCCGGCAGCACCGGGGCAGTGAAGGACGCCTGGGACGACATCCTGCTCTGGCAGCTCGACAGCCGGCACCGACCCTGCAACCTCGTCGAGTTGATGCCGCGGCTGCAGGAACACCTTCGCGCGGCGGAGTAGCGTTTTTGTTCGCATTATGTTCTTGACTTGAACGATTCGGTCCAGGCATACTGCTCTATGAACGTATAGGGACCAGACACATGCCGGACGGCGCCTTCCTGCGGGCAGAGCTGTTGCGCGGCGCTTTGGACCCGGACGCGCTCGCGGCGTTGGACCAAGCCGGCACGCCGGAGGCTGAGCCGGTTGGGCCGGCGCCGTCCTCCGCCCGGCGCGGCCGGGGCGCCACGACCAACCCGGCCGTGCGCTACGACCGGCACCATGCGGAGCCGTTCGAGGACGGATGGGCGCCGCTCGACGCCCTCCCGGAGCTGCCGCCGCTGCCGACCACGCTGACCAGGGACGCCAGCAAGACGGCGATCAGTTGGAACGGCAGCCCGGACATCGGCTTCGACCGGGCGGTCAACCCGTACCGCGGGTGCGAGCACGGCTGCGTGTATTGCTACGCCCGGCCCAGCCACGCCTACCTCGGCTTCTCGCCCGGCCTGGAGTTCGAGACGCAGATCGTCTTCAAGCCCGACGTGGCGGCCTTGCTGGAACGGGAGCTGCGCCGGCCCGGCTACGTCGCGCGGCCGATGGCGCTGGGGTCGAACACCGACCCTTACCAGCCGGTGGACCGCACCCTGCGGCTGACCCGCGCCGTGCTGGAGGTGCTGGACCGCTTCAACCATCCCCTGAGCATCGTCACCAAGTCGGCCGGCGTGTTGCGCGACCTCGATATCCTGCAGCGCATGGCCGCCCGCGGGCTGGTGCGGGTCTGGCTGTCCGTCACCACGCTGGACGCCGCCTTGGCGCGGCGCATGGAGCCGCGGGCCGCCGCCCCGTCGCGACGCTTGCAGGCGATCGCCGCGCTTGCCGAGGCCGGGGTTCCCGCCGGCGTCCTGGCCGCGCCGATGATCCCCGGGCTGAACGACATGGAGCTGGAAACGATCCTGGCCGCGGCTCGGCGGCATGGCGCGGCCCATGCCGGCACCGTGCTGCTGCGCCTGCCGTCGGAGCTGCGGGACGTGTTCACGGCCTGGCTGGAGGAGCATGTGCCAGACCGGGCGCGGCGCATCCTGGCGCTGGTCCGTGACACGCGGGGGGGCGCGCTGAACGACAGCCGCTTCCACCACCGGTTCAGCGGCGGCGGACCCTACGCCGACCTGCTGGCCCAACGCTTCGCCCGCGCGCAGCGGCAGCTTGGCTTCCTCGGACGGGACGCGCTGGACTGCTCGCAATTCAGGCGCCCGCCGGCGCCAGGCGACCAGCTCCCGCTGCTGTAGGGCGGACCTGCTGCCCTGGGGGCATGGCCTGGCCTTGCGGCGCCGCCTGTCCTATGACCCCCATCTCCATCCCTACGGAGCCAAGGCATGTCCGCCCGCACAGCACTGACCACCCTGACCCTTGCCGCCCTCGTCGCAGGAGCGCCGGGCGCCCGCGCGCAGCAAGCTCAGGGTGAAGCGGCGTCAGGCGCCGCGGCGCCGGGCACGGCGGTGCGGACCATCGATACCATGAACAAGCTGTGGGGCCGCCACCCCGGCCTGCGCGCCAACCACGCCCGGGGCGTCGTGGCCGAGGGCAGCTTCGCCCCCACCCCGGAGGCCGCCGCGCTGAGCACGGCCAGCATCTTCGCAGCCCCGTCGGTGCCGGTCACGGTGCGCTTCTCCGACGCGACCGGCCTGCCGGACCTGCCGGACGGCAAGGATGCAGCCAACCCGCATGGCATGGCGATCCGCTTCCGCCCCGAGGGCAGCACGTATGTGGACGTGGTGCTGAACTCGCTGCCGTACTTCCCGGTCGCCACCGGCGAGGAGTTCCAGCAACTGCTGCAAGCGGCGTCGGAAAGCGGGCCGGACGCGCCGAAGCCCACGAAGATCGAGCAGTTCATCGCTGCCCACCCGGCCGCCGCCAAGGCCGGCAGCACCGTCAAGACCCCAACCAGCTTCGCGCGGGAAACCTACAACGGCATCGACGCCTTCATCTTCGTCGATGCGAAAGGCCAGCGGCAGCCGTTCCGCTTCCAGTTCCAGCCGATCCCAAGCGCCGAGCACCTGGAGCAGGCGGACGCGGACAAGATGCCGCCCGACTTCCTGCTCGCGGAACTGCCGGCCCGCCTGCAGAAGGAAAAGGCCGAGTTCCGCGTCATGGCGCAGCTCGCGAACCCCGGCGACCAAACCCGGGACCCGACCCAGCCCTGGCCCGCCGACCGCCGGATGGTCAACCTGGGCACGCTGACGCTGACCGGGGCAGTCGCGGACCAGGAGAAGGCGCAGCATGACCTGAAGTTCCTTCCCAACCATCTGACGCCAGGGATAGAGGTGTCCGACGATCCCCTGATCGACGCCCGGGTGCGGTCCTACGTCATCT
>CAXUJE010000245.1:0-8431 GCA_964251035.1 uncultured Acetobacteraceae bacterium
TGTCGGGCGGCCAGATGGGCTGCCCCATCGTGTTCCGCGGGCCGAACGGCGCTGCATCCCGGGTGGCGGCGCAGCATAGCCAGGACTATGCGTCGTGGTATGCGCATTGCCCGGGCCTCAAGGTCGTGGCGCCATGGTCGGCCGCAGACGCGAAGGGCCTGTTGCGGACGGCGATCCGCGACCCGAACCCGGTGATCGTACTGGAGAACGAGATCCTTTATGGGCAAACCTTCGAATGCCCGACCGACGAGGATTTCACCGTGCCCATCGGCAAGGCAAAGGTCGAGCGGACCGGCCAGCACGTCACCATCGTCGCCTACAGCATCATGGTGGGCGTGGCGATGAAGGCGGCGGAGACGCTGGCGGAGCAGGGGATCGAGGCCGAGGTGATCAACCTGCGCAGCCTGCGCCCGCTGGATACCGCGACCATCGTGGAGAGCGTGAAGAAGACGAACCGGGTGGTGACGGTCGAGGAGGGCTGGCCCTATGCGGGCATTGGCGCGGAGATCGCGATGCAGGTGATCGAGCATTGCTTCGACTGGCTCGATGCGCCGCCGGTGCGGGTGCATGGGCTGGACATTCCGCTGCCCTATGCTGCGAATTTGGAGAAGCTGGCGCTGCCGCAGCCGCCTTGGGTGGTCGATGCCGTGAAGAAGATCGTCTGAGGGGGCGCGCAGCATGGCGACGAACATCCTGATGCCGGCGCTGTCGCCGACCATGACCGAGGGCACGCTGTCCCGGTGGCTGAAGAAAGAGGGCGACGACGTCCGTGCCGGCGACGTGATCGCGGAGATCGAGACGGACAAGGCCACTATGGAGGTGGAGGCCGTCGATGAGGGCGTGCTGAGCAAGATCCTCGTGCCGGACGGCACCGCCGGAGTGAAGGTGAACGAGCCAATTGCTGTGCTGGCCGGGGAGGGGGAGGACGCGGCTGCCCCGGCGCCTGCTGCACCGCCGGCACAAGCTCCGGCGGCAAGCGCGCCGGTGGCCGCGCCAACTCCACCAACCCCAGCGGCTGCGGTCTCGCCGACACCCAAGGCCAACGGCCACGATCCTGTGTTCGGGCATGAGGGCGAGCGGGTGTTCGCCTCACCGCTGGCCCGGCGAATGGCCAAGCAGGCCAACATCGACCTGTCCTCGTTGAAAGGCTCCGGCCCGAACGGGCGCATCGTTCGCGCCGACATCGAGGCGCAGCAAGCGCCGGGCGCCGCGCAACCATCGCCGGTCGAGGCGCAGGCAGGTGCCAGGGAGGCCGATGTCGCGCCGCCGCCGGTGCAGCAAGCCAAGCCGGAGGCAAAGCCCGCTCCGAAGCCCGCAGCGGTGCCGGTCACGGCGCCGCACCAGCTTGTGCCGAACTCGACGATGCGGAAGGTCATCGCGCGGCGCTTGCTGGAAAGCCATCAGCTCGTGCCGAACTTCTACGTCACGATGGATATCGAGATCGACGCGCTGCTGAAGTTGCGCGCCGACCTGAACGCGCGGGCGCCGAAGGACGGGCCTGGCGGGTTCAAGCTTTCGGTCAACGACTTGGTCATCAAGGCCGCCGCCGCGGCGCTTCGCCGGGTGCCGAAGGTGAATGCGTCCTACACCGAGGATGCGATGGTGGTGTACGACGACATCGACATCAGCGTCGCCGTGTCGATGCCGGACGGGCTGATCACGCCGATCGTGCGCAAGGCCGACCAGAAGGGCCTGGCCGCGATCAGCAACGAGATGAAGGACCTCGGCGCCCGTGCCAGGTCCGGCAAGCTGAAGCCCGAGGAGTTCCAGGGCGGCAGCTTCTCGATTTCCAACCTCGGCATGTTCGGCGTGAAGCAGTTCACCGCGATCATCAACCCGCCGCAGGCCGCGATCCTCGCGGTGGGCGCCGGCGAGAAACGGCCGGTGGTGAAGGACGGGGCGCTCGCGGTCGCGACGGTAATGACGTGCACGCTGAGCGTGGATCACCGGGTGGCGGACGGGGCGCTCGGCGCCGAATGGATGGCGGTGTTCAAGGGCATCGTCGAGGACCCGCTCAGCCTGATGCTGTAGGAACCATAATGGAAAGCAAATTCGATGTCGTCGTCGTCGGCGGCGGCCCCGGCGGCTACGTCGCGGCGATCCGCGCCGCGCAGCTCGGCATGAAGGCCGCGGTGGTGGAGCGGGAGAACCTGGGCGGCATCTGCCTGAACTGGGGCTGCATCCCGACCAAGGCGCTGCTGCGTTCGTCCGAGATCAACCACCTGCTGCACAACCTCGGCGAGTTCGGCTTCAGCGCCGACAACGTGCAGTTCGACCTGCCGAAGATCGTCACGCGGTCTCGCAAGGTCGCCAAGCAGTTGGCGGGCGGCGTCGGGCACCTATTGAAGAAGAACAAGGTCACGGTGTTCGACGGGGTGGCGAAGCTTGCGGGCAAGCACACCCTAGCTGTGACTAAGGACGGCAAGGAGGTTGCAGCGCTCACCGCGCCGCATATTATCCTGGCGACCGGCGCGCGGGCGCGGCAACTGCCGGGGCTGGAGGGCGATGGCAAGCTGATCTGGACCTATCGCGAAGCGATGGTGCCGCCGAGCATGCCGAAGTCGCTGCTAGTGGTCGGCTCCGGCGCCATCGGCATCGAGTTCGCGAGCTTCTACCGCAACATGGGCGCCGAAGTGACGGTCGTGGAGATGCTTGAGCGCATCCTGCCGGTCGAGGACGAGGAGATCAGCGCCTTTGCCCGCAAGTCGTTCGAAAAGCAGGGGATCAAGATCCTGACCTCGGCCAAGACGACCAAGGTGCAGAAGAACGGGGACAGCGTGACGGCCACCATCGAGGCCGGGGGCAAGACGCAGGACATCACCGTGGAGCGGGTGATTTCCGCCGTGGGCATCGTCGGCAATGTCGAGAACCTGGGGCTGGAAGGCACCGGGGTGAAGGTGGAGCGTGGCCACATCGTCATCGACGAGTACTGCCGCACCGGGGAGGCCGGCGTGTATGCGATCGGTGACGTGACGGGCGCGCCGTGGCTGGCGCACAAGGCAAGCCATGAGGGCGTGATCTGCGTCGAAAGCATCGCCCGGCAGAACGACGTGAAGCCTCTGAACGTCGGCAACATCCCCGGCTGCACCTATAGCCGCCCGCAGATCGCCTCCGTCGGCATGACGGAGACCCGGGCCAAGGCGGCCGGGCACGAGGTCCGCGTCGGCCGTTTCCCGTTCATCGGCAACGGCAAGGCGATTGCGATGGGCGAGCCGGAAGGCATGGTAAAGGTCGTGTTCGACAGCAAGTCCGGCGAGTTGCTCGGCGCCCACATGATCGGTGCCGAGGTGACGGAGATGATCCAAGGCTACGCCGTCGCGCGCACCTTGGAGACCACCGAGGTCGAGCTGATGCATACCGTGTTCCCGCATCCGACAGTCAGCGAGACCATGCACGAGTCGGTGCTGGACGCCTACGGCCGGGCCATTCACTTCTGACGCCTCGCTTGACGGGCGGCCTAGTCCCATCCACTTGAGCGTCTCTATTTTCGTGCCGGGAGGCCGCATGGCGTCGCGTACCGTGGTCGATCACCGCCTGGCCGTGCCAGGCGCAGTGCGGCATCCGGAGAAGGCAAACCGGCCGGACAACCCGATCCAGCGCAAGCCGGATTGGATTCGGGTCAAGGCGCCCAACCACCCGGTTTATCACGAGACCCGGGCGCTGATGCGCGAGAACCGGTTGGTGACGGTCTGTGAGGAGGCGGCCTGCCCCAATATCGGCGAGTGCTGGTCGCAGCGCCACGCGACGATGATGATCATGGGCGACACCTGCACCCGAGCCTGCAGCTTCTGCAACGTGCGGACCGGCCAGCCGGAGGCGCTCGACGCGGACGAGCCGCGGCGGGTGGCGGACGCGGTAGCGAAGCTAGGGCTTCGGCATGTGGTCATCACGTCGGTGGACCGGGACGATCTGCGCGACGGCGGCGGCGCGCACTTCGCCGTGGTGATCCAAGCTCTGCGCGCCGCGGCGCCGGGCACGACGATTGAGGTGTTGACGCCCGATTTCCTGCGCAAGCCCGGCGGGCTGGAGGTGGTCGCGGAGGCGCGGCCCGACGTGTTCAACCACAATTTGGAGACGGTGCCGCGGCTCTATCCAACTATTCGGCCTGGCGCGCGCTATTACCAGTCGCTCCGGCTCTTGGACCGGGTGAAGATGGTGGACCCGACGATCTTCACCAAATCCGGGCTGATGCTCGGGCTGGGGGAGCAACGCGCGGAGGTCATGCAGGTCATGGACGACCTGCGGGTGGCCGATGTCGATTTCCTGACCTTGGGCCAATATCTGCAGCCCACGGTGAAGCACGCGGCGGTGGACCGCTTCGTGCCGCCTGACGAGTTCGCGGACTATGCCGCGATGGCCCGCGCAAAGGGGTTCCTAATGGTGAGCGCCACGCCGCTGACCCGCAGCTCATACCATGCGGATGCAGACTTCGCGCAGTTGCGCGCCGCCCGTGCAAGGCAGCTCGCGCTGGTGGCCGCCTAGCCATGCCGACCCATGCCGAGCACAAAGTGCTGCCGTACAGCCCGGAGCAGATGTTCGACCTGGTGGCGGATGTCGGCAAGTATCCATCCTTCCTGCCCTGGTGCGCCGGCGCGCGGGTGAAGTCCCATACCGAGACGCAGCTCGTGGCGGATCTCACCATCGGCTTCGGGCCATTCCGCGAAAGCTTCACCAGCCGGGTCGAGCTTGACCGGCCGCATCAAATCCAGGTCAAGTATGAGGATGGCCCATTCCGTTACCTAAACAACAATTGGACGTTTGAGCCGAATCCGAAGGGCTGCAACGTCAAGTTCTACGTCGATTTCGAGTTCAGGAGCCGCATGCTGCAAGCCGCCATTGGGGTTGTGTTCAACAACGCCGTGCGGCTGATGGTCAACGCCTTCCTGAAACGTGCGCGTGAGGTCTATGGTGCGCCAGCCGCGACGATTGCTGTGACTCCGGCCGTCATGCCGGCAAAATCCTGAAGCGGGACTCATCGCCATGACCTACGCGCCGCCGCGGTTCGACGATACGGTTCCGGTTCGGGTCAACCTGTATTCGGACACCCAGACGAAGCCGAGCGCGGCGATGAAGCAGGTGATGATAAAGGCCGAGGTCGGGGACGAGCAGCACGGCGCCGATCCCACCGTCTGGGCGTTGTGCGACCGCATGGCGGCGCTGCTCGGCAAGGAGGCGGCGATGTTCCTGCCGTCCGGGACCATGTGCAACGAGATCGCCATCCTGACGCAGTGCCGGGCCGGCGATGAGATTCTGGCGCATCATACCACGCACATCGCGACGGCGGAGGGCGGCGCGCCTTGGGCGTTGGCCGGTGTGCAGGTTTCGCTGCTCGATGGAGACCACGGCGTGTTCTCGGCGGACACGCTGGCCGCCGCTGTCCGCCCGGTGTCCCGCTACTCGCCGACGCAGCGCATGGTGGAGGTCGAGCAGACCGCGAACCTCGGCGGCGGCGCGATCTGGCCGTTGGCAACCTTGAACGAAGTGGCGGCTACCGCCCACGCACACGGCATGGTCACGCATATGGACGGCGCCAGGCTAATGAACGCCGTAGTGGCCGCCGGGGTCCCGGCGGCGGAGATGGCGGCCGGCTACGATACGGTGTGGCTTGATTTCACCAAGGGTCTCGGTGCGCCGCTGGGGGCGGTGCTGGCTGGCTCGGCCGAGTTCATCGACGCGGCCTGGCGCTGGAAGCAACGGCTGGGCGGCTCGATGCGGCAGGGCGGGATCTGCGCCGCGGCGTGCCTTTACGCGCTTGACCACAACATCGACCGGCTGGCGGACGACCATGAGAACGCGCGGGTGCTGGCACGCAGCCTGGCGCAAATCCAGGGCTTGTCGGTCGAGCTGCCGGAAACCAACCTGGTGTTCTTCGATACGCGGGGCGCGGGGCTGACAGCACAGGAGTTGGCAGTGCGGGTGCGGGCGGCGGGGGTGCTGATCTCGGTCATGGGCCAGTATCGGGCGCGCGCCTGCACGCATCTGGACGTGACGGCGCAGCAGGTCGTGGAGGCCGCGTCGGCGATCCGGGACGTGGTGCTGGGATAGCTTTAATGGTCCTTTGCCGCCGCACCAAGCATTGCCAATGCGTGTTCCACCGTGGCCCGGCGCACCGCCGTGCGGTCGCCGGGAAACACCCGGCGCTCCGTTATAGTAGCGCGCCCACGACCGGCGATGCCGAACCAGACGGTTCCCACGGGCTTGCTTTCGCTGCCGCCGCTGGGACCCGCGACGCCAGTGACCGCAACCGTCAGCGCAGCGCGCGAGTGCAGCAGCGCCCCGCTCGCCATGCTAGCAGCGACGGAGCCGCTCACCGCGCCGTCCGCCTCGATCAGTTCAGGCGGCACGCCGAGCATGTCCGACTTGGCTGCATTCGAATAAGTGACGAAGCCGCAATCCAGGACGTCTGACGACCCTGCGGTCTCGGTCAGCACGCCGGCGATCAAGCCACCAGTACAGCTTTCCGCCGTCGCGAGCATCAATCCACGGGACCGGCATTCGGCGAGCAGGGCCGTCGCGGCCTGGATCAGTCCTGGATCAAACATGGGCGATGTCCTCTCGCTTAGAGAATGGTCAGTTCACGGGCGGCATAAAGTGCCAATGCGACGCCGGCACCGGCCAGGATGTCGTCCGCCATGATGCCGAAAGCACCCGGCTGGCGATCCGCCCAGCCAACCGGTCCCGGCTTCCAAACATCAAGCAGGCGGAAACCCACGAAGGCTGCTGCCAATCCAGTCGCTGAAATCTCGGCAAGTCCCAGCATCGCGATCCACTGGCCGGCGACCTCGTCGATGACGACCCATCCTGGGTCCGAGTTGGAGTCGGCCACGCCATGTCGGATGGCGAAATAGCCGGCCACGGCCGCAAGCGCCGCAGCAAGCGGCAACAGCCAGGGCGGTCCTGACATGAGAGCCGCGCCGATCAGGAGAGCCACCGCCGACCCCGCCGTGCCAGGTGCGACCGGGAAGAAGCCGATGCCAAAGAAGCTCGCGACGGATCGGCTCACCCGGCGGACCGCGCAAGCGGATGCGGCGCAGCGGCGCCGCGATGGGCTGCGTAGATCACGACGTTCTCGATCACGCGCTGCACGTAGTTGCGGGTCTCGTTGAACGGGATCAGCTCAATCCAGTCAACCATATCGATGGCGCCGGTTCGCGGATCGCCATAGCCGGCAATCCAGTCCAGCACTCGGTTCGGCCCCGCGTTATAGCCGGCCAACGCCAAGGGCAAGGCGCCGCCGAACTGTTCCAGCAATGTCTGGAGATAGGCCGTGCCGAGCCGCATGTTGTAGGCGGCGTCGGCCGTCAGCGCGCGCAGGCTCACACCCTCGTTCAGCCGCCGCGCGACGCCGGCGGCGGTCGCCGGCATAAGCTGCATCAAGCCCTGCGCGCCGGCGGGGCTTCCAGCCTGGGTGTCGAAGCTGCTCTCCTGCCGAATGAGGCCGAGCGTCACTGCTGGCTCAACCGTAGCATCCGGCGGCTCCACCACCATGGGCCAGCCGGCCTCCGGCAGCATCAGCCCGTCCCGCCCGGCACGGCGCGCGATCGCCACCGCCTGGTCGGGCAAGCCGAGGCTCAGCGCCATGCGGGCCGCCATTGCACGTCCGGCCGCATCCGGCGCCGTCTCGCCCAAGCGCAAGAGGAAAGACTTGGCCCGGCGTGGCTCCCCCCAAGCCACCAGCAGCGCCGTCGCTCGCGCCAGTTCCTGGCCGATGAGGGCGGTGGCCTGCTCGATGCTCCACGACGGGTCGTGCGCGGCACGGATGCGGGTGGCGAGCGCCTCGTCGTCGTCACCAAGGGCGCGGATGGCGAGCTGGCCGTAAAACGTGGTGGGCCAGGCAGCGGCTTGGGCATAGGCGGCTTGCGCGCCCGCGCTGTCGCCCTGCGCCGCCGCGGCCCGGCCGATCCAGTAATATGCACGACCCTGAGTAATGGCCGCGTGGGACAGGGCGGCGAGCGCCTGGAAATGCCGGGCCGCCACGCCCGGCTGCTGCAGCCGACGCAATGCGATCCAGCCGGACAGGAACTCCGCGTCGATTGCGGCCTCGCCGGTTTGGTGGTGGCTGCTGGCCAGGACATAGGCGGCGGCGGGGTCGCCCGCGCGCAGCATCCGCCGGGCCAGCAGGTTGCGCTCGTCCCAGAACGCTGGCCGGCGGTCGTCCGCGGAGGCAGCCTCGGCCGGGCCACCTTCCTTGAGCCAGATGGCCAGCGCGGCCCGGTCTTGGTTCGCACGGCGGTGCCACCGGGCGAGATCGAGGACACGGCCCGGGTCGGCGCGCGCCGGGGCAGGGAGGGCCGCAGCCAGCGCGGGGGCGGAGGGGTCGTCGCGCCGCAGCGCCAGACGGGCCTCCGCGGCAGGGCGGCTGGCCGGATGGACCCGGCCCGCCTGGCGCGCCGCGGGTCCCCCCGGCAGGCCGCCGACGGTCCCGGCCCAA
>CAXUJE010000246.1:0-8401 GCA_964251035.1 uncultured Acetobacteraceae bacterium
CTTGAAGCACCACCGCAGGCTCAGCCCGCGCCTGGACAAGACAGACACCCGCTTCCGCGCCCTCGCCTGCTCCGCCGCAGCCCTGATGAACCCCAAGCTGAAGCTGAAACTCTGTCCCTAGACCCTAGCCTTGGCCATTGCGGGGCGAGCACCAACTCGGATTGGAATGGCTGTGCTGCCGGGCATCAGAGGATCAGGATATGACGATGGAGATTGTCTCGGTGATCGGAGGGCTCGCTGCGGCGGCATCGACGTCCAGCTTTGCCCCCCAGGCTTGGAAGATCATCAAGACCCGAGAAACCGAAAGTATCTCGGTCGGCATGTATGGGATCACCGTGGTCGGGTTCGCGTTGTGGCTTGCCTACGGCTTCATGCTCGGGCAGTGGCCGTTGATCTTCACCAACAGCGTTTGCCTGCTCCTGTCGGCATTCATCCTGCTGATGAAGATCCTGTCACCGCAAGTCAAGGATGCCGTGGCGGACGCTTTGGACCCGGCCGCAGAGAAACCCTGACCCAAGACGGTCGCAGCGGACGCCGCACATCGGCACGGGTGTCGACGCCGGGCAGGTCGTGCAGCGGCGTTGACCACGAGGGAGGCCGACGACGGCTTCCAAGTGGGTCCCTGGCTCGACCAGGTGGCGGCCTGGCAGGAAGCCTCCGGAGGTGTCGCCCAGGCCCGAGCCGAAGCTGCCATCGGCCGGTTCAAGCAGGGGGTGATCGGCGCCGTCGCGCGCATTCTCCTAGGCCCTGCAGCGCCGCCCCGGTCCGCCAGGGCCTGCTCCTGGGGCGCGGCCGTCCCGGGGCGTTCCGGTTGACGCGCCGGCACACGGCCCATAGCCTCGGTCCCGCCAACGAGAGGCCGCGCATAGCGGCCGGGGCAGGAGGAAACATGGTCGTTCGTCTCGTGCGGGGCTTCGCCGCCGCATTCTGCCTCGCTGCCTGGCTCGGCTCCGCCCAGGCGGAAACGCGCACGGTCGGCTACAGCGTCGCGACGCTGGCCAATCCGTTCTTCCAAGGCATGACGCGGGGCGTGCAGGACGGCATCAAGGCTCACCCCGACCTCAAGCTCATCAACACGAGCGCCAACGGCGACGCGACCACGCAGGCCAACCAAACCCTTGATCTCATCAACCAAGGCGTTTCGGCCCTGATCCTCAACCCGATCAGCGCCGACGCGATCGTGCCCGTGGTGCGCCAGGCGAACCGGAAAGGCATCCCGGTCTTCACCCTCGACCGTGGCGCCGCGTGCGGGGATTGCCAAGTCAACTTCCTGGAAACCGACAACGAGGCGCTCGGGCGCGAAGGGGCGGACTTCATCGCCGGGCAGCTCAAGCAGCGCTACGGCGAGGTCCGCGGCAACGTCGTGGACTTGGAAGGATTGCTCGGCACCACGGCGGGCGACGGGCGCGAGAAGGGCTTTGCCGAGCAGTTCGCCAAGCTCCAGCAGGCCAACCCCGGCCTCAAGCTGGTCGCGCGCCAGGCGGCGGACTTCGACCCTGCCAAGGCCTTCAACATCCTGACCCAGCTCCTCGCCGCCAACAGGGAGGTGGACGCCGTGTTCAACGGCAACGACGACAACGCGGTCGGTGCCATCCGCGCCATCAAGCAGGCCAACCGCTTCCGCGCCGCCGGCGACGCCGGCCACATCGTCATCATCGGCATCGACGGCACCGCCCAGGCGCTCGCCGCGATCCGCGACGGGCAGATGGACGCGACGCTGTCCCAGAACCCGCTCACCATGGCCGCCCAGTCCGTTTCCTACGTGGACCAGTACTTGCGCGGCGACAAGAACATCCCCAAGCACCAGTTCTGGCCGCACATCCTCATCACCAAGGACAACATTGGCGGCCCCGAGGTGCAGGCATACGGCCTGTGGAGCGAGGAGGTCGCGCGCCGCTGAGCCGCGCGGACGCTGACGGGCCGCGCGGATGGCGCCCCTGCTGGACATGCGCGCGATCTCCAAGAGCTTTCCGGGCGTGCGGGCGCTGGACCGGGTGGATCTTTCGCTCGGCCAGGGCGAGGTGCTCGGCCTCGTGGGCGAGAACGGGGCCGGCAAGAGCACGCTGATGAAGATCCTGGCCGGCGTCTATCGGCCGGACGCGGGCGCGATCCTGCTCGGCGGCCAACCCTTCGCGCCCCGGCGTCCGCGCGACGCGCTCGATGCCGGCGTCGTCGTGATCCATCAGGAGCTGAGCCTGGTCCCGGACCGCTCGATTGCCGACAACCTGTTCTTGGGAAACCTGCCCCGGAGGCCGTTCGGTTTCGTGCGCCGGGCACGGCGGGACCGGGACGCGCGGGCGCTGCTGGCGCGCGTCGGGCTGGACCTGCCGCCCTGGCGCCTGGTCCGCAGCCTCGGCATTGGCGCGCAGCAGCTCGTGGAGATCGCCCGCGCCCTGTCGCGCCGGGCGCGCGTGATCGTCATGGACGAGCCGACGGCGCCGCTGTCCGAGAACGAGGTGCGTGTCCTGTTCCGCACCGTCGCCGCCCTGAAGGCGGCCGGCGTCGGGATCGTGTTCATCAGCCACCACCTCGAAGAGGTGTTCGCCGTCTGCGACCGGGTGGCCGTGCTGCGCGACGGGCGCGCGGTCGAAACCCGCGCGTCGGCCGACTGGACGCGCGACGCGCTGGTGCAGGCCATGGTGGACCGGCCCATCGCCGCCATGTTCCCCAAGGCGGACGTGCCGCTCGGGCCGGCTTTGCTCGAGGTGGAGGGGATCTCGGTGCCGGGCCGGGTGGAGGACGTGGGCTTCACCGTGCGCGCGGGCGAGATCGTGGGCCTAGGCGGCCTCATGGGCGCGGGGCGGACGGAGGTGCTGAAGGCGGTGTTCGGGGCACTGCCCGGCGCCGCCGGCCGGGTCTGCGTGGCGGGCGAGGCCGTCGCGGGACCCGGGCCGCGCCGGGCGATGGCGGCGGGCATCGCATTCGTGCCGGAGGACCGCAAGGCGGAAGGGCTGATCCTGGCCTTCTCGCTGCGCGACAACGTGGCGCTGTCCACTCTCGGGCGGCTCGCGTGGGGGCGCGCCTTCATGTCGGGCCGCCGGGTGAACGCCGCGGCGCGCCGTGCCGTGGAGGCGCTGCGCATCCGCGCGCCCGGCATCACCCGGCCCGTGGGGGGCCTTTCGGGCGGCAACCAGCAGAAGGTGGTGCTCGCCCGCGCGCTCCAGGCCCGGCCGCGCGTCTTCCTGCTTGACGAGCCGACCCGCGGCATCGACGTGGGCGCGAAGGTCGAGGTGTACCGCCTGATCGGCGAGCTGGCCGCCGGCGGGGCGGCTATCGTAATCGCGTCCTCCGACATGTTGGAATTGTTGGGCCTATGCGACCGCATCCTGGTGATGCGCGCGGGCCGGCTGGCGGGCGAGGTCGGGCGGGCGGAGTTCAGCCAGGAGCGGGTGATGCAGCTCGCGGCACTCGGATGAGCGCGGGCGCGGAAGGCGCGCCCCGCCAGGGCCTCGCCGCGGTCAGGCATGCGCTTAACGAGCTGACCATCGTGGTCGCCTTCGCCGCGATCGTGCTGGCGCTGGCGCTCACCACGCCGCAGTTCCTGACCACGGCCAACCTGCTGTCCATCCTGCTCGCCAGTTCCCTCATCGGCATCGTGGCGGTCGGCGAGACCTTCGTGATCGTCACCGGCGGCATCGACCTTTCGACGGGGTCGGTCGTGGCGCTCACGGGCGTCGTGTGCGGCCTGGCATTGCAGGCGGGCTGGGGTGTCACGCCTTCCTTTCTCGCGGGCATCGGCCTCGGCGCCCTGTGTGGCGCCTTCAACGCCTTTGCGGTCACGGCGCTGAACATGACGCCGTTCATCGTCACGCTGGCCGTTCTCGCGATGGCGCGCGGGCTGGCCTTCGTCGTGACGGGCGGCAACACGCTGTTCGGCTTTCCCGACGCCTTCGACGACATCGGCGGCGGCAATCTCGGCCCGGTGCCGATTGCCGCGCTCATCTCGCTCGGCGTGTTCCTGGCGGCCGGGATCGTGCTGGCGCGGACCGTGTTCGGGGCGGAGGTGTATGCGGTTGGCGGCAACCGCGAGGCGGCGCGGCTCGCGGGCATTCCGGTCACGCGCACGTTGGCAGTCGTGTACGTCGTCGCGGGGGCGCTCTCGGGCCTGGGCGGCGTGGTGCTGGCCGGGCGGCTCGACAGCGCGCAGCCGATCGCGGGCGTGGGGCTGGAGCTGAACGCGATCGCCGCGGTGGTGATCGGCGGCGCGTCGCTGTTCGGCGGCAAGGGGTCGATGCTGGGCACGCTGCTCGGCGTGCTCATCATCGGCCTCATCAACAACGGGCTGACCCTGTGGAACGTGCAGCCGTTCTGGGTGCAGTTCATCCAGGGCGCGGTGATCTTCGGCGCCGTGCTCGTGGACAGCCTCAACCAGAAGCGCCGCGGGCGGGCGTGATGCGGCTTGCCCACATTGCCGACTTGAACGGCCGTGGCCGCGTGGCGTTGCCGAGCCGGCAGGCCGCCGTCGCGGCATGTCCCAAGAACCTGGGGCGCTTCGCCGCGAACCGGACTGCTCGGTGGCCGAAGCGTACGTCCAGCGTTGTGGCATCGACCCCAAGCATGCGGTGGGTGCCGTAGGGGGCCAACGCCTTTCGGGCGCCCACCATCGGCCGCCCCCGTCAGGCGTAGCTTGTGCCGACGGCGTGGTGCCCGGTCCGGTCGTTCTGGGCCAGGTCGATGCCCTGCCGCTCCAGGGCATGCTGCACTGCCCGCAGGGTCGCTTCACGGACGTTATGCCGGCCCTTCTCGATCTTAGAGACAGTGGAAGGGGCCAGGCCAGCTTCGGTCGCGAGTTGCTCCTGGTCCAGGCCGGCGAGCATGCGCGCGGCCGCGATGACCCGGCCCCGCGCGACAAGGGGGTTCAACTGCATCAACTTGCTCCATAGTTTCAGAGCACAGAAATGGTGATTGCAGGGCCGGAACTCAGTGGCCGAACGGCTGTAACTTACGGAAAACGCTATGTTTCCAGGATAGGCTGCTCCGCCTCCAGGGCCACCGGCAGCATATGGGTGCGCCGCGTGCCTCGCCCCGCCTGCAAGTGTTCTCTGCGATCCGGACTTGAAGCACTGTGCGGGCTGGATTGTCAGGTCTCAGAACATCGTTGAGATCTGGTCGGGTTGGCTATTGTGGAGCAGGCCTACCGGTTCCAGCGTCTCTTCTCCGTATCCGGATGGGGGTGCCCACGAATTGCGGCGCTTCGCATCGACTGGGACTGCAAGCAAGTGAGCGGCAATGCCTTGAAGCCGCGACCCATGCGCCCGTGCTGGGTCACGGGTTCCTTTTTGCCGGTGAGGGAGATGATGTTCGGTCGGAAGGCGCTGCTGGTCCACCGCTTTCTCCGTTAGCCGAGCAGACGGGCAGGCGCGCGCAGCGTGACCCAGAGCGGGGCGTCAGGCGCGACAGGCCCGCGTTGGACGAGGTGGCTGGCCAGCCAGCGGAAGAACTCCGGGGAGGCCGCGACCCAGGCCCGGTGACGCGTGCCCTTGCACGCCAGGCAGACGCGCTGCCCGGCCCAGTCCACGTCGCCGCCGCGCATGTCCAGCAACTCCTGTGTCCGGGGGGCCGAGGAGACGAACAGGCATAGAATGGCGCGATCCCGGTCGTGCTCGGCGCTTTCGAACAGTTCTGCCCAGAGGTCGTCACCCAGCGCCCGGGGCAGGCCACCATGCCGTCGCCGAAGAACCAGTGGTGACCCACGGGATCGGGCCTGGCCGGGTTCGCGCCCATCTTGAGATGGCGGCCATTCGATTCCGCCAGGATCGACCCGGTCACGGCAAGATCCTGAAGCGTCAGTTCCGATCGCATCGGCTCGTGGATGCCGACAAGAAAGGGGCTGCCAGTCTTGGGCAGCCGCTTCCGGTTCCAGGCCGCGACGAGATCGACCCCAGCCTCGACAATTGCGCGAACAGCCGACTGGACAAGGTTCGGCATGGATCGCGGTCTCCGGCGACGCTGTGTCGCGCTTGCACTTGGATGCTAACAAGCCGCCCACGCCATGTCGCGCGTCGTCCTGCGAGTGTCATATCGCGCCCGTTCTCAACGTTCCCAGTGCTTGCTGCCGTTTCCATCACCATTCTCTCCTGCTGCACGTGAACACGCTTTGCAGAGTGATGCTTAAGGCTTCGTCGGCATGACGAAGGATGGCGTCAAGGAGGTAACCGGCCTTCCGGGACGCCTGACCCTGGCCGGGCGGTAGATGCTGGTCAGGACATCAAGCCTTTTCACGTCCTTTGGCGTGCCGAACCCGGGTGGAAGCGGGATTGGCACGGTGGTTGCTACGCGGCGGTCGCTACGTGCATTCAACGAGAGCGTCGGAGAGAGAAGATGTCGCGATACCGATCCACGGCCCTCGCCCTCGCGGCCCTGATCGCCGGGACCTGCGGCTCGGGCGGGGCAGCCCGGGCCGACGACCTCTCCTACTTCGAGGGTCAGGTCGCCTCCTACCTGAAGAAGCCCGCCTTCGCGGCGCCCGGCCCCGCTTTCGACGCCCAGGACTGCATGAAGGGCAAGTCGATCCTGTCGATCCCGGTGTCGAGCGCCAACCCCTTCACCGCCAACATCGAGAAGGCCATGGCGGCGACCGCCAAGAAGGTCGGCTTCAAGTTCACCACCTGGGAGAACCAGGGCCAGTCCTCGCAATGGGTGCAGGGCATGGACACGGCCGTGAACCAGAAGGTGGACCTCATCGACCTCCTGGCCGGCACCGACCCGCGCGTCCTGGTGCCCCAGGTGCAGGCGGCGCGGGCCGCCAAGATCCCGGTCGTGGCGTCGCACTACAACGGCGTCGAGCAGACCGCCGAGGTGCTGAAATACGCCGACGGCGAGGTGCCGATCGACTACCGCAAGGCCGGCGCCCTGCTGGCCGACTGGGCGGTGGCGCAGACCAAGGGGCACCTCAACGCGCTCGAGCTGGTCGCCAGCGGTCCCCTGTCGACCGACTCCATGATGGCCGGCATCGACGCCGAGCTGAAGCGCTGCGCCGATTGCAAGACCAAGGTGATGAACTTCGCGGTGCCGGACTGGGGGACCCGCATCACGCCCGGCGTCCAGGCGACCCTGCTGGCCGACCCGACGCTCAACTACATCATCGTCATCTACGACAGCATGGCGCAGTTCGTCGTGCCGGCCGTGAGCATCACGGGCTCCGCCGGCCGCGTGAAGATCGACGCCTTCAACGGCACGCCCTTCGTGCTCGGGCTGGTGCAGAGCGGCCAGGTCGAGATGGACATCGGCGAGAACCTAGACTGGATCGGCCATGCGCTGATCGACTCCGAGATGCGCCGCGTCTGCGGCCTGCCGGCCGTCTCCGATCCCAAGATCCCGTTCTACATCTTCACCAAGGACAATGCGAAGGACGCCGGCACGCCGCCGCAGCTCAGCCAGGGCTATGGCGACGCCTATGTGCAAGGCTACGCCGACCTGTGGAAGCTGCATTGACGGCGGACGCAGCCGCGCCAACCGTCGGGAGCGTGCCAGGCACGCTCCCCTCTGCCCTTCCTTGGGCGTTGCGGCTGTCGGACCTGTCCAAGACCTTCGGCGGCCAGAAGGCACTCGATGGCGCCGAACTCTGCGTGAAGCAGGGCGAGGTCCATGGCCTGCTCGGCCAGAACGGCTCGGGCAAGGCGACGCTGATCAAAATCCTGGCGGGGGTCCATGCCCCCGATCCCGGCAGCCGCCTCGCGGTCTGCGGGACCGAGGTGCCGCTGCCGCTGGCGCCCGGCGCCTTCCGGCGCCACCGCATGAGCTTCGTGCACCAGCACCTCGGCCTCGTGCCGAGCCTTACCGTGCTGGAGAACCTCTTGGTGGGCCGCCTCGCCCAGCGCCACCATTGGGCCATCGACTGGCGGGGCGAGCGATGCCGCGCGCTCGGCCGCTTCGCCGAGTTCGGCATCGCCCTCGACCCCGGCCGGCGCGTCGCCGACCTGGCGCCCGTCGAGCGCGCCCTCCTGGCGATCCTGCGGGCTGCGGGCGAGATCGGAGGCGATGCGGCGACGCAGGCGGCCGGCAACGGCCTCCTGGTGCTCGACGAGCCGACGCCCTTCCTGCCGAAAGCCGACGTGGACCAGTTGTTCCGCCTCGTGCGCCGCGTCGTCGCACGGGGCGCCAGCGTGATCTTCGTGTCGCACGACGTGGACGAGGTGATGGAGATCACGGACCGCGCCACGGTGCTGCGCGACGGCCGCGTCGCGGCCGTGCTGGACACGGCCTCGGCCCCGCAGTCCGATTTCATAGAGGCCATCGTGGGCCGCCGCCGCGCGGCCGCCGCCGGGCCGCCCGCCCCGCCGCCCGCGGAGGCGCGCCGCCATCTCCAGGTCCGCGGCCTCGACGGCGGCACGGTCCGGGGCTTCGCCATCGACGCCGGCGCCGGCGACTGGCCGACGGTGGCCCAGGCGGCGAGCCTCCT
>CAXUJE010000247.1:0-8387 GCA_964251035.1 uncultured Acetobacteraceae bacterium
GTGCTGGACGATGCCGCGTCCGAGCTGGTGCGCCGCGGCGCCCTGGTCCGCACCGGCGGCGGCGTGCGCCTGCACGCGCCGGCCCGGGACCGCGCCCGCGCGGACGAGGAGGCCTTGGGCGCCGCGCGCATGGCCGACACGCTGCGCCGTGCTGGCCTCAGCCCGCCCGACATCTGGACCGTCGTGCCCGATCCCCGGGCCAAGCGCCTGGCCGACCGGCTGATCCGCGAGGGTGTCGTGGTCCGCGCCGTGGACAAGGTGCAGAAGCGCGAGCTGCTGTTCCACCAAGACGCCATCGAGTTGGCGAAGCAGCGCCTGCGCCCGCTGCTCGGCGGCGCCGGGCTGGCGGCCGGGGAGGCGGGCAAGGCGCTCGGCATCTCCCGCAAGTACAGCGTCCCGCTGCTGGAGCACCTGGACGCCATACGCTTCACCCGCCGGATCGCGGACCGGCGGGTGCTGGCGGCGGATTGAGCGGCGCTCCATCGCGGAGCGCACGGGCTGCTCAACGGGTTTGCAACCGGGAGGGCGCCGTCGCAGGCGGAAGCGTGGTTGCCAAGCCGGCCGATCTCTCACTAAGCTTTGTCTCCGCAATGCTCCTGGGAAGGGCTGGCCCGATGGGATACCGCGCCGTCGCGTTCGCGTTGCTGCTGGGCCTCGCGGCCCTGCCGTCCCAGCCGGTCCGCGCCTGCGGCTTCGGCGAAGCGCCGGGGGACTGCGGCCAGACTCCCGAAACCGAGGCGCGGGAGATGCTGCGCCGCGTGGTGGCCGCCATCCAGGCCGACAAGACCCAGGCCCTGCAGCAGTTTTCCCGCGGCGGGAACGGGTTCCGCACGGTTGACAGCTACGTGTTCTGCGTCGGCCCGGACGGCGTCATGTCCGCCCACCCCAACCCGGCCCTGCAAGGCACGGACGTGCGCGACCTGCATGACTCCACCGGCAACCGCTTCATCGCCAAGATGCTGGACGTGGCCAAGCCGGGCCAGGTCGCCAGCATACGCTACCTGTTCCCCCACCCCGGCGGCACGCGGGAGTTCGCCAAAACGACGTTCTACACCCGCGCCGGCGACCAGACCTGCGGCGTGGGCGTGTACGACGAGGCCGAGGCGGCCGCCGCGCCGCCGTCGCCGCAGGCCCGCCTGGCGCAGCTTCGCGCACGCCTGACTGCGGGGATGCCCGCCAGCCTGGGGGCGGACTGGACCGCCTTCCAGCAGGCGCTGGACGAGGACGCCGCTGCCAAGGCCGCGGCCTTTGCCAGGGTGCGGGAGCAGGTCCACGCCGCCGAGGCGGTGCTGACGGCGGAGGGTGCGCCCGCAATGCCCCGGTAGGCCGCCGCAACCAATCCCGCCCTCCGCTGTTCCGTCCCTACGAACCGGAGGGAGGACGGCAATGCGCTTACATCTGATGGGACTGGCCGCACTCGCGGCGGGGATCGTGGCATCGGCACCCCCGGCGCGGGCTGCCGACGACCCGGCGGCCGTGCAGGCGCCGATCAAGGGCGCCGACGTGATGGGCGACAAGGGCCGCACCGGGCCGGACGGCTGGTCCTGGGCGCCGCAAACCCGTGACCAGGCGCCGGGCGACAAGAACAACCAAACCGCCGCCAACGGCCGCGGCGACGCCAACAGCCAGCCCGGCCCCAACGAAGGCAAGAAGCTGGCGCCCGGCGATGACCCCGGCACCCCCGCCGTCACGGATGCGCACGGCCCCGGAACAACAGACAGCGGCGCCGGGCGCAAGCCTTGACGCCGTAAGAAAGAACCATAAAAGGAAGAGAACACAAAGGGTTCGCAGGAGCAGAAGCGCATGACGATGCAGATGTCGCGCCGGACGTTGTTGAAGGGGGTCGGCGCGGGGGTGGCGGTGTCGTCGCTCGGCTCGCTCGGCTTCGCGGCGCTGGAGCCGGCGATGGCCGCCTCGGTGCGCGCCTACAAGCTGGCGCAGACGCGGGAAACGCGGAACACCTGCCCGTACTGCTCCGTCGCCTGCGGCGTCATCATGTATAGCCTGGGCGACAAGTCCAAGAACGCCCGCGCCTCCGTCCTGCACATCGAGGGCGACCCGGACCATCCCGTGAACCGCGGCACGCTCTGCCCCAAGGGCGCGGGCCTGCTGGATTTCGTGCATTCGGACACCCGCACCAAGTACCCGATGTACCGCGCGCCGGGCGGCACGGAGCTGAAGCGGGTGTCCTGGGATTGGGCGCTGGACCGCATCGCCCGGCTGCTCAAGGACGACCGCGACAAGAACTTCGTCGCCAAGTCCGGCGACGTGACGGTGAACCGTTGGATCAGCACCGGCTTCCTGGGCGCCTCGGCCACCACGAACGAGACGGCGTACCTGACCTACAAGGTCGTCCGCAGCATGGGCGCTTTAACCTTCGATAACCAAGCCAGAGTCTGACACGGTCCTTCGGTAGCCAGTTTGGCTCCAGCCTTCGGCCGCGGCGCGATGACCAACCATTGGGCGGACATCAAGCATGCGGACGTGATCGTGGTGATGGGCGGCAACTCGGCCGAGGCGCATCCGTGCGGCTTCAAGTGGGTGATCGAGGCCAAGGTCAAGAACAACGCCAAGCTCGTCGTCATCGACCCGCGCTTCACCCGCACCGCCTCCGTCGCCGACATCTACTGCCCGATCCGCCCGGGCACCGACATCGCGTTCCTGAACGCGGTGACGAAGTACCTGCTCGACCATGACAAGCTGCAGCACGAGTACGTGAACGCCTACACGAACTGCGGCTTCATCGTGAAGGAGGGCTACGGCTACCAGGATGGGCTGTTCACCGGCTACGACGAGGACAAGCGGGACTACGACAAGTCCACCTGGGAGTACGAGATCGGTCCGGACGGCTTCGCAGCCGTGGACCCGACGCTTCAGCACCCGCGCTGCGTCATGCAGTTGCTCAAGCAGCACGTCGAGCCTTACACGCCGGAGCTGGTGGAGCGCATCTGCGGCTCGCCCCGCGAGAAGTTCCTCCAGATCTGCGAGCTGATCGCGACCACCAGCGTGCCGGACCGCACGATGTCGTCGCTCTACGCGCTCGGCTGGACCCACCACAGCAAGGGGTCGCAGAACATCCGCGCGATGACCATCGTGCAGATGCTGCTGGGCAACATCGGGATGCTGGGCGGGGGCATGAACGCGCTGCGCGGGCATTCCAACATCCAGGGCCTGACCGACCTCGGGCTGATGAGCAACCTGCTGCCGGGCTACATGAACCTGCCGCAGGAGCGGGAGGCGACGCTCGCCGACTACATGAGCACGAAGCACTTCAAGCCGCTGCGGCCCGGCCAGACCAGCTACTGGCAGAACTACGGCAAGTTCTTCGTCTCCTTCCAGAAGGCGTTCTACGGCAAGGCCGCGACGGCGGAGAACGACTGGGCCTATGACTGGCTGCCCAAGCTCGACGTGCTGGCCTACGACGTGCTGCGCGCGTTCGAGATGGCGACCGAGGGCAAGATCAACGGCTACATCATCCAGGGCTTCAACCCGCTGATGACCTTCCCGAACCGCGCCAAGGTGACGGACGCGCTCAGCAAGATGAAGTTCGTCGTGGTGATGGACCCCTTGCAGACGGAGACGGCGCGGTTCTGGCAGGACCACGGCGAGTACAACGACGTGGACCCGAAGGCCATCCAGACCGAGGTGTTCGAGCTGCCGACGACCTGCTTCGCGGAGGACGAAGGCTCGCTCAGCAACTCCAGCCGCTGGCTGCAATGGCACTGGGCGGCGCAGGAGGCGCCGGCGGAGGCGCGGCCGGACATCGAGATCATGGCGGCCATCCACCTCCGCGTGAAGGCGCTGTACGAGAAGGAGGGCGGCGCGTTCCCGGACCCGATCCTGAACGTGAACTGGCCGTACGAGATCGCGGAGGCGCCGCGCCCGGACGAGCTGGCCCGGGAGATCAACGGCTACACGCTGGCGGACATCAAGGACGCGAGCGGCGCGGTCATCCCGGCCGGCAAGCAGGTGGACGGCTTCGCGCAGCTCGCCGACGACGGGACCACCGCCTGCGGCTGCTGGGTGTACTCCGGGTGCTTCACCGAGAAGGGCAACCAGATGGCCCGGCGGGACAACACCGACCCCGGGGACCGCGGCATCGCGCCGAACTGGGCCTGGGCCTGGCCGGCCAACCGCCGCATCCTCTACAACCGCGCCTCGTGCGACCCGCAGGGCAAGCCCTGGGCGGAGCGCAAGAAGCTGATGGAGTGGAACGGCACGCGCTGGGTGGGCTTCGACGTGCCGGACTACGGCCCGACCGTGGCGCCGGACAAGAACGTCGGCCCGTTCATCATGAACCCGGAGGGCGTGGCCCGGCTGTTCACCCGCGGCCTGATGCGCGACGGCCCGTTCCCCGCGCACTACGAGCCGTTCGAGTCGCCGCAGGCCAACCTGATGGCGCCGAAGATCCGCGGCAACCCGGCGTCCCGCATCTTCAAGCGGGACCTGGCGCAGCTCGGGGATGCCAAGGACTACCCGTATGCCGCCACGTCGTATCGCCTGACGGAGCACTTCCACTTCTGGACCAAGCACGCCCGGGTGAATGCCATCCTGCAGCCGGAGTTCTTCGTCGAGATCTCCGAGCAGTTGGCGGCGGAGAAGGGCGTGGGTCGCGGCGACTGGGTGCGGGTGTGGAGTCCGCGCGGCTCGCTCAAGGCGAAGGCGGTCGTGACCAAGCGCATCAAGCCGTTGATGTGCGATGGCAAGGCGGTCCACGTCGTCGGCATCCCGCACCACTTCGGCTTCACCGGCTCCACCAAGCCGGGCTTCGGCCCGAACTCGCTGACGCCGGTGGTGGGGGACGCCAACATCGAGACGCCGGAGTTCAAGGCCTGGCTGGTCAACCTGGAACGCACGACGCCGCCCGCGGTCCCGGTGGCATAGGAGAGGGGCATGGCAGACTATACCTCGCTGGACATCGTCCGGCGCTCCGCCTCCACCGACCAGCCGCCTGACGTGCGCAGCAAGACGGAGGTGGCGAAGCTCATCGACGTGTCCCGCTGCATCGGCTGCAAGGCGTGCCAGGTGGCGTGCCAGGAGTGGAACGACATCCGGGACGGCATCGGCGAGAACACCGGCGTCTACGACAACCCGCACGACCTGTCGGCCAAGACCTGGACGCTGATGCGGTTCACCGAGTACGAGCAGACCGGCGGCGAACTGGAGTTCCTGATCCGCAAGGACGGCTGCATGCATTGCAGCGACCCGGGCTGCCTCAAGGCCTGCCCGTCGCCCGGCGCCATCGTGCAGTACGCCAACGGCATCGTCGATTTCGTCGAGGAGAACTGCATCGGCTGCGGCTACTGCATCAAGGGATGCCCGTTCAACATCCCCCGCATCTCGCAGGAGGACCGCAAGGCCTACAAGTGCACCTTGTGCTCGGACCGCGTGGCCGTCGGCCAGGCACCGGCCTGCGCCAAGGCCTGCCCGACCGGCGCCATCATGTTCGGCACCAAGGAGGCGATGATCGAGCAGGCGGACAGCCGCGTGGTGGACCTGCAAAGCCGAGGGTTCGACAAGGCCGGGCTATACAACCCGCTCGGCGTGGGGGGCACGCACGTCATGTACGTGCTGCACCATGCGGACAAGCCGGAGATCTATGCCAACCTGCCGAACAACCCGCGCATCTCGCCGCTGGTAAACTTCTGGAAGGGCGGGTTCAAGGTGGTGGGCCTCGCGTCGCTCGCGTTCGCCGCCATCGGCGGCTTCCTGCACTACATCACGGCCGGGCCGGACGAGGTGCCGAAGTCCGAGGAGAAGGAAGCCGCGCACGAGGCGGAGGGCCACATCAAATGAGCGCCACGGCTCCCGAGCGGCAGGCGGACATCGTGGCCGCCGACGAGGAGGTCGTCGTGTCCCGCTATACCGGGGTGCAGCGGGTCAACCATTGGATCACCGCCGCGCTGTTCACCTTGCTGGGGCTGAGCGGGCTGGCGCTATTCTCACCATACCTTTTCTTCCTGACCGGGCTGTTCGGCGGCGGGCAGTCCACCCGCGCCGTCCACCCGTGGTTCGGCGTTGCGCTGATGGCGAGCTTCGCCGTGCTGTTCGTGCGGTTCTGGCGGCTGAACATGCCCAGTCGGGACGACATCACGTGGATGCTCCACATCGGCGACATCGTGCGGAACCGGCATGACCGGCTGCCGCCCATCGGCAAGTACAACGCCGGGCAGAAGGGCGTGTTCTGGTCGCAGACGGCGCTGATCCTGGTGATGTTCTTCAGTGGCCTGGTGATCTGGGACCAGTATTTCTTCGCCTACACCGCCATCGAGCAGAAGCGCTATGCGCTGCTGACGCACTCCCTGGCCGCCATCGCCGCCATGGCGATCATCCTGGTGCACATCTACGCCGGGCTGTGGATACGCGGCACCAGCCGGGCGATGATCCGCGGCAGCGTGACCGGCGGGTGGGCGTTCCGCCACCACCGCAAGTGGTTCAAGCAGGCCACCCTGCGCGGGGACGTGCACCGCGACGCGGGTCACGGCTGAACGCATAATGGCGCGGAACCGTCGCGAACCGCCCGGCCCGGGGACCGGGGCGGGCTTCACCAGCGTACAACCTGACCCGTTCCGCGTCGGCGGGGTGGCGGAAGCGCCGTTCGTGCGCCTGCCCGATCCCGCGACCCTGTTCGCCGACCGTGCGAAGCGGCTGCGTGCCTTGGCGGAGGGGCATCCGCTTGGGGATTACCTGCGCTTCCTGGCGGGTGTCGTGGATGCGCAGGCCGGCGCAATCGTGGCCTTGCCCGCCCCGGCGGCGCTCCCCGCCGAGCGGCTTGCCTTGGCGGTCAAACACGCGATGCCGCCGCTTGGGAGCCAGCCGTTGCATGGCAGCGCGGATTTCACCGGCGTAATGGCCTGGATGCTGGACCACATGGACCTGTCCGGGGCACCCGAAGCCGCCCAGGCCGCCCAGGCCGCCGTGCGGGCGATGCCGGAGGAGGAGCGCGCGGCGCTGGCGTCCGGCATCATGGAAGGCGCCTACCCCCTGGACCGCGTGGCCGAGGCGCTGTTCGTGGCAGTGGCGCTGCAGGTCCACCTGGCGCGGCTCGCGGCCCAGCTTGACGGCACGGCGGTGCAGCCCTCCGCGGACGGCGTTTGCCCGGCCTGCGGCGGCGCGCCCGTCAGCAGCCTGGTGGTCGGCTGGACCCAGGCCAGCAAGGCGCGCTATTGCGCCTGCTCGCTGTGCGGCACGCTGTGGAACCACGTCCGCATCAAGTGCACCGCCTGCGGCTCCACGGACGGCATCGCCTACTACACGGTCGAGGACGGGTCCAAGACGGTCGGCGTCGAAACCTGCACCGCCTGCCGCTCCTACATCAAGCACATGCAGCAGCACGAGGACGCCGGGCTGGACCCGGTGGCGGACGATGTCGCCACCTACGCGCTGGACCTGCTGGCGCGGGGGCAGGACTTCCGCCGGTCGGGCATCAACCCGCTGTTCCTGACCGGCTGACGCCATGCTCCGCGGCTTGCGGGACAGGGTGCGGGCGCTGCTGCCGGCCGATGCGCAGTTGGACCGCGCCCGCAGGCTCAGCCGCGCCGGGCGCATGGCGGAGGCGCTGGCGATCTGGACGAAGCTGGCCGAGGGGGGCGTGGCTCGGGCGCAGACCAACCTGGGCGCCTGCTACGCCACCGGGACCGGCGTGCCCGTGGACCTCCAAGCGGCCCGGCGCTGGCTGCAACGCGGCGCGGAGGGCGGCGACCTCCTGGGCCAGCGCAACCTCGGCTCCCTGCTGCTGCCGCACGACGCCGCCGCCGCGGCAGGCTGGTATCGGCGGGCGGCGGAGGCGGGCGCCGCCGAGAGCCAGGACCAGCTCAGCCGCATGCTGCTGGCCGGCGACGGCGTGCCGCAAGACGCGGCCGAAGCCCGGCGCTGGGCGGAAGCGGCGGCGCGAGGAGGGGTCGCCGCCGCCGCAGCCCGCCTGGGGACCATGTGCCACGACGCCGCCGGCGGTCCGCGCGACCCGTTGGAGGCCGTGCGCTGGTGGCGCATCGCCGCCCAGGCCGGAGATGCCGACGCCGCGGCCCGGCTGGGCGCAGCACTCCACCTGGGCCAGGGCATCCGGGAGGACCAAATCGAGGCGATGGCGTGGCTGCTGGTCGCCTCGGGCCGGCACAGCGCCCTGGTGCGCCCGTTCCTCGCCCGGGTCAGGGACGGGCTGGCCCCGGCGCAGCTTGCGGCGGCGCAGGAGGTCGCCCGGGGCTTCGGCTGGGTGGATACGTGATGCTGTTCAGGACAGGCCGCACGGCAGTCAGTCAGAAACCGCGTCGAGGCGGTGCAGCCGGCGCCCCATGAACAGCAGCAGCGGCATCGCGGGCCGCCCTAGCTCCGCGGCAGCATGCGGGCGAGCACGGCGTCATGCCAGAGATAGCGATGGACCAGCGCCG
>CAXUJE010000248.1:0-8327 GCA_964251035.1 uncultured Acetobacteraceae bacterium
GCGCCGCCCCGATGTCGGCGGTCGCGGCGTGGAGCTGCGCCTCCGCCTGGCGGATGTCCGGGCGCCGCCGGGCAAGCTCGGAGGGCAGGCCGACCGGGACGCGGGGCGGCACGGGCGGCACGGGCTTGGGCGGGGACAGCTCGGCCTGCAGCGCAGCCGGCGGCATGCCGAGCAGCAGGCCGATGGCGTTGATCCCTTGCGCCTCCTGCTGTTCAAGCTGCGGGACCGTGGCGGCGGTCGATTCAAGCTGCGCGCGGGCGTTGGCCACGTCGAGGTCGGTGGCCAGCCCGCCGCGGGCGCGTTCCGTCGTGAGCCGCACGCTTTCCCCGGCGGCCGTCAGGTTGTCCCGGGTGATGCGCAGCGTGTCCTGGGTGCCGCGGAGCTGCACGTAGTCGCGCGCCACCTCGGCGATGGAGGACAGCAGCTGCGCCCGCTGCGCCTCGGTCGAGGCTTCCAGCGCGGCGTCGGCGCTTTCCACGGAGCGGCGCACCCGGCCCCAAAGGTCAAGCTCCCACGACGCGTCGAAGCCGCCCTGGAACAGGTCGAAGGCGGGGATGCCCGCGCCGCCGGTCGGGAAAGCGCCTTGCTGGCCGCCGAGGCCGTTCGACTGCGTGCCGGGCGAACCTCCGTTCGATCCGCCGCCGCCGCCAGAGCCGATTGCGCTGATGACGCCCTGCCTGCTGATGCGTTGGCGGGTGTAGGAAGCGTTGCCGTTGAGTTGGGCGAACTGGTCGGCGCCGGCGATGCCGCGTTGCGCCCGGCTCTCCGCCAGCCGGAACGCCGCCGTGCGTACGTCCAGGTTGCCCGCGGAGACCCGGCGCACGAGGCTGGTCAGTACGGGATCGTTGAAGTTCTTCCACCATTCGGCATCGACCGGCTCGGCCACCGGCATGCTGGCCTCCAGCCGCGCCGGGTTGGGGCGCGCGTTGAACCAGGAGGCGGGCGACCAGAGGCTTGGACGCTCGAAGTCGGGGCCGACGGTGCAGCCGGCCAGCAGCAGCGCCGCGATCGGCAGGAACTTAGTGGCCACCTGCGGGGGCGCCTTTCGGAAGGTTGGGAAGGAACAGCACGAGCGGCGCTGCCACGAGCGAGATCACCGCCAGAATCGTGAACACGTCAAGGTAGCTCAGGATCGTCGCCTGGGTCTGCACCGCCTGGCTGATCGGACCCAGCGGCACGCCGAAGCCGTAGCCGTTGTAAGGGGTGACGTGCTCGGCCAGGCGCGCGTGGTGGAACTGCCCGCGCCATTGCAGTTCCGTGGTGGCGACCGACACGCCCCAGCTTCCACCCAGGTTGCGCATCAGGTTGATGATCGCGCTGGCGTCGCTGTTCTTGTCCGGCGGCACCCCGGTGAACTGCACGGCGGAAAGCGGGATGAAGATGAACGGCAGCCAGAACACCTGCAGCATGCGGGAAATCGAGATGTTCCAGAACGACACGTCCAAGTCGAGGCCGGATGCGTAGTTCATCGCCCCCGCCGTGCCCAGCAGCGCCGAGAAGATCAGCCATTTCGGCTGGATCAGCCGCCCGGTGACGATGCCGGCGAGCGGCATGATGACGAGCGACAGGACGCCGCCCAGCCCGAGCGTCAGCCCCGCCGTCGTCGCGTCGTAGCCCAGCAGCTCCTGGGTCAACTGCGGCAGGAGCTGCGTCGTGGACACGATGATGAAGCCGAACAGGAACATGACGACGTTGCTGATCGCGAACGCAGGCGCCCGGAGCAGCCGCAGGTTCATCACCGGCTGCGGGTGCACCAGCTCCCAGACCACCAGCACGATCAGGCTGGCCGCCGAGATGAGGCTGAGGGTCAGGATGAAGGGGGAGCTGAACCCGTCGTCCCGCTCGAACCGGTCCAGAACGACCTGCAGCGTGCCGAAGCCGAGCGCCACCAGGGCGAAGCCGAGATAGTCGATCTTGAGGCCGCGGGCCAGCAGCTTGCGGCGGTCCGCCTGCACGACGGGCGAGTCGTAGACGAACAGCCAGGTGAGCGCCATCGACAGCGCCCCGAACGGCAGGTTGATCAGGAACACCCAATGCCAGGAGTAGGCGTCGGTCAGCCAGCCGCCGAGCACCGGGCCGACCGCCGGGGCGGTGACGACGGTGAAGCCGTAGAGCGAGAACGCCAGCGCCCGCTGCTTCGGGGTGAAGCTGTCGGCGAATATGGACTGCTCGGTGGGCGCGAGGCCGCCGCCGCCGAGGCCCTGCAGCACCCGGAACAGCAGCATCATCGGCAGCGTGGTGGCGAACGCGCAGGCGACCGACGCCACGGTGAACAGCGCGACGCAGCCCATGTAGAAGCGCTTGCGCCCAAGCACGTTGGACAGCCATCCGCTGATCGGCAGGATGATGGCGTTGCTGACGAGGTAGCTGGTGACGATGTAGGTGCTCTCGTCCTGCCCGGCAGCGAGGCTTCCTGCGATGTGGCGCAGCGCCACGTTGGCGATGGTGGTGTCGAGCACCTCCATGAACGTCGCGATGGACACGATCACCGCCAGCAGCCAGGGCGAGTTCGGCCCGGCCGCGGAACGCGGCAGATCCTGCCGCATCGCAGACCGCGGCAGTTCGGCGCGGCCGGCCATCAGCGCACCGTGACGCGGGGCGTCACCGACATGCCCGGCGCCATCCGGCAGCGGGACAGGTCCTGTTTTTCAAAGGTGATCCGCACCGGCACGCGCTGCACCACCTTCACGTAGTTGCCCGTCGCGTTCTCGGCCGGCAGGCTGCTGAACACCGAGCCGGAGCCGGCCTGGAAGCTGTCCACCCGGGCGTTGATGTCGAGGTCCGGGCAGGCGTCCACCTGCACGCGCACGGGCTGGCCGGGCTGCATCAGCGCCAACTGCGTTTCCTTGAAGTTCGCCGTCACCCACAGCCGGTTGGGCACCACCGCCAGCAAGGACTGCCCGGGGTTCACGTAGTTGCCGAGGTCCACCGTGCGCTTGGTCGCCTGGCCGTCTGAGGGCGCCACGACGCGGGTGTAGGAGAGCTGCAACTGGGCGTTGGCCACCGCCACGTCGGCCTGCTTCACGCTGGCGTCCGCGGCTGCGACGGCGGCGCGCTGCGCCTCGACCTGCGCCCGCGCGGCGGCCACCGCCTGCCGGTTGGCGTCCAGCCGCGCCTGGGCGGACCGAACGGTGGAGGAAGAGGTGTCGATCTGCTGCTTGGTGACCGCCTTGGGATCGACGGAGCGGTAGCGCGCGAGGTCCGTCTGCGCCTGCTGCAGGTCGGCCTCCGTCACCCGGACGTTCGCCGCCGCCTGGTCGGCGTTCGCCTGCTGCAGGCCGACCTGCGCCCGCGCCTGGTCCGCCTGCGCCGCCGCCTGCGCGCGCTGGGCCAACGCCTGGTCGAGCCTCACCTGGTAGTCCCGGGGGTCAAGCTCCACCAAGACCTGGCCTGCCTTCACCTGCTGGTTGTCCGCAAACGCGATGCGGGTCACGCGGCCCGGCACCTGCGCGGCGATCTGCGAGATGTAGCCATCGATGAAGGCGTCGTCCGTGCTTTCGAAGTGCCGGGCATGCAGCCAGTAGAGCACGCCGGCGACGGTCAGCGCCGCCAGGACCAGCAGGCCCACGGCCCAGTACAGGAGCTTCTTCCAGCGCGGCATCGGCGCCTTGTCGGGCGCATGCTCCCCGTCGTCCTTCGCGTCCTCGTCCGCTTTCTTGGCCGGCTCCGCCCGGCGGGCGGGACGTGCGGGCGGCCGGGGCGGGCTGTCCCAATCCAACGGCCGCGCAGGCCGCGCGGACGGCGGGCTGTCGAGTTGCGCGGAGTAGCCCCACTCGTCGGCATGGCGGGCCGTGGGCCGGTCCGGCCTCAATTCGGCGTCCATCACGCGGCGCTCCGCAGGACGCCAAGGCGGCACACGGGAATGAAGCCTTCAATGCAAAGCCGCGTCATAAGTCACCGTTGTGAAAGGTTATGGGCGCCTGCGCGCCAATGGCTGATTGCCGGCTCGCAATAAACCGCAGGCCTCGGCTTGGCGTCCCGGACCGGGTGTGGCAGTCAGGCGCACTCATTGCGACGAGGAGCCGAGTCTTGCACACCAAGCTGATCGCCGCGGCCGTGGTCCTCGCCCTGTCGGGCTGCGCCAAGCCGCCCCCGCCCGCGCCGGTCGTCGATCTGCAGAACGAGGGCATCGCCAAGACCTGCACCCCGTCCGCCGTCGACCTGGCGGCGCCGGCGACGATCGCGCAAACCAATGACGGCTGGTGCGGCCTGGTCACGGCGGAGAAAGAGGGGCAGCCGTTCAAGTACGGCCTCGTGAAGACGCGGCCGGAGCATGGGCATGTGTACATCCGGCCGGTCAACGGGCAGACTCGCGTGGAGTACACCGCGAACCCTGGCTTCGCCGGGTCCGACCGCTTCGCCGTGGCCTTGGTGCCGAACGCGGCGAACGCGCCGGATGCCTCGCTGCGGGTGGACGTGAGCGTGACGCCGGGCGAGGGCCAGGCGGCAGCACCGGCCCCGGAACCCGCGCCCGCGAAGAAGGCAGCGCCTGCAAAGAAGGCGCCAGTCCGGCGGCATACGACCCAGCGATAGCGGCTACTCCGGCACCGGACGGGTGCCCGCAAGTGCTGCGGGCTTGCGCCGCCGCGGCAGGCCGGAGCGCAAACCCGTCGGCACTTCGGCGTCCCGCGGCGTGAGCAGCCGGCCAAACAGCCGCCCGGCCCCGCGCGACGCGTCGTCCATCACCGTGTAGAACGACGGCACGAACACCAGCGACAGCAGCGTCGAGACGATCAGCCCGCCGATCACGCCGATGGCCATGGGCGCCCTGAACTCGCCCCCGTCGCCGACGCCCAGCGCGCTCGGGATCATGCCGGCCACCATGGCGATGGTGGTCATCACGATGGGCCGCGCCCGCTTGCGCCCGGCGTCGATGATCGCGTCCGCCCGCGACATGCCCTCCGCCCGCCGCTCGATGGCAAAGTCCACCAGCATGATCGCGTTCTTGGTGACAATCCCCATCAGCATCAAGACGCCGATCACCACCGGCATGCTGATCGGCTCGCCGGTCAACAGCAGCGCCAGGATCACGCCGCCGAGGCTGAGCGGCAGCGACAGCAGGATGGTGACGGGCTGGAACACGTTGCGGAACAGCAGCACCAAGACGCCCAAGACCATCACCAGCCCGGCGCCCATGGCCAGGCCGAAGCTCGCGAACACCTCCGCCATGATCTCGGCGTCGCCGCCGTTCTGGATGCGCACGCCGGGCGGCAGTGTCTTGGCCTGCGGCAATGCGTAAACCTGCTCCACTGCCTGTCCCAAGGCCAGGCCACGGGCGAGGTCGGCGCCCAGCACCACCCGGCGCACGCGGTCATAGCGCTCCACGCTGGCCGGCCCTTGCCCCAGCGCGACATCGGCCACCGCCAGCAGCGGCACCGGCAGCCCGGTCGCGCCGGTGACGGTCAGCGCCTGGAGCGCGTCGAGGTCGCCGCGCAGCGCCGTGTCCACCTGCACGCGGATCGGGATCAGCCGGTCGCCCGCGCGGAACTTCGCGAGGTTCGCCGGCACGTCGCCGATGGTGGCGATGCGCACGGCGTCGCTGATCGCCTCTGTGGACACGCCGAAGCGCGCGGCCTCGTCCACCCGGGGCACCACGCGGATTTCCGGACGGTCGGCGCCGGCCGACGGCGCCACGTTGCCGAAGCCGGCCAGGCGGCGCATGCCGCTTTCCAGCCCCGCCACCGCGCGGTCCAGCGCGTCCGGGTCGTCGCCCAGCACCGTGACCGACAGCTCGCGCTCCCCCCGGTCGTTCACGTACCAGCCGCGCACGTCAGGCAGCGTCGCGAGACGCCGGGTCAGCTCCGCCTCGATCTGCTTCTGGCTGCGGGCGCGGGTCTCTTTCAGCACGAGGTTCACGATCATCTTGGCCCGGCGGATCTCCTTGCCCGCGCCCGTCGGCGTCGTGCCGCCCACGACGAACACCGTGGTCACCTCCGGCACCTGCCGGAACTCCCGGGCGATGCGGTCGGTCGCCGTCCGCGTGTCGGCCAGCGTCGAGCCGGGCGGCAGCTCGATCGACAGCACCACGCGGCTCTGGTCCTCCGGCGGGATGAAGCCGGTCGGCAGCAGGGTGGTGGACCAGACCGACACGCCGAACGCGAGAAGCCCGGCCAGGAGGGTCAGGCTGCGCCAGCGCAGCGTCGCGCCCAGGAAGCGCGTGTAGGCGCGCATGATCCACCCGTCCTGCTCGGGATCGGCCGCGACCGGGCGCATCAGGTAGGCGGCCATCAGCGGCGTGATCAGCCGGGCCACCAGCAAGGACGCCAGCACCGCGGCCGAGACCGTCAGGCCGAACTGCTTGAAGAACTGCCCGGCGATGCCGCCCATGAAGCTCACCGGCGAGAACACCGCGACGATGGTGAGCGTGATCGCGATCACCGCGAGGCCGATCTCGTCCGCCGCCTCCACCGCCGCCTCGAACGGGCGCTTGCCCATGCGCATGTGGCGGACGATGTTCTCGATCTCGACGATGGCGTCATCCACCAGGATGCCGGTGACGAGGGTGATCGCCAGCAGGCTGACGAAGTTGAGCGTAAAGCCCATCGCCAGCATGGCAGCGAAGGCCGGGATGATCGACAGCGGCAGGGCGACGGCGACCAGCATCGTGGCGCGCCAGTTGCGCAGGAACACCAGCACCACGACCGTCGCCAGCACGGCACCCTCGATCAGCCCGTGCATGGCGGACAAGTAGCTGCCGCGGGCGGTGCGCACGCCGTCGTCGATCAGCGTGTACGTCACGTCCGGATGCGCGGCCGAGAGCTTGGCGAGGCGTGCCGCGACGGCGTTGCCGACATCGACTTCGCTGGCGCCCTTCGCCCGGTAGATCCCGAACGACACCACGGGCGTCTCGCCGTTGAGCCGGGCGAAGTCGCGCGGCTCCTCGTAGGCGTCCTCCACCTGCGCCACGTCGGACAGGCGCAGCTCCCGCCCGCCGGGCAGCACCAGGCGGGTGTCCCGCAACTGCTGCAGGCTGCGCGCGCCGGCCAGGGTGCGGATCGCCTGCTCCTGCGCGCCCACCTCGCCGCGCCCGCCGGACAGGTCGGCGCTGGTGGCGCGGAGCTGGCTGTTCACCTGGCCCGCGGTGATGCCGAGCGCCGCCAGCCGGTCGGCGTCGAGGCTCACGCGGATTTCCCGGGTCACGCCACCGATCCGCTCCACCCGGCCCACGCCCTGCGCGCCTTGCAGGTCGCGCAGCACCGTGTCGTCCACGAACCAGGACAGCCCCTCCAGCGTCATGCCGGGGGCGGAGGCGGCATAGGTCTGGATGCTCTGCCCGGCGATCTCGATGCGCTCGATGATCGGCTCGTCGATGCCGCGCGGCAGGTCGGCGCGGATCTTGGAGACGGCGTCGCGCACGTCGTTCAGCGCGCGGTCGCTGCTGACCTCCAGCCGGAACTCGATGGCGGTCAGGCTGGTGCCGTCGGTGACGGTGGACAGCAGGTGCTTTACCCCCGTGACGGCGGCGACGGCGTCCTCGATCTTCTTCGTCACCTGCGATTCCAGCTCGCCGGGCGCGGCGCCGGGCTGGGTCACGGTGACGGAGATGACGGGCACGTCGATGTTGGGCGTGCGGGTGATCGGCAACATGTTGAAGCCGACCAGGCCCAGCAGCGTCAGCACCGCGAACAGCACCAAGGGCGGGATCGGGTTGCGGATCGCCGCGCCCGAGATGTTGAACGCCATGCTCAGCTTCCCCCGGCCACGACGCCCGGCTGCACTGGCGTCACCCGGTCGCCGCCGCGGATGAACGTGCCGGACACCGACACCACCGCCTCGCCGGCGCCCAGCCCCTCCTGGATCTCCGCCATCGACCCGTTGCGCAGGCCGACCTGCACGCGCCGCGTTTCCACCAGCCCGTCCCGCACCACCTGCACCACGGCGCCGTCCGGCTGGAACAGCACGGCGGAGAGCGGGGCCAGCACGCCGTCGCGCCGCGCCACCTCGACCTCGGCCCGGGCGAAGCTGCCGATCACCAGCGGGCCGTCGCCGTCCACCGCCACCCGCACGCGGCCCAGCCGGGTGGCGCGGTTGACCTCCGGCGAGACCAGGCGCACCCGGCCGGCGCGCGGGCCGCCGGCCGCTTCGATGCGGGCGGGCTGTCCGGGCCGCAGCTTGGCGAGCGAGGTCTCGGGCACGTCGGCCTCCAGCTCGATCGCGTTGTCCTGGATGATGCGGAACAGCGGCTCCCCTGCGCCCGCCACCACGGCGCCGAGCCGCGCCGTGCGGCGGCTCACCACGCCCGCGACCGGGGCGCGCAGCTCGGTGCGGGCGAGGCGGACCAGCAGCTCGCGCCGCTGCGCGTCCGCCAGCGCCCGGTCGGCCTCCGC
>CAXUJE010000249.1:0-8264 GCA_964251035.1 uncultured Acetobacteraceae bacterium
ACGCCGGGGCAGGGGGGGCCGGGGCAGTCCTGGCATCGCTCGCCCTCCCGGCCGTACACCCGCCAGGCGTGCTGGAAATAACCGAGTTCGCCGTCCGGCTGCACGTAGTCCCGGAGCGACGACCCACCGGCAGCGATGGCCTCCAGGAGCGTCACCTTGATCTCGGACGCGAGCCGGGCCGCCTGTGCTTCGGTCACGTCAGCCGCCAAGCGGCCCGGCGCGATGCCGGCACGGAACATCGCCTCGCACACATAGATGTTGCCGAGGCCCGCCACCACCCGCTGGTCCAGCAGCGCCGCCTTGACCGGGCTGCGCCGCCCGGCCAGCGCGCGGGACAGTGCCGCGCCGTCGAACGCGTCGTCTAACGGCTCCGGCCCCAGCCCGGCCAGCAGGCGGTGCGCGTCCTCCGCCGCGGTCGGCACGAGGTCGATGGAGCCGAACCGCCGGGGATCGACGAAGCCGACCAGCCAGCCGTCATCCGTTTCCAGCTCGACATGCTCGTGCAGCGCCGCCGCGTTCGAGCCGCGGTTTCGGATCAGCATGCGCCCGGACATGCCGAGGTGGAGCAGCACGCTGGCGCCGTCCTCGCCGTCCCGCGCGTCCAGACGCATCAGCATGTACTTCGCCCGGCGCCGGAACCCGAGCACCCGTGCGCCGGTCAGCCGCTCCGCCAAGTCTGTTGGCAGCGGCCAGCGCAAATCCGGCCGTCGCACCTCCGCCCGGCGGATCACCCGCCCCTCCAGCCGCGCCCGCAGGCCACGCATCACGGTTTCGACTTCAGGGAGTTCCGGCATTGCTGCGGGACAGCCTATATGGTGGCCGCATGAGCAGCAATCCCGAGACCGACTTCGGCTTCCGCACCGTGCCGGCGGCCGAGAAGAAACCGATGGTCCGCGCGGTGTTCGACAGCGTGGCGCCGCGCTACGACCTGATGAACGACCTGATGTCGCTCGGCGTCCACCGGCTGTGGAAGCGCGAGTTCATCGCCGGGCTGGCGCCGCGGGCGGACCGCAGCCTGCTCGACCTCGCGGGCGGCACCGGCGACATCGCCTTCGGCTGGCGCGCGCGGGGCGGCGGGCCGGCGTGGCTCACCGACATCAATCCCTCGATGCTCGCGGAGGCGCGCAAGCGCCCGCACGCCGGCGACGTGACGTTTTTGGTCGTGGATGCGGAGGCGATCCCGCTGCCGGACCGCTCGGCGGACCGGGTCAGCATCGCCTTCGGCCTGCGCAACTGCACGGACAAGCCGGCTGTGCTGGCGGAAGCGCGCCGGGTGCTCAAGCCCGGCGGGCAGTTCCATTGCCTTGAGTTCTCCCGCGTCCAAGTCGCGGCACTGGCGCCGGCCTACGATGCCTGGTCCTTCGGGGTGCTGCCCCGGCTGGGCCGCGCCGTCGCGGGCGACGCCGAAAGCTACCAATACCTCGCGGAGAGCATCCGCACCTTCCCGGACCAGGAGATGCTGGCGGAGATGATGCGCACGGCCGGCCTCTCGCGTGTGCGTTACCGCAATCTCACCGGCGGGATCGCCGCCATCCACACGGGCTGGCGGCTTTGAGCCGCGTTCTGCTGATCGTCAGCGGCGGCATCGCCGCCTACAAGTCGCTGGAACTGGTGCGCCTGCTGCGCCGGGACGGCCTCGCCGTCACGTCCGTGCTGACGGAGGGAGGCGCGCAGTTCGTGACGCCGCTCAGCTTGCAGGCGCTGACGGAAGAAAAAGTCTATTCCAGCCTGTGGTCGCTGACGGACGAGAGCGAGATGGGCCACATCCAGCTTTCCCGCGCCGCCGACCTGCTCGTGGTCGCGCCCGCCAGCGCCAATATGCTGGCCAAGATGGCGGCGGGCATGGCGGACGACCTCGCCAGCACCGTGCTGCTGGCCACCGACAAGCCGGTGCTGGTCGCCCCCGCCATGAACGTCCGCATGTGGACGCACCCGGCGACGGAGGCCAACATGGCGACCCTGCGCGCCCGCGGCGTGCAGGTGGTAGGACCCGAGGAGGGCGCGATGGCCTGCAACGAGCACGGCTTCGGCCGCCTGGCGGAGCCGCCTGCGATCCTCGCCGCCATTCAGGCCCTGCTGCGCCCGGCCCGTCCGCTGGCCGGCCGGCACGCCTTGGTCACCAGCGGGCCGACGCACGAGCCGATCGACCCGGTGCGCTACCTCGCCAACCGCAGCAGCGGCCGGCAGGGCCACGCCATCGCCGCCGCTCTGGCTGGATTAGGCGCGCGTGTCACCTTGGTCAGCGGTCCCGTCGCGCTGGCCGATCCGCCCGGCGTCACGGTGCGCCGGGTCGAGACGGCCGAGCAGATGCTGGCCGCGTGCGCCGCGGCGCTGCCGGCCGATGTGGCGGTCTGTGCCGCGGCGGTCGCTGACTGGCGCGTGGCGGAGGCATCCGATGCCAAGCTGAAGACGGCACCGGGCGCGCCCCCGCCCGCCCTCGCGCTGGTGCCCAACCCAGACATCCTGGCGACGCTGGCCGCTGGCCCGGCGCGTCCCCGCTTGGTGGTCGGCTTTGCCGCGGAGACCGGCGACATGCTGGACCATGCCCAGGCCAAGCGCGCCCGCAAAGGCTGCGACTGGGTCATCGCGAACGACGTACGGCCGGAAACCGGCATCATGGGCGGCGCGCTGAACGAGGTGCACCTCCTCACCGCCGAGGGCATCGAGGCCTGGCCGCGCCTGCCCAAGTCCGAGGTCGCCGCGCGCCTCGCGCAGCGCATCGCTGAAGCGATGGGCATCGCGGAGGCGCTGGCGTGACCGCGCCCGTCGTGCGGTTCCGCCGGCTGGAGGGCAACGCCGACCTGCCGGTCCCCGCCTACGCGACGGAGGGGGCGGCCGGGTTCGACCTGCGCGCCGCGGTGCCGGGCGACGCGCCCCTGCTGCTCAAGCCGGGCGAGCGCGTGCTGGTGCCGACCGGCTTCGCCTGCGCCGTGCCGCACGGCTACGAGATGCAGGTCCGCCCACGGTCCGGCCTTGCAGTGAAGCGCGGCGTTTCCGTTGCGAACAGCCCCGGCACGGTGGACAGCGACTACCGCGGCCCGCTCATGGTCTGCCTGATCAATCTTGGAGCCGAGCCGTTCGCGATCCACCGCGGCGACCGGATCGCCCAAGCCGTGATCGCCCCGGCGCCGCAGCTCACGCTGGTCGAAGTGGACAGCCTGGATGCTACGTCCCGGGGCGAAGGCGGTTTCGGCTCGACCGGAATCAAGTAGTCAGGTGTCGAAGCTGCCGGGCGAGCGCTGGCCGATCATCGACAGCAACTCGCGCCGGGTCGTGGGATCGTTGCGGAACGCGCCGAGCATCCGGCTGGTGACCATGCTGACGCCGGGCTTGTGCACGCCGCGGGTGGTCATGCACTGGTGCCCGGCCTCGATCACCACGCCGACGCCGAGGGGCTGCAAGACCTGGTCGATCGTGTTGGCGATCTGCACCGTCAGCTTCTCCTGGATCTGCAGCCGCTTGGCATAGGCGTCCACGACGCGGGCCAGCTTGCTGATGCCCACCACCCGGCGGTTCGGCAGGTAGGCCACATGGCAGCGGCCGATGATCGGCACCATATGGTGCTCGCAGTAGCTTTCCAGCCGGATGTCGCGCAGCAGCACGATCTCGTCGTAGCCGTCCACTTCCTCGAAGGTGCGTTCCAGCAGGGACACGGGATCGAGGGCGTAGCCGCTGAACAGCTCCTTGTAGGATTCCACGACGCGCTTTGGCGTGTCGCGCAGGCCTTCGCGCGCCGGGTCGTCGCCGGCCCAGCGCAGCAGGATGCGCACCGCGGCCTCAGCCTCCTCCACGGTCGGGCGGTCCTCGCTGACGGAGGGCGTGAATGCGGCAGCCGGGCTGATGCTGTTCAAAGTGCAGGCGCTTTCAAAGAGACGCCCCGACCAGGACCGGGCGGGGCGGTTCGTTTCAACAGAAGTGGTGCCGCCTCCCGGACACGGCAAGCGGCCCAGCCGTGAAGCGTGTTGCAGAAGCAACAAGGTTTCGGGTCAGTGGACGCTCCGCGCCTCGCTCGGGCTGTCCAGGCTGAACGTCGGAACTTCGGCGTCGAACGCCTCGCCAGTCGCGGAGACCACCATGTGGTACGTGCCCGCCATGAAGCCCGACGCGGTGCCGAGCGGCGTGCCGGAGGTGTATTCGAACGCCTCGCCGGGCGCCAGCTTCGGCGTCTTGCCCACCACACCGGGGCCTTCGACCACCTCCGTGCGGCCGCGGGCATCGGTGATGCGCCAGGTGCGGGCCAGAAGCTGCACGGCCTCCGTCCCACTGTTCTCGATCCGCACCTGATAGGCCCAGACCCAGGTACTGGCGTCGGGGTCGGAGTGCTCCGGCAGGAAGGCGGCCTGCACGCTGACGACAACGCCCCGGGTTGTCGCGCTGTAACGCGGCGCCATGCCCAGGCCTATTCCGCCGCCGCGCGGACATCCCCGCCTTGCAGCCTATCAAGCGCCTGCGCCAGGTCGTCCGTGAGGTCGGCGGCGTCCTCCAGCCCGACGGACAGCCGCACTACCCCGTCGGTGATGCCGAGGCGTGCGCGCTCCTCGGCGCCGATCCGCATGTGCGTGGTCGTGGCCGGGTGCGTCACCAGCGACTTCGCATCGCCGAGGTTGTTGGACACCGCGATCAGCCGGAATGCGTTCATCGCCGCGAACGCCGCAGGCTTGCCGCCGGCCAGCTCGAACGCGACCAGCGTGCCGCCGGCGCTCATCTGCGACATGGCCAGGGCATGCTGCGGGTGGTCGGACCGCCCGGGGAACCAGACGCGCGACACCGCCGGGTGCCGGGCCAGCATGTCGGCGACGGCCGCGGCGGAAGCGCAGGCGGCGTGAACCCGCAGGTGCAGCGTTTCCAGCCCCTTCAGCAGCAGCCAAGCATTGAACGGCGACAGGCTCGGCCCGGTGTTGCGCAGGAACGGCTGCAGCGTGTCCTCGACCCACGCCTTGCGGCCGAGCACCGCGCCGCCCAGCACCCGTCCCTGGCCGTCGATGTGCTTGGTGCAGGAATACACCACCACGTCGGCGCCCAGTTCGAGCGGCTTCTGCAAGAGGGGCGTCGCGAACACGTTGTCCACCACGACGATCGCCCCGGCGGAATGGGCCAGGCTGCACACGGCGCGGAGATCCACGATGTCGAGCATCGGGTTCGACGGGCTTTCCACCAGCACCAGCGCAGTCGGCCGGGACAGCGCATTGCGCCAGGCTTGGAGGTCGGCGCCGTCCACGAACTCCGAGCTGATGCCGTAGCGCGGCAGCAGCGTCGAGACGATCCAATGGCACGACCCGAACAGCGCGCGGGACGCCACGACGCGGTCGCCGGCCTTCAAGTGGGACAGCATCGCGCCATGCACCGCCGCCATGCCGGTCGCGGTGGCGCGGCAGGCCTCGGCGCCCTCGATCCCCGCGAGCCGGTCCTCCAGCATGGCGACGGTGGGGTTGCCGAAGCGCGTGTACTGGTAATGGCTGGCGTCGCCGGTGAAAGTGGCCTCCGCCTGCTCGGCGCTGTCGTACACGAAGCCGGAGGTGAGGAACAACGCTTCCGACGTTTCGCCGTACGGCGTCCGGGCGGTGCCGCCGTGGACGAGTTGCGTGGCGGGGCGGTAGCTGGGCATGGACACGGTGCTCCAAGGAAGACCGTAGATGCCGACGGCGCCAACCGATGCTGGGATGCCGAGGGCCTCTTTAGCGCGCTTGTTTCACCTCGCCGCAATCCGGCCGGACAAATCACGAGGGGCGCCCGCGCGGCACCGGGCACAGACTAGGAGCCGGGGCGTTGCATGGTCAACGGCGAATTCGTATAACGGGGCCGCCGCGGGTGTAGTTCAATGGTAGAACGGCAGCTTCCCAAGCTGCATACGAGGGTTCGATTCCCTTCACCCGCTCCATGGCGCTCCCTGGTTGCTGACCGGACGTACGTCCACGGGCGGAGCGCCGCGGCATTCAGCGGCAGGCTGTGCCACCAGCGTGGAGCGGACATGATGGGCGCATGGCCTACCGTGTCCCAGGCCGGGGCGGGTGACGGCGAGGGTGCGCTGCTGGTATCCGAGACGCGCGTGTCGGCTGCTGCGCCGGGGCGCATATTAGGGCAGTTGTGCCGGCACCTCGAGCACGGTCACGCGCTGCCCGTCACTCTGGCCGGACACGAGGGCCGGGTCAGTTTCACCGCCGGCGCCTGCACATTCCAGGCTGATGCTGATGGCGGGTTGCTGGTGGCAAGAGTGGCCGCCAGCAACGACGCAGCGCTTGTCTGGTTGGAAAGCATGGTCGGCCGGCACTTGGAGCGGGCTTTCCGCGACAAGCCGGAAGTGGACTGGACGCGGGTTGCCTAAACGCCACGCAACAAGCCCAGCATTAGCCCTTGTGCAGAGATCTTCTGCATAAATTTCCTTTCGGAAAAATACCGAAAATTTCCTTCGGCCATCATTGTAACATGATTCTTATTGTTACGACGGATCGCTTGGCTATTGTGTCCTGAATAGCCCTAAGCATCCGGAGGCGTCGCCTATGAAGCATAGAAAATCGGTCCGCGCTCTAGCGGCGCTCGTCCTGTCCTCGGCGCTCGCGCCGGGGCTGCATGCCCAGACCGTCGGGCCGGATTACCCGGTCCCGCCGTCCCTTGAGTATGGCGACCTGTATTTCGACGTGGAGCTTGGCGGCCTCTTCCCCGACAGCAAGACCTTCCCCGACCTGGTGCCGTCCGGCACGCCGTCCGATGTCACGGCCGCCTACGACGCCGCCAAGGGATCGCCGGGCTTTGACCTCGCGAATTTCGTCAACGGAAACTTCTCCGGCCCGACGCCGGCCGGGCCGACCGTCAACCCGGCGGCAAGCGGCCAGGGCCTGCTTGACTACGTGTCCAGCCTTTGGCCCGTGCTGCAGCAGACCACCACCTCCGTGCCGGCCTATTCGACCCTGCTGCCGCTGCCCTACTCCTACATCGTCCCCGGCGGCCGGTTCCGGGAGGTCTATTACTGGGATTCCTACTTCACCATGCTCGGACTGGAGGTGGATGGGCGGAACGACATCGCGACCGACATGCTCAAGAACTTCGCCTACGAGATCGACAAGTACGGCCATGTCCCGAACGGCAACCGCAGCTACTATCTCAGCCGCTCGCAGCCGCCGTTCTTCTCCCTGATGATCGACCTGATTGCGCAGCACAACAGCAACGACACCTACACCACTTACCTACCGGAACTGCAGGCGGAGTACGATTATTGGATGCAGGGCGAGGCTGATGTCCTGCCCGGCCACGCGGCGCGCAACGTGGTGCGGCTGCTGGATGGGACCGTGCTGAACCGCTACTGGGATGAGCGCGCCGCCCCGCGCGACGAGTCCTACGCGGAGGACGTGAAGACCGCCTTGCTGTCGTCCCGCCCGGCCGGCGTGGTCTGGCAGAACCTACGCGCGGGGGCTGAGTCGGGCTGGGACTTCAGCTCGCGCTGGCTTACCGATGGCAAGACCCTGGGCACGATCCGCACGCTCGCCCTGCTGGCGCCAGACCTCAACAGCCTGCTCGCGCACCTGGAAACGACGCTCTCGCAAGCGTACCAGTTGAACGGCGACGCGGAGCACGCAGCCTCCTACGCGCGGCGGGCGCAGACCCGGACCGACGCGATCCGCCGCCTGATGTGGGACCCGAGGGACGGCGTGTTCACCGACTATCTCTGGCGCGAGGGCACGACCACGCGCAGCGTCACCGCGGCGACGCTGTATCCGTTGTTCCTGGGCCTCGCGTCTCCCGAAGAAGCGCAGTCGGTCGCGGGCGTGGTTGACAACACGCTGTTGCAGCCCGGCGGCCTGGCGACGACCACCGTAACCAGCGGCCAGCAATGGGACGCCCCGAACGGCTGGGCGCCGCTGCAATGGATCGCCGTGGCGGGCCTGCGGAACTACGACCAAGCCGCGCTCGCGCAGGAAATCGCGACGCGGTGGGTGGCGAAGACCATCGCCGGCTACCAGCAGCAGGCCAAGCTGGTCGAGAAGTATGACGTCATGACCACGGGCGGCGACGCGGGCAGCGGCGGGGAGTATGCGACCCAGATCGGCTTCGGCTGGACCAACGGCGTGCTGTTGGCCTTGGGGTCGCTGTACCCGGACCTGCAGGCCGAAGCGGCCGCCGCGACGCCCAACCCGCAGGCGACCACGGTCGCGCAGCAATAGGAGCGCCAGCTTGCCGAGACCGGAAAGGCGGCATGGAGCCGCCTTTCCCAATCCGCTACTCTGCCTTGCCTGGTTGATGCGTTCCGGCGCTTGTTGGTCCAGAGTGTC
>CAXUJE010000250.1:0-8202 GCA_964251035.1 uncultured Acetobacteraceae bacterium
TCCAAGCAGTCGGACAAGAGCCTGTTCCGGCTGCCGGGCGGCACGGGCCGACTCGTCCGGCTTGCGGTGTGCGAGGCGCCGGTCGACGCGCTGAGCCTGGCGGCGCTGGAAGCCTTGCGGGCGGACACGCTCTACGTCGCGACCACGGGCGGCATGGGGCCGCTGACGCTCGCCAGCCTCGATGCGCTGCTGCGGGACCTTGCGGGCCAGCCGGACGCCGTGCTGGCCGCCGCGACCGACGCGGATCAGGCGGGGCGACGCTATGCCCAGCGCCTGGCGGAGCGGGCGGAGGCTGCGGGCGTGCGGTGGGAGCGGCTGGTGCCGCCGGGCGGGCGGAACGACTGGAACGACGTGGTGGTGAGCAGGAGGGGCGCATGAGGCCCGACCGCGCCTGGGTGCGGCTCGGCTCCGGCCGGCGGCTCGACCTGCTGGACCCTCGGCCCGACCAATGGACCGACCGCGACCTGGCCGTGGGGCTGTCCCGCACCTACCGCTGGGGCGGGCACTCGCGCTGGGACCTGCCGCTGTCCGTCGCCCAGCACAGCCTGCTGGTGCTGGTGCTGCGCCAGCAGATGCAGCCGCACCAGCCGCTGACGCCGGGCGAGGCGCTGCGGGAGTTGCTTCATGACGCGGACGAACTGACCGGATTAGACCCCGTGGCACCGCTTCGGCCGCATCTCGGAGCCGAGTTCCACGCCCTCACGGCCCGGCTGCATGCGGCGATGGCCGCGCGCTACCGGCTGCCCGACTGGCACCCGGACGACCATGTGCTGCACAAGCGGGCCGATCACCTCGCCGCCGCGTCCGAGGCCGTCCACGTCGCCGGCTGGCACCCGGGCGAGCTGTCCGGGACGCTCGGCATCCGGCTCGCCCCATTGCGGGACGACCCGCTGCCGCTGCTCGACGGGATGCACCCCTGGGAGCCATGGCCGGCACGGCGCGCAGCCGCCCTGTTCCTGGGCAAGCTGCGCGAACTCGACGGCGCGGCCCATGTGGAGGCGCCGGCGGACCTGACGGCCGTGGTGGAGCGGGAAGCGACGCTGGCCCGGCTCGGCGCCGCCTTTTCCCGGCTGCCCCCTCGCTCGCGGCGACGCTGCGCCCGCCCGCTGACCGGCAACAGCCTGACCGACACGTTCGTTCCACGTCGAGGCGGACGACGTCTCGCAGCAGCACGTGGAGGGCGTGATCGTCGATGGCGAACGGGACGAGGACGGCCAGTGGCTGCTGGACGGCGAATTCACCGTGTTCACGACCGACGAGGAGCTTATCAAGGTTGCGGGCTGGCGATGCACCACGGAAGTCCAGTGATGGACCCGCACGCTGCCATCCGGGCCGTCTCCTGCACCAACAAGGCCGTAGGCGAGATGACCGTGCTTCCGCGCCATGCTGGCGGGCCAGCTTTTGCCGAGTTGGGCCGGCATCTTCCGTCTAACCCTGCTTCAACACCGCCTCGGTAATGGCATTGTCTTCGGCCAGCGGACGGCTGGGCGTGATGCCTTGGGCCTGTAGCGCACCATGGTAGGCCTTCACGGCTTCCGCCGGGCCGACCGTGCCGCTGGCGACCTCGCGCATGAACCTGACGATGTCGAGCGGCGAGTCCGCCAGGTTGATCTTGCGTCCGAACAAGGCGAGACGGGCGCCATACCGTTCCGCCTGGTGCAGAAGCTCGAATGTGTCGCGCGTGGTGCCGGCGCCCCCGCCCAGGACGCCCACGACCAACGACGGATCGTATGCGGCCAGCTCCTCCAGCGCCACCGGGCCGTTGAACGGGATCTTCAGGAATTGCGGGCGGTCCGCGCGCATGACGCCTGCGAGCGCGCGCAGGATGTGGTCGTTGACGAACTTCGGCACGTCCGCCGGGTCGAGGTTATGCGGCGCGTTCGGGTTGAAGACCTCTAGGAAGTAGCGGAAGCCGTTTTCCGCCGCCTCGTCGCGGAACTCGGCGAAGGCTTGCAGGGAGGCGATGTCCGCGTCCAAGTCGTTGTTGAAGGTGACGGAGTAAAGGCCCAGGTCGGTGCCGGTGATCGGCGCCCCCGGCGCCGGACGGAATGTGCCGTACATGACGCGCGGCAGCTTCGCCGTGCGGAACGGGCGCGAGGGATGCTGCGTGTAGCGGGCCCCGCGCAGCCCGCCCCAGCAATCCGTCGCCTCGTTGGCGCGTATGGCGGGCTGGACGGCGCTGCCGTGGAACACGCCTTCCTCTGTCATCCGCTCCAGGTTGGAGGCCGACAGCAGCATGATGTCCACGATGTCCTGTCGGACGACGGCGGCGATCTGGTCGAGGTAGGTGCGCAGGCGGCGCGGGTCGGCCAGAGGCGTGCCGTCCTCCCCGCGAAGCGGCGCCGGGGTGGCGCAGCCCGATCCCATGTCGCCGTCTTTGGCGTCGGCGATGATGAAGTCGGCTTTTGTGTAATGGCCGGCGCGGATGCGTTTCAGCTTCTCGTCGAGGCGCTTCATGGTTTGCTCTCCTGCTGTGTCTTGGACGAATGCGCCGGCCGGACCCGACGGGGGATCACCAGATGGTAAAGCCGGCGTCGGCCACCACGACGGAGCCGGTCAGCAGGCTCGACGCTTCGCTCGCCAGGAACAGGATCACCGACGCCACCTCCTCCGGACGCCCGCTGCGCCCCATCGGCGTGTCGCGGAGCCAGTGCTTGCCGATCTCCTGCCGTAGGTTGGGGCCGGACATCGCCGTGTCGATGTAGCCGGGGGCGACGGCATTCACCCGGACGCCGCGCGCCGCCCACTCGCCGGCGAGCGACCGGGTCAGGTGATGCACGCCCGCCTTGGCCGCATTGTAGTGCGCCTGGCGCTGGGGCCGGTTGGAGATCAGGCCCGACATCGAGCCGACCGTCACGACCGCGCCGTGCCCGCGGCTCAGCATGTGCCGGCCGAAGCCGCGGCAGCACCAGAATACGCCGTTCAGATCGACATCGACAACCTTGAGCCACGCCGCGTCGGACATCTCCTCGCCCCCGGTGTCCGGCCAGGCGATGCCGGCGTTGGCGACCAGCACGTCAATGGCGCCGTATTGGGCATTGAGGCTGTCCGCCACCCGCGTCACGTCATCCGAATGGGTCACGTCCAGCGTCACGGCCTCGACCGTGTGGCCCAGCCCGGCCATCTCGGCCCGGCCCGCTTCCAGCACGTCCGGCTGCACGTCGGAGATGACGACGCGCGCCCCGGCCTCGGCCAGCGCCTGCGCGGCGCACAGCCCGATGCCGCGCCCGCCGCCGGTGATGAACGCCGTCTTGCCGTCCAGCCGGAACTTCTCGGAATACATGTCGCGCTCCAGTGGAGGTGCGGGGGCAGACCCTCCGCCCCCGGCTGCCCTTTTCAGTTTTTCAGGTAGCCGCCCTTGTGCATCGCCTGGTCAGTGCTCGCCTGCGCCGAAGCGAGCGCGGCATCGACGGTTTTCTGTCCGGAGATCGCGGCTGCGATCTCCTGGCCCACCCGGGTCCCGATCCCCTGGAACTCCGGGATCGCCACGAAGGAGATGCCGCGGTAGGGGACCGGCTCCACGGTGGGGTGGTCCATGTCCGCGGTCTTGATGTTCTCCAGCGTCAGCTTGGCGAACGGCGCCGCGCGCAGGTACTCGGGGTTCTCGTAGGTCGAGGCCCGCGTGCCCGGCGGCACGGCGGTCACGCCCTCTGTCTTGGCGACCAGGTCGATGTAGCGCTTCGACGTCGCCCAGTACACAAACTTCTTGGCGTCCGCCTGCACCTTCGACGATTTCGGCACTGCGAGCGCCCAGGACCACAGGTAATGGTTGCCCTTGTCCACGGTCCCATAAGGCGGATTGGCGTAGGCGACCTTGCCCGCCGCCTTGTTCTGCTTGGGATTGCTCAGGGTGCTGGCCGCGACCGTCGCATCGACCCACATCGCGCAGTTGCCGTTGGAGAACAGCGCCAGCGTCTCGTTGTAGCCGTTCGACGACGCGCCGGGTGGCCCATACTGGCGCAGCAGGTCGACATAAAGGCCGACCCCTTTCTTCCACGGCTCTGTCAGGAGCTGCGGCTTCCAGTCCATGTCAAACCAGCGCCCGCCATAGGAGTTCACCACCGGGCCGACCTGGCCCGTGTTCTCTCCCCATCCGGGCTTGCCACGCAGGCACATGCCGTAGATGCCATGCTCCGGGTCGTGCAGCGCCTTTGCGAACTCGCCCATCTGCGCCCAGGTGGGCTGCTCTGGCATGGATAGCCCGGCCTTGTCGAACAGGTCCTTGCGATAGAACGTCATCTGGCTTTCGGCATAGAACGGCAGGGCATACTGCTGGCCGCCATAGGACAGGCCGTCCCGCACCGATTTCAGCACGTCCCCCATGTCGTAGCCGGGCGGCGGGTCGTTGAACGGCACGAGCCAGCCGCTTTGCCCCCACATCGGCGCCTCGAACAGCCCGATGGTCATCACGTCGAACTGGCCCGAGTTCGTGGAGATGTCGACGGTTAGCCGCTGGCGCAGCACGTTCTCCTCCAGCGTCACCCAGCGCACGTGGACGCCGGGGTTGTCCCGCTCGAACTCGGACGACAGCCGCTGCATGACGATCATGTCGTTGTTGTTCACGGTCGCAACCGTCACGGTGGTGTCCGCCCGCGCGCCGGCCGTGGCGCAACTCGCCAGCGCCGCCGCCAGCGCCCACTTGAACCGTCCTGCTTGGGACATCTGTTTTCTTCCTCCCCTTTGTTTGCTAACCCGGTTTATGCGGTCCCGGGCGACGCCGCGCCGGAACGATGTAGCTGGCCGAGCACCAGCAGGCACCCGGCCATGAACGTGTCGCCAAGCCCGAGCGTCGTCACGGGCTGTGGCAGAAAGGGAGCGGCGCACGAAACAATGCGCCATGGCCCGTTCTGCGACTCTTCCGGCGGCGGCTCGAACACGGCGGCCGGGTCAAGCGCCGCCGGCCATGCCGGCCGGCCCTGGGCCGCCCGTGTGCCGGCGAGTAGGCAGCCCATCATCAGCGCCGCCCGTTCTTGGTCCGGGTCGCGGCGGGTCGCGGCGACCGCCCAGGCGTCCGCGTGGATGCACAGCCGGTCGACCCCCAGGCGCTCGGCTGTCGCGACGATGCTGGCCGTCTCAGGGCCAGCGCCGGACACCAGCGCCCGGTACTCGGACTGGCTGAACCCGATCGAGCTGAAAGCGCCATGCAGGGCGACCAAGGTGTGGTCGCGCAGCCCGGGCGTGTCGAAGCCGGCCATTTCCAGGTGCACGACCGGCACGCCTGCCGCGCGCCACCGCAGCCCCAAGGAGCGTGCCCGCATGACGGCTCCGTCCAGGTCGCCCCCGCCGACCGCGCTGAAGCCGGACAGCACCCCCGCCCCGGCCTCGGGCGCCAGCGCCATGCTGAGCGCCTCGAACTCCGGGTCGTCCTCCAGCCCCGGATCGGTGAAGCGGACGATGATGCGGGACGACCGCGGCGCAACGGCGCCGCCGATGCGCTGGCCAGCCATGAACTCGAAGATGTAAATCTTGGGCCGCGGCGTGCCGCGCGGCGCGACCTCCCGCGCCGGCGTCGGCCGGCCATGCTCTGCCAGGCAGATGCCACCATCAAGGCACGCCATCTGCTCGGCATCCCGATGGCCAAGCGCGAGTAGGGCCGGTGCCCCGAGCAGCGTCAGGACCCAGGCCGCGTGCGCGCCGGTGCCGCCCAGGACCTGGCGTGGCGGCAGGGCAGCGTCCAGCCAGGCTGGCCCGCCGTCCCACTCCACGCGGATCTCCCCGCCGATGCCGGCGCCTGCGCGCTGCGCCAGCGTCTGGCCAAGCGTCCGCGCCGGAGGCTCAGGAGAGGCAAGGAGGATGTCAGCCGCGTCGTGCGCCGACAGCATCGCGTCCACGCAAACGCCGAGGCCGCAAAACGTCCAGCGCCCGTGCGCGCCGTATTCACCGAGACCTGCGATCAGGCTCGCATAGCCGCTGTGCCACTTGCATTTCTCCATGAGCAGAACGCTAACGCTCCGACATGCAGAGTCAAGCATGAAAACGCAGATAAACGCGCAAAAACGCATCGTCTCACGTGGCGCAGAACGCTCGGGCTGGTATGATGGCGGCATGGTGCCGACGACCCGACCCGAGCCTGCCGACGATGCCGATCCCGCTGCCCTGCCCGCGTTGCGGCAGAGCAGGTTGGCCGCCCTGGTGCGCGAGCGTGGGCAGATGACGGTGACGGAGCTGGGCCGGCAGTTCGGCGTGTCGCGCGACACGATCCGGCGCGACCTGCAGATGTTGGAGCAGCGCGGGCTGCTGGTCCGCACCCATGGCGGCGCGATCCCGTGCGACGACCTGGTCATGCGCGAGGTGGCGTTAACCCAGCGCATGGATGCGCATGCCGACGCAAAGATCCGCATCGGCCGTGCTGCCGCCACGCTGATCCGCGACGGCGAGACCCTGATCATCAACGGCGGCTCGACCACCACCTACTTCGCGGCCGAGGTGACGGAGCGGCGGGAGTTGATGGTCGTGACCAACAACCTTCGCATCCCGCCGGCACTGCCGGAACACTCGATGCGCGCCGTCTACGTGCTGGGCGGCACCTACTGGAGCAGCCCGCAGGTCACCATCGGCGCGATCGGCTTCCCGTCCACGGCGCAGATCAGCGCCGACACCGCCGTGATCGGCGTTACTGGCCTGTCGGCCGCCGGCTTCTCGATCGCCCGGCTTGAAGAAGCGGCGGTTTCGTCAAGCATGATCAAGGTCGCGCGTCGGACGATTGTGCTAGCCGACCGCAGCAAGTTCGGACTCGACGCATTTGCGCACGTGGCCGGGTTCGCGGACGTCGAGTACCTCGTGACCGACGCCGCGCCGCCGCCGGAAATCGCCACCGCGCTGGAGCAGGCCGGCGTCCAGGTGCTCGTGACGCCGCTCGTTTAGGCAGGAAGCCTTTCCCGGCGACATCGCTTGGCGGCCGGCAGAGACCATGCCTGATCATCGTCCATTCGGTGCGGCAGCGAGGCTGCTTGTACCGTTGCGAAATTGGCGCGCTCGGACATGCAAGGCGAGGCCGATCAGGCACACGCCATGCTGTTGACCTCGCTATGGGCAACGAACGTGTGGCTGCTGGACATGGGAATGAGAGCCGCATCCGAGTAGGCACCGTGGCGGGACGGAGCGGTGAATAGGAGAAGCCCTGCCGCTGCGCGCCGTGGCGCGCAAGGGCAGGGGCCTTTGGCCCGCGCGTGCCGCGCGCCCCTGCGCGCCCCGTCGCGAAGCGGCTGCCGGGCTGGGTCTTCGAGAATGAGGACGCAGCAGAAGGACGGCCACGATGAAACGCAATGAGAAGATGCGCCTGGCGTTCGGCGCAGGGCTGCTGGCAGCAACCCTGTTTGTCCTGATGGCGATGTCGGGCCTGGTGTCCGACCGGGACTCCATGGTGCCGCTGCACCAGGCGCGGGAAGCGCGGCGATGAGCGATCTCCTGCGCGCGGTCGCCGGCCTGCCGCAGAGCCACGGCAGCCTGTCGGTCAGCGTGTTCGGCGATCCGGGGCGGGGCGGCTTCTGGCTGGCCCGCGCCAATGACGGTCCCGAGGTGGCGGTGGCCATGGTCGCCGGCCCCCAGGCCGAGGGGTATGCCCGCCTGCTGTCCGGCGCCCCGGCCATGCTCGACCTCTTGGCAACGGCGCTGCTGTGCTGGGACGGCCAGGTGCAGGCGGACACGGAGATCGACGGCGGCGAGGCTGTCGAGTGGCTGGCAGGGTTCACAGCCGAGGTCCGCTTGGTGCTGGGAGCGATGGTCGGTCCGCTGGCGCCGGAACGGAAGCCATGAGGCGGGGCATGAGCACCGCCGAGCTGATCCGCCAGGACGTGCTCGACATCCATCCCGAGCCGCCGCGCCTGCCGTGCCCGATCCCGCCGCGGCAGCTGATCCTGGCGTGCTCGGCCACCAAGGCGGCGGGGGAGATACCGTGTTGCAGGTCAAGCGATGAAAGAGCATTCAGGAAGTGGGATCTCACATTTCCGGGCCTTGCCTGGTTCAAAACTCACCAAAGACCGCAGTTGGTGGATTGCGGTCCGACGGGTTTCGGGGAAGCAGGTAACGATAGCTGCCGTTGCCTGGCGCGCTCGGCTTTCCCAAAAAGGATGGTGTTTTGGGAAAGAAGTTTTTGCCGGTAATCCATCGGGATGCAGCATCATGCCAACGCAGCAAGTCGGTTACGGAGCCAGCTCTGTGCCGGGTGAGTAGTCGTCCGTTCGTGCCAGATACTGGCGATGA
>CAXUJE010000251.1:0-8184 GCA_964251035.1 uncultured Acetobacteraceae bacterium
GGCGGCGCCGCGTAGGGGATGGCCTTGAAAGCGGCGATGCCGTCCGCGACGGCGCCGCGCAGCTCGCCCCCGGCCACCCGGACGCCCGGCGGCGCGTCCTGCGCCGCCAGGGGCGCGGCGGCCGCCACCACGAGCGCCGACATCATTGCGGACAGGAATTGCATTTTCATGGCATGGCCCCTCCGCCGGGCCTCTCTCCCGCACGCGGGACAGGACAAGGTCAGTAGATGACCGGCTCCGGCACGGGTGCGCCGAACTCGGTGCGCAGGAAGTCGAAGTCGCAGCCCTCGTTGGCCTGCTGGATGTGCTTGGTGAACACCCAGCCGTAGCCGCGCCCGAACCGCGGCTCCGGCGCGCGCCAGGCTGCGCGGCGCCGGGCCAGCTCCTCCTCCGGCACGTCCATGCCGATGGTGCGGGCACGGACGTCGATGCTGACCCGGTCGCCCGTGCGCAGCAGGGCCAGCGGCCCGCCGACCCAAGCCTCGGGGGCGACGTGCAGCACGCAGGCGCCGTAGCTGGTGCCCGACATGCGCGCGTCGGACAGGCGCAGCATGTCGCGGTGCCCTTCCTTCAGCAGCCGCTTCGGCATCGGCAGCATCCCCCATTCCGGCATTCCCGGCCCGCCCTGCGGCCCCGCGTTGCGCAGCACCAGGACGTGGTCGGGCGTGACGTCCAGGCTCTCGTCATCGACCGCCTGCTTCATGCTGGGATAGTTGTCGAACACCAGCGCTGGGCCGGAGTGCTTGAGGAAGCGCTGGTCCATCGCTGCCGGCTTGATCACGCACCCGTCCGGGGCGAGGTTGCCGCGCAGCACCGCCAAGGACCCCTCGCCGTAGATCGGGCGGCCCACGGGGCGGATCACGTCGTCGTTGAAGGTCCGCGCCCCCTCGATGCCCTCGCCCAAAGTGTGGCCGGTGACGGTCAGGCAGGACAGGTCCAGGTGCTCGCGGATGGTGTGCATCAGCGCGCGGATGCCGCCGGCGTAGAAGAAGTCCTCCATCAGGTATTGGTGGCCGGACGGCCGCACGTTGCCGATCACCGGCACCCGGCGGCTGTAATGCTCGAAGTCGTCCAAGCCCACGTCCTGCCCGGCGCGGCGGGCCATGGCGATCAGGTGGATGATGGCGTTGGTGGAGCAGCCCATCGCCATGGCGACGGCGATCGCGTTGCCGAACGCCGGACGCGTCAGGATGCGCCGGGGCGTCAGGTCCTCCCACACCATGTCCACGATGCGCCGGCCGCTCTCGCTGGCCAGCCGGATGTGCCCGGCGTCGGCCGCTGGGATGCTGGACCCGCCCGGCAGCACCATGCCGCAGGCCTCGGCGATGGCGGTCATGGTGGAGGCCGTGCCCATGGTCATGCAGGTGCCGTAGGAGCGCGCGATGCCGCCCTCCACGCCCAGCCAGTCTTCTTCGGTGATCCGGCCAGCCCGCAGCTCGTCCCAATACTTCCAACTGTCGGACCCGCTGCCCAGCACCCGGCCCTGCCAATTGCCGCGCAGCATGGGGCCGGCAGGCAGGAACACCGCCGGGATGTCCATGCTGATGGCGCCCAGCAGCAGCGCGGGCGTCGTCTTGTCGCAGCCGCCCATCAGCACGGCGCCGTCCACGGGGTGGGAGCGCAGCAGCTCCTCCGTTTCCATCGCCAGCATGTTGCGGTACATCATCGTCGTCGGCTTGACATAGCTTTCGGACACCGACAGCGCCGGCAGCTCCACCGGGAAGCCGCCGGCCATCAGGATGCCGCGCTTCACGTCGTCCACCCGCGTCTTGAAGTGGGTGTGGCAGGGCTGCAGGTCGGACCAGGTGTTCAGGACCGCGATCACCGGCTTGCCCGTCCATTCCTCCGGCGCGTAGCCCATCTGCATGGCGCGGCTGCGGTGGCCGAAGGAGCGCAGGTCCGCCGGGCCGAACCAACGGCGGCTGCGCAGGTCCTCCGGCGTCTTGCGCCGGCGCGGCGGCGCATCGGGCACGGCGCCGGCCAGGCGCGCGGGCGGCAGGGGGGTGTCGGGCATGCTGTGCCTCCTTCGTGACGCGGCGGCGTGGGCGCCGATGGGCAGCGGCGCGCCGCCGGGTGGCCCAACGGCTTGGACGGTGTAGCCGATCACGGCGGGCATTGTGATGGCAAGATGGCGCCGAACATGTCGGGCAGCCCGCCGCTCAGGCCCGCGAAGGATCAAAGGGACGCCGGCATACGGGTTGCGCCGCGTGCGGCCGCGCCGTTGCGGCAGAGGGAAAGGCACCCTTACGGTTTCTGTTTGTTTCGGAACTAAACTGATTGATAGTATGCCGCGCCGCTCCATCTCCGGCGGCCTGGAAGGAATGCACATATGGCCGGCGCGCGGCTGTACTTCACCTCGATCGACACGCTCGGCCACGCCAACCTTTGGGTCACTGACGGCACGCCTGCGGGAACGAAGCAGGTCAGCGCGGCCGGCGGCAGCAGCGGCCTCGATCCATCGTCGTTCGCGGTCCTTGGAAACTCGGTGTATTTCCAAGGCGTTGACGCCGCACTTAAATTGAATCTGTTCACGCTCGATGGCGCATCCGGCGTCGTGAGCGAGATCACCCCGGCGAACATCTCGCCCCTCGGCTTGACGCCCATAGGCATCAAGGCCTTCGCGGGAAAGCTCTACTTCGAGGGACGCAACGCCGCGAACACCGACATGCTCTGGACATCCGACGGCACGGCGGCCGGCACGGTCGAGATCCCGGTTGCCGGCCAGGGCACGCTGGGGCTTTATCCCGGCGACTTCACGCCCTTTGCCGGCCGTCTCGCGTTCAGCGCCGGTTCGGCATCGGCCACCAACGGTCTTTACCTTTCCGACGGCACGGCCGCAGGCACCAAGAAGGTCGGGGTCAATGGCGTTTCCTCTTTGCCGAATATCCTCTCGATGGCCTCGCTTGGCAGCAAGCTGGTGTTCGAAGCACAGGATGCGTCGTCGAGGAACCAGCTCTGGGTATCGGACGGCACGGCCGCGGGCACGAGCGAACTGGCGGTCAGCGGCCTGAACCCTACCGGGGGCTACAACGGCTACCCGGCGGGGTTGCTGTCGTTCGGGTCCAAGGCCGGCTTCACGGCCGCGGACGCCAGCGGCAAGTATGGCATCTGGATCACGGACGGCACCGCCGCCGGCACGGTCGAGCTGCCCGGCGTGTTCGGCAACTCCTACGGCACGCCGATGGCGGCCCTGCCCGGAGGACGCCTCGCGTTCATCGCCGCCGACGCCGACGGCCTCAGCCGCGTCTGGATCACCGACGGAACAGCCGCGGGAACAGCCGCGCTGCAGCTTCCCGGGACGCAGGCGCCCCTCTTCCTCCCCGATCCCTACTTCTCCCCCCATGCGCTCATGGCCATGGGAAACCTGCTCCTGTTCGATGGGGCGCTGCCGCAATCGGCGGTGCGCGGCCTGTTCGCCTCCGACGGCACGACGGCCGGGACCCGCCTGCTCCAGCCCGGCGTCAACCTCGTTTACGGCGGCATCGACACGGATGCTGGCCTGCTGCCGGGCACGCTGACGCTGACCCCGGCCGCCGCCCCGAGCGTCGCGACCGGCGGCACGGTCGCCATCGGCAGCGCCGCCGCCGGGCTGCCGGGCGATTCCTTGACGGTCGCGCTGCTCGGCGACCCGGCGTTCCCCACCGGGGGAAGCTCGGTGCGGATCGACGCCGGGGGCAGCATCCTCTACCAGCCCGGCCCTATCGGGTCTGCCCACGCCGGCGCCGACCTCGTGCGGTACGCCGTCACCGATGCCGTCACGCACGAGACGGTGTCGGCCACGCAGCGCGTCACGCTGACGGGCAGCGACCCGTTGTTCGACGGGGCGTACTACCTGGCGCACAACCCGGACGTGGCCGCGGCGGGCGTCGATCCGCTGCAGCACTACCTCGCCTATGGCTGGAAGGAAGGCCGCGATCCCAGCGCCTACTTCGACACGGGCTATTACCTGGAGCAGAACCCCGACATCGCGGCGGCCGGCGTCAACCCGCTGCTGCACTTCGAGGCCTATGGCTGGAAGGAAGGACGGCAGCCCAGCCTGGTGTTCGACGATGCCAAGTACCTGGCCGCCAATCCCGACGTGGCCGCGGCCGGCGCCGATCCGCTGCAGCACTTCATGGCGTATGGCCAGGGTGAAGGCCGGGCAAGTTTCCTGACCGGCGGCGCCGCGGCGGCGGACCCGCTGGTCGATGCCGCCTATTACGACCGGCAGCTCGGGGCGACGCTGATCCCGGGCGGGACGGCCGGGGCGCAGCAGGCGGCCTCCAGCTACGATGCCGCCGGCTGGCGCCTGGGGCTGAACCCCGACGCGCTGTTCGACACGCGCTATTACCTGGCGCACAACCCGGACGTGGCGGCGGCGCGCATCAACCCGCTGCTGCACTACGAGGCCTATGGCTGGAAGGAAGGGCGCGACCCCTCGGCCGCGTTCAGCACGGGCAAGTACCTGGCCGCCTACGCCGACGTGAAGACCGCGGGCATTGATCCGCTGCTGCACTACGTCGCGTATGGGCGGAACGAGGGGCGGTCGCCGTTGGGGTGAAAGGCCCGCCAGCCCGTCAGGCTGCAGGCCGGCGTCTCGGTTCCGCCCTTGAACACCGTCCGCCACGCCCTGCTGCCCCCACGCTGCCAGGACGGCCGGGCAGAACGCGCAGGTGCCGGCCTTGGGGCGCAGTTCGGCTTCCGGCGCTCGACGCCGTTGATGGCGGGCATCGCTGTCGGCCTGGCCACGCTGGCCGCCGCGGCCAGGGCCGGGCTGGCCGGGCTGCTGCTCGCCCGGCTGCTGCGGACCGAGCGGCAATGGCGGGCGCTCAACGCCCGCTGGGCGTGCTGCCGGCCACGCTCAAGACAGGACCCCGGTCAGCAGATCCAGCAACGCGGCCGCAAAGGCGCGCATGTTGGCGACGCGGTCGCCGTGCCCGGTCTCGACCGTGGCGACGCGCTCCACGGGGCCGCTGACGGCGATGCAGGTGTGGCCGGGCGCGTCGCCGTAGCGGTTGCCGTCCGGGCCGGCCGCCCCGGTCTCGGCGATGCCCCATGTCGTGCCGAGCCGCTCCCGCATCGTGCGGGCCAGCAGCAGGGCGTAAGGCTCGGAGGCTGAGCGGATGCCCGCCATCCCCTCCGGCGTGATGGCGAGGAGGGCGGTCCGGGTATCCTGCGTGTAGACCACGGCGCCGCCCTGGAAATAGGCGCTGGCGCCTGGCACCGACAGCAAGGCCGCGGCGACCAGCCCGCCCGACGAGCTTTCGGCGACGCCCACCGTCTCCCGCCGCGCCTTCAGCAGCGCGCCGAGCCGCTCGGCCTTTGGCAGCAGGTCTTGCATCAGGGGGCCTTTCGCCAGTGGACACCCAGCTTGCCGCAGGCCGGCGCCCCGGTCACCGCCGGGCGCCCGCCGCCGGGGCCCTCGGCAGCGCGGGGCGGCGTTGAGCGCCACGGCCGTGTCGGTCCGCAGCGTGACCCTGCCGTTCGTGACCGACAGCGCGTCGGCCGGGATGGTCGCAAGGTGGCTGCCTTCTTGGAAATACGCGCCGACCATGATTTGCGCAGTTTGCCCGTCGGGCGACAGGCTGCGCACGCTGCCGATGATGCGGCCCTGTGGATCGCGGAGCCAGTGCCCGACCGCGCTCGCGGCAGTGGGAGCCGGCGCAGCTTGGGCCGGGTCGGCGGCTTGGGCCAGGCCCGCGGCGCCGAGAGACAAGGCCAAGGCGGCAACAAGGGTGAGAGGGTGGGAATTCATGTGCGCAAGCTCCATAAGTTCAATGATGAGACTAATGCCGACAGTTCAAAGATGCAACCTCCGCCGCTATATGTGATCCATGCAGCGCACAGACTTCTCCCAAGAGAATTGCCCCATCGCCCGCACCCTCGACCTCGTCGGCGAGTGGTGGAGCCTGCTGATCATCCGCGAGGCGTTCCTGGGCGTGACCCGCTACGACGACTTCCAGCGCCGCCTCGGCATCTCCCGCAACGCGCTGACCGACCGGCTGCGCAAGCTCGTGGAGGGCGGCGTGCTCGCCCGGCAGCCGGTGGCCGAGGGCGCCCGGCGCGAGGTCTACGTGCTGACCGAGATGGGCAACGACCTCATCACGGTGGTGGTCGCCATGCTCCAGTGGGGCGACCGCTGGCTGATCCTGCCGGGCGCGCCGCTGTCGCGCATGATCGAGGCCGCGACCGGCCATCCGGTCGCCAAGCTGGAGGTGACGTCGCGGGACGGCCGCCGGCTCAGCCCTGCGGAGCTTGTCCTGGCTGCCAGTCCCAGCCACGCCGACCCGGCATGACGGCGGCGGGGCAGGGCGCCGGAGGCGCGGCGGACGCCATTCCCCGCGACGACGGCCCGTGGCTGGTCCTGCCGGGGTTCATGCCGGACGCCGTGGGCTTCGCGCTCCGGACCACGCTGGCGGTGCTGCTGGCCTACTTCGTCGCCTTCGCCATCCAGCTCGAAAGCGCGTCGAGCGCCGGGCTGTGCGTGGCGATCGTGGCGCAGCCGACGCCCGGCATGGCGATGTCCAAGGCGCTGTATCGCATGATCGGCACGGTGCTGGGCGGCGCCGTCGGGTTCGCGCTGGTGGCGCTGTTCCCGCAGGACCGCACGACCCTGCTGGCGGCGTTCACACTGTGGCTGGGCGCCTGCACCTTTGTCGCGGCCCTGTTGCGGGATTTCCGGTCCTACGGGGCGGTGCTGTGCGGCTACACCGTGGGCATCATCGCCATATCGGGCATCGACGCGCCGGAGGGGGCCTTGCTTGCCACGCTGAACCGGGTGGCGGCTATCCTGCTGGGCGTCGCCTCCGCCGCGGTGGTGAATGCCCTGCTGTCCCATGCGGCCGCGTTCGAAGGGCTGGTGACGGCGCTGCGGCGGCGGCTCGCGGCGGCGGAGGCGCTGGCGCTGTCGGCCTTGGCCGGGCAGGACCTGCCGAGCGAGCCGCTGCCGGCGCAGGAGGGCGCCAGCATCCTGGCGCTCCGCACCGAGGCCACCTACGCCGCGACGGAACTGCCGGACGGGCGGGCGCGCAGCGCGGGCGCCCGGGCGGCCATCGCCGGGCTGCTCGGCATGCTGTCCGCTGCCCGTGCGATCGCCACCGGGCTGCACCTTTCGACAGACCCGGCGACCCGGCGCACCCTGGACGCGGCGGCCGCGCGGCTTCGGTCCGGGCGGGACACGGGCGATCCTGACCCAGCATCCCTCGACGCGCTACCCACGGACCCGCTCGCAGCCGCGCTGCTGGACCGCTCCCGCGACCTGCTGCGGCAGCACGCGCTGGCGCAGGGCGGGTTGCGGGCGCTGGAGATGGGCGACCCGGCCGTGCCGGTCCGCTTGCCCGTGCACTACGACGTGGTCGGCGCCGGGCTGAGCGCCACGCGGACCGTGATCTCGGTCGGGCTGGGATGCGTGTTCTGCGTGTATTCCGGTTGGCCCGGCGCCACCGGCCTGCTGGTGCAGCAGGCCGCGTTCACCGCCCTGCTCGGGATGGCGCCAGACCCGTCCGCTGCCGGCGTGGCCATGGGGCTGAGCCTGCCGCTGCCGGCCTTGGCCGCCGGCGTCATCGGCTTCGTGCTGCTGCCCATGGCGTCCGGGTACGTCCCCTTCGCCCTGGCCGTCGCCCCGTTCGTCTTCGCGTTCGCCTTGGCCGGCCGCCATCCGGCGTTGGCGCGGTTCGGGCCGGGTTTGCTGCTCTACCTCCTGCTGCTGCTGTCGCCGGCCAACACCGAAAGCTTCGATTTCGAGGCGTACATGAACAACGTCCTGGTCCAGGTCCTGGCCGTGGTGTTCATGGTGCTGGCCTTCCGCCTCGTACTGCCGGTCTCGCGCCGGCGTCGGCTGGCGCGGGTGGCGGAGGCCATCGGGCGGCAGGTGCGGCGCGCGCTGGCGGGACAACCGGACGGCCGCGACCTGACCGCCGCCCGCTGCCTGTTCGTGGACCGGCTTGCCCAGGCCCAGGTCTGGCTCGGCCGGCCCACGCCCGCGCGCCTGGCCGTGCTGGACCGGCTTTCGGCGTTCACGGAGCTGGAGTCGGCGCTGCGCCGCGCCCGGGCGGGGCTGCGGGCGTCCGGTCGGGCGATGCCGCCGCCCGACGCGGATGCGTTCGAGGCGGCGGCGCGCGGGCTGCTCGCGGCCGATCATGCTGCGGGCGCGGCGCGGCGCGCGGCGCTGCAGGCGGCGGCCGGGCTGTACGGCTCGGCGGTGCT
>CAXUJE010000252.1:0-6887 GCA_964251035.1 uncultured Acetobacteraceae bacterium
GGTCAGCATCGCCCACGAGATCGAGCTGGCCTGCCCGTTCGAGAACATGGGCGCCACGGTGCTGCGGGAAGTGTCGAAGCAGACCAACGAGGTCGCCGGCGACGGCACGACCACGGCGACGGTACTCGCCGACGCGATGGTGCAGGGAGGCCTCGAATGCCTCGCGCGCGGCGCCAACCCGGTCGAGCTGGTGCATGGGCTGGAGGCGGCCGCCGCTGCCGCAGCCGAGGCGCTGGCCCGCATCGCCCGCCCTGTAAGCGGCCCCGCCGAGACGCGCGCCGTCGCGGTCATCGCCGCCAACGACGAGCGGACCGGCGCCATGGTCGCAGACGCCCTGGGGCGCGTCGGCATCGACGGCATCGTGACCGTCGAGTTCGGCAGCACGGTGGAGACGCACCTTGAGGTCGTGGACGGCATGGCGTTCGACCGCGGCTACCTGTCGCACCACATGGTCACGGACGTGGAGCGCATGCAGGCCGTGCTCGACGACCCGCTGATCCTGATGACCGACTGCAAGCTGCTGACCATGGAGGACGTGGCGGCGGTCGAGGCGCTGGTCGCCGGCCAGAAGCGCCCGTTGCTGATCCTGGCCGAGGAGGTCGCCCCCGCCTGCGTCGTGGCCCTGCTGTCGCGCCGGGACCGCGGGGAGCCGCCGGTCGCCGCCATCCATCCGCCCGAATATGGCCATTGGCGCCGCGCCATGCTGGAGGACATCGCCATCGCCACCGGCGGCCGGGTGATTGCCCGCGACCTCGGCGGGCGCATCGCCGACGTGCGGATGCGCGACCTCGGCGGCGCGCGGCAGGTGATCGTGTCCGCCAACCAGACGGTCATCCGCGCCGGCGGCGGCGATCCGGACGCCATCAAGGCCCGCCGCGAGCAGGTGTCGCGCCAGTACGAGGCCGCGCCGCAGAACATCGAGCGCGACAAGTACCAGGAACGCCTGGCCAAGCTGTCGGGCGGTACGGCGATCATCCTCGCCGGCGGCGCCACCCCGGTGGAGCAGAAGCGCCGGGTGCAACTGATCGAGGATGCGATCAACGCCACCCGCGCCGCCGTCCTGGAGGGCATCGTGCCCGGCGGCGGCACCGCCTTGCTGCAGGTGGCGCCCGACCTGGACCGGATGGTGCAGGCCCTGTCCGGCAGCGCGCGCGAGGGGGCGGAACTGCTGCAGGGCGCGTTGGCGCAGCCGCTGGCCTGCATCGCCAAGAACTGCGGCCTGGACCCCGCCGCCATCGTGGACCGCGTCCGGCAGTCGCCCCGTGGCGTGGGCTTCGACGCGCGCACCGGCACGTTTGCCGACTTGCTGGACGTGGGCGTCATCGACCCGGTGCGCGTCACCGCCACCGCGCTGCGCAACGCGGCCTCGGTCGCCGGGCTGATCCTCACGACGCAGACCCTGATCGCGACCAAGCCGGACGGCGCCGACCCGACTGCCGGCCCGGCGATGGGAGGCGGGGCGGAGCTGCTCTAACACGGCTGATGATGGGAGAAGCCCATCGGGGAGAGGCCCATGGCGGAGCGGCGGCTAGGCAGGAGCAGCCTTCCAGCACCCAGCGCCCCAGCACCTTGCGCTATCAACCGCCGCCCCGAGGCCGCCGACACCATGGCGGCATGGGAGCGATTCCTGACGGGCGACCCCGCCGCCGCGATCCCCGCCCGCAACTTCGTCGTCGCGTCGTGGCTGCGTAGCCAGGAGCTGGGCATCAACCCGACCGGCCGCTCCGCCCCCATCGTGGCCCGCGGCGACGCCATCGAGCAACTGCGCCGCCACCACGCCGACCTGGTCTCCGCCGCCGCCGAGGTCTTCGCCGAAGTGGCAGAAATGTTCAGCGGGTCGCGCTCCATCATGCTGCTGACCAACAACGACGGCGTCGTGCTGGACGCGGTGGGCGACCGGCACACCTTGGAGCAGGGCGAGGCCATCCACCTGACCCGCGGCGGCGACTGGCGGGAGGACGCGGTCGGCACCAATGGCATCGGCACGGCGCTGGCGACCGGCCGCCCGGCGCAGGTCCACGCGGCGGAGCACTTCTGCGAGGGCATCAAGGCCTGGACCTGCGCCGCCGCGCCCATCTTCGAGCCGGGCACCGGCGCCATGCTCGGCGTGGTCGATATCTCGGGGCCGCCGTCCACCTACGGGCGCAACAACCTGTCGCTCGCGGTGTCGGCCGCCCGGCAGGTCGAGATGGTCCTGGCGGAGCGCGCGGCGAGCGAGCGCATGCGCCTGCTTGAGGTCTGCCTGGACCGCATCAGCGAGGCCGACGTGGCGGGCATGGTGGCCATCGACCGCGCCGGCCGCCTGGTGCACCGCACCGGCCGGGTGCCGACCCTGGTGGGGCTGGGCCAGCGCGTGCCCGGCCTCGATGACGGCTCCACCGTCGAGGACTGGGCCGACCGGCTGCCGGAGGGCCTGCGGGCGGAATGGTTCAGCCCGGTGCGGGTGGAAGGGCGCGCCATCGGCGCCGTGCTGGTGGTGCCGGCCCGGACGCGCGCCGCGGCGGCGGAGCAGCCGGGCGCCTTCGACGCGATCCTGGGCCGCAGCCCCGCGATGACGGAGGCGGTGGGCCGTGCGCGCCAACTGGTCGGCAAGCAGGTCCCGGTGCTGATCGAGGGCGAGACCGGCGTCGGCAAGGAGCTGTTCGCCCGCGCCATCCACTTCGCGCACGACCCGCGCCGGCCCTTCGTCGCCTTCAACTGCGGCGCCGTCGCCAAGGACCTCCTGGCCGCCGAGCTGTTCGGCCACGTGCGCGGCGCCTTCACCGGGGCGACCAGCGAGGGGCGCGCGGGCCGGTTCGAGCTGGCCCATGGCGGCACGCTCTGTTTGGACGAGGTCGGCGAGCTGCCGCTGGACCTGCAGCCCTTCCTGCTCCGTGCCTTGGAGGAGGGCGTGATCTACCGCCTGGGCGACGGGCAGCCCCGGCGCGTCGAGGTGCGCCTGCTGGCGATGACCAACCGCACGCTGCTGGACGAGGTCGCCGCCGGGCGCTTCCGCCGTGACCTGTACCACCGCATCGGCGTGACCCGGATCAGGCCGCCGCCGCTGCGCGAGCGTCACGGCGACCTGGAACTGCTGGTCGAGCACTTCAACGCGTCGCTTGCGGAACGCCATGAGGTGCCCCCGCGCCGCTTCGGCCTCGAGGTGCTGCGCCTGCTTGGCGCCTACCATTGGCCGGGCAACGTGCGCGAGCTGCGCAACGTCGTCGAAAGCCTGCTGCTGATGTCGGACACGCCGGATGTCCGGCTGGACGAGCTGGCCGCCGGGTTGTCGTCGGAGCCGATCGGCCCGCCGCCCGCGGCGACCGAGGCGCCCGCGAGCCTGGAAGCGTCGGAACGCACGGCGATCATCGGCGCGGTGCGGCTATGCTCCGGCAACCTGACCGCGGCGGCAAAGTCTCTGGGCGTGTCGCGCAGCACGCTGTACCGGAAGATCGAGCGGTATCGGCTGCAGGTCTGAGCGGCGGCGCAGGAGCCGCTGGGTGGCGTTCACTCCATGACGGCGGAGTGGTCCACGGCCACCGGGCCGGCGGACCGGCGCAGCAGGAAGACGAGCGGCATCACCGCCAGGCAGGTCAGCATCAGCAGCTTGAAGTCGTCCATGTAGCTGATCATCGTCGCCTGGGACGTGATCATCGCGTCAAGCGGTCCTCGGCCGGCCGCCGAGTACGGGCTCATCCACTGCTCCATCGCAGGCCCGCGCAGCGCCGGGTTGAACGGCGTGATGTAGGCGGCGATGTCGGCATGGTTGACCTGCACGTTCTCGGCCAGAAGCGCGGTCACGACCGAGATGCCGACGCTCGACCCGATGTTGCGCGACAGGTTGTAAAGCCCCGTCCCGTCGCCGCGGCTGGCCGCCGGCAAGGTCGCGAACGTGACCACCGACAGCGGCACGAACAGGAAGCCCAGCCCGGCGCCCTGGATGAAGCCCGTGACCACGATCCTCGCTTCCGACACGTCGCGGGTCCAGCCCGTCATGTCGAACATGGCCCAGGCGGTCAGGCCCAGCCCCGCCAGCAGCAGCCAGCGGATCTCCACCCGGCCGATCAGCTTGCCCACGGCGAACATGCACGCCATCGTGCCGATCCCGCGCGGCCCCATGACCAGCCCGGCCGTCACCACCGGGTAGCCCATCAGCGTCTGCAGGAACGGCGTCATCAGCGCCATGGAGGCAAGATAGGTGATGCCGACGATGAAGATGAAGACCATGCCCAGGGCGAAGTTCCGGTCAAGGAACAGGCGCGGGTTCACGAACGGCTTGTCGCTTGTGAAGGTGTGCGCCAGGAAGACGTAGAACGCGCAGGCGGCCACCAGCGCCTCGATCATGATCTCGCCCGAGGAGAACCAGTCAAGCTGCTCGCCCCGGTCCAGGAAGACCTGCAGGGCGGCGATCGCGACGCTGAGCGCGCCGAAGCCGAGCCAGTCGAGCCGGGTCCGCGCGTCGGCCCTGGTTTCCGTGACAAAGGCGCTGACGCCTGCGAACGCCACCGCTCCGATGCCGAGGTTGATGTAGAACACCCAGCGCCAACTGATGTTGTCCGTCAGCCACCCGCCGATCACCGGGCCGAGCACAGGCCCCACCATCACCGACACGCCGAACAGCGCCATCGCCGACCCGCGCTCCTCGGCCGAGTAGATGTCGAGCAGGATCGACTGCGACAGCGGCACCAGCGCCGCCCCGAAGAAGCCCTGCAGCAGGCGGAACCCCACGATCTGCGTCAGCGACTCGGCGACGCCGCACAGCACAGAGGCGACGACGAACCCGCTGATCGAGACCAGCAGCATGCGCTTGCGCCCGAAGCGCGCGGCCAGGTAGCCGGAGGGCGGGGTCATAATGGCCGCCGCGGTGATGTAGGAGGTCAGGACCCAGTTGATCTGGTCCGCGCTGGCAGCCACGCTGCCCTGGATGTAGGGCAGCGCCACGTTGGCGATGGTGGTGTCCAGCGCCTGCATGATCACCGACAGGATCACGCAGGCGGTGATCGCCCCGCGGTTGGCGACGCGTCCGGGCGCGGCGAGCGCCGTTGCGCTAGACATGGCGGCCGCGGACTCGGTCCAGCAACGCCTGCACGCTGGTCGGCAGGCCGCGGGCGTGGCCGGTGTCGACCTCCACCACCACGCTCATGCCCACCCGCAACGGCGGCTTGTGGCCCGACAGGTCCAGCCGCACGCGCATCGGGATGCGCTGCACGACCTTCACCCAGTTGCCCGTGGTGTTCTGCGCCGGAAGCAGCGAGAAGGAGGAGCCGGAGGCTGGGCTGATGCTCTCGACGGCGCCGGTCCACTCGGTGCCCGGGTAGGTGTCCACCGTGACCACCGCCTGCTGGCCCGGCTCGACGTAGGTCAGCTCCGTTTCCTTGGGGCTGGCCTCGACCCACAGGTCGGTGTCGGAGATCAGGCTGAACCCCGGCTGCGACGCGCGCAGGTAGCTGCCGACCTGCAGCGAGTCCACGTTGGTCACGATCCCGTCGAACGGCGCCCGCACCACGGTGTCGTTCAGGTCGCGCTGCGCCGAGTCCACCGCGGCCTTGGCCTGCTTATAGAATGGGTTGTCCTCCACTGGCTGGTTCGCGTCGTAGCCGAGTTGCGCCAGCATGGCCTGCGCCTGCGCCTCCGCCACCGCCGCCCTCTGCCGCGCCGATGTCAGGTCGTGCTGCGCCTGGTCGTAGCTGGCACGCGACGCGACGACGCTGGACGCCAGGTCCTGCTGCCGCTTGAACACCGTCTCGTAATACGGGATGTCCGCGCGGGCCTGCTCGATCTGCGATAAGGCCTGCTTGTAGCTGGCCTGCTGCGTCAGCACCTGGTTCCGCACGGCGCCGAGCTGCCCCTGCGCGCCTTCCAACGCGATGCGGAACGAGGCGTCGCGCAGCCGGAACAGCACGTCACCTTTCTTCACGTGCTGGTTGTCGTGCACTTCGATGGAGTCGACCAGGCCCGACACGTCCGTGGACACGCCGAGCGACTGCGCCTGCACGTAGGCGTTGTCCGTGGACATGACCTGGCCGCCGACCACGTACTCGTATGCCCCGGCGATCAACGCCACAGGCAACAGCGCGAACAGCAGCGGACGCAGCACGCGCCGCCGCCGGGCAGTGGGGGGCCGGATGGGCGGCGGCGTGTGGACGGGCGGCTCCGTCCGGGCGTCCACGCGCGTGAGCGGCTTGTCGTCAACGATGCTGGTGTTGTTCGTGTCCATGGCCCTGTCGATGCTCTTGAGGGTTCAACTCGCCTTCTTCCGGGCGCCGGGCCGGGCACACGCCTCGACCAGGTTCGCCTTGATGGCGCCAAGCATCCTGAGCAGCGCCGCCCGGTCCGCGTCCGACAGCCCGGCGAGCGCCTCCGACCGCGTGACCTCGCCGATGGCATGCAGCGGCTCCAGGCTCGAACGCGCCTTGGGGTCGAGGAACAGCAGCCAAAGGCGGCGGTCGGTCGGGTGCTGCCGCCGCTCGATCAAGCCGCGGCCTTCCAACTTGTCGAGGATGCGAACCAAGGTGATCGGCTCGACCTCCAGGATCTCCGCGAGCCCGGCCTGATGGATGCCCTCGTTCTTGGCCAGGTGCAGCAAGACCAGCCATTGCGACCGGGTGAAGCCGAGGTGCGCTGCCTGCTGCTCGAAGCGCTTGCGCATTAGCCGTCCTACGTCATGCAGGACGAAACCGATCGTGGGCAACTGGGCCTCTTGGTCGGTCCACTCGTCATTGTCGCCGTGCATGGCGGCAGCTACCCCGTTAAAAGCCTAACTTATCATGGCGACACAGATTATAGCGTTGCTTACGAGTTTCCGCTAGAGTGGCCTGCATGCAAAATCGCGGAGATTTGGTGGGATGAGTGCAGCGGCGAAAAGGGCGGCGTTCGCCCCGGGCTTGGTCGCCCCAGGCTTGGTCGCC
>CAXUJE010000252.1:6987-8151 GCA_964251035.1 uncultured Acetobacteraceae bacterium
GGCTTGGTCGCCCCAGGCTTGGTCGCCATGGGGTTGGCCGTGCTGTCGGCCGCGCCGGCCCTGGCCCGGGCGCCGTTCAGTTGCGCCGGAATGGCGGTCGCGGGCGGGGCGGAACTGCTGTGCAGCCACACCGACCCCGACGCGCCGACGCAGACCTGCACGTTCAGTTGGACGCTGATGACCCTGGGCAACCAGCAATCCGTGGTCAACGGGTCCTTCCTGCTGCCGACCGGGGTGGCGAACTCGGCCGTGTACCAGGGCAGCGGATTCGCCTATGCGCTGACGACCCCCATCGTTCTTTGCCAGGGACGTAAGAACGGCTGACGAGGCTTGAGGCCGATGAGTGCCGGGTGCGTTGATCTCGGGCGTGGGCCAGGCTTACGTCCGGGCGACTTTCCGCAGCACCTTACGGAGAAGCACAGCCGGATCATGCCTCCAGACCTACGAGCAGCGGCTTCTGGATGATCGGCTGTCCATCGAGGTCGGCCGGACGAACGTGTTCAACTATCTCTTCCTGCCGAACCCGCTCGACCCGTTCACCCATTACTCGCCGACGCTGCAGGTTGATGGGGATTTCAACTCCGTCCCCTATCCCGTGTGGGGCGGGCCGGCCACCTACAGACTGACCCCGACCTGCTACCTCCAGGTCGGCGCCTTCGAGGACAAATATCGCACCGCGGTGAACTACGGCAACTGCATCTTCGCCACCGACCAGTCGAGCGGCGCCCAGATCTTGGCCGAGTACGGGCAGCGCAGCGAGTTCAGCAACGACCCCTACCCGTCCAACCTAGAGGCCGGATTCGAGTGGAACACCCGGACCGGGCGCACCAACATCAAGGGCACGGCCGCCCCGGCGATCCCGCTGCTGCAGCGTCCCAACTACCCCGGCGGCGTGATCTTCTTCCAGGGCCTGAAGACGATCTACCGCGGCGCAGCGCGCGACATCGGCCCGCCGCAGAACATCGCGGTCTATGGCGCGTTCAACTATGCGGTGGACAAGCCGCAGCCATTCGACCTCGACGCAATGATCGGCGTCAACTTCACCGGCTTCGTCCCGGGGCGCCCGTGGTGTCGCTGGGCCGGCTGCTCGGGACAAGCCTGAAGCCGAACTAGCTGCCCTGCTTCGCCGCTTTGAGGCTGGCCATGGTTGAGACGTGCGGCTGT
>CAXUJE010000253.1:0-3900 GCA_964251035.1 uncultured Acetobacteraceae bacterium
ACCTCAAGGAGCGCGCCGGCAGCCAGGGCACCAAGCTGTCGGGCGGCGAGCAGCAGATGCTCGCCATCGGCCGCATCCTGCGCACCGGCGCGCGGCTGCTCCTTTTAGACGAGCCGACGGAGGGCTTGGCCCCGGTGATCGTGCAGCAGATCGGCCGCACCATCCGGGAGATCAAGGCGCGCGGCTTCACCGTGCTGCTGGTCGAGCAGAACTTCCGCTTCGCCGCCACGGTCGCCGACCGTCACTACGTCATGGAGCACGGCCGGGTGATCGACATGATCCCGAACAACGAGCTGTCGGCCAATATGGACAAGCTGCACGAGTACTTGGGTGTTTAAGAGCATGGGGGCGTTCGGACCCCCCTCGATGACCGGAGCGCCTTCATGATCCAACGCCGCACCTTGCTCACCGCCGCGTCCGCCCTGGCCGCGGCGCCCCTAGCCTGGCCGGCCCGGGCGCAGGGCAAGCCGGTCCGCATCGGCGTGATGAACGACGGGTCCGGCCCCTACCGGGACATCGCCGGCCTGGCGTCGGTCGCCGCCGTGCGGCTGGCCGTGCAGGAGATGGCCGGCTCCGTCAATGCGGAGGTGCTGTACGCGGACCACCAGAACAAGCCGGACGTGGGAGCGGGCATCGCGCGGCAGTGGTTCGACCGCGACGGCGTCGATCTGATCGTGGACGTGAACACCAGCTCCGTCGCGCTCGCGGTGAACCAGGTCTGCAAGGAGAAGGACCGCGCCTACGTCAACACCGGCGCCGCGACGACCGACCTCACAGGTCCGCAGTGCACGCCGGTGACGGTGCATTGGTCTTACGACACCTGGATGCTGGCGCGCTCCACCGGCGGCGCGGTCGTGCAGGCGGGCGGGGATAGCTGGTACTTCCTGACCGCCGACTACGTGTTCGGCCAGCAGCTCCAGCGCGACACCTCGGGCTTCGTCACCCGCGGCGGCGGCAAGGTGCTGGGCGCGTCGGCGTACCCCTTCCCGGGCACGACCGACTTCAGCTCCTTCCTGATCTCCGCCCAGGCGAGCGGCGCCAAGGTGCTGGGCCTGGCCAACGCCGGCACCGACACCATCAACTCCATCAAGCAGGCCGCCGAGTTCGGGCTGACCCGGCAGATGAAGGTTGCCGCCCTCCTCATGTACCTGTCCGACGTGCACGGCCTCGGCCTGGAAACGGCGCAGGGCCTATATATGACGGAGTCGTTCTACTGGGACCTGAACGACCACACCCGTGCGTTCAGCGAGCGGTTCAAGGCGCTGTACCCCTCGGCGCGGCCGAACATGGACAACGCCGGGTGCTACGCCGGGGCGCTGCACTATCTCAAGGCGGCGAAGGACATGGGCGTGGCGGCGGCGCAGGCCAGCGGCGCGGCGGCGGTCGCCCGCATGAAGGCGATGCCGACCGCGGACGACGCGTTCGGCGCCGCCCGCATCCGCGAGGACGGGCTGGCGATCATCCCGACCTTCCTGTTCCAGGTGAAGACGCCGGCCGAGAGCCGGGGGCCTTGGGACTACCTCAAGGTCGTGGTCACGACGCCGGCCGACCAGGCATGGAAGCCGCTCGCCGAGAGCGGGTGCCCGCTGGTACGCACGTGACCAGCGTCTTCGGCGTCCCCGGCCCGCTGCTGTTCGGCCAGTTGTCGCTCGGGCTGATCAACGGGGCGTTCTACGCGCTGCTGTCGCTGGGCCTGGCCGTGATCTTCGGCATGCTGAACATCATCAATTTCGCCCACGGCGCGCTGTTCATGCTGGGCGCGTTCGCGGCGTGGATGATGCTGACGCCGAACACCTGGCTGGCCATGATCTCCCCCGGCCTCGCGGTGCCGGACTGGCTTTCGCTCGGCTACTGGCCGGCGCTGATCGTGGCGCCGCTCCTTGTCGGCGCCTTCGGGCTGCTGCTGGAGCGGACGGTGATCCGAAGGCTGTACAAGCTCGACCACCTGTACGGCCTGCTGCTGACCTTCGGCATGGCGCTGATCATCGAGGGCCTGGCGCGCAACGCCTTCGGCAGCTCCGGCATGCCGTACCGCATCCCGCAGGCCCTGTCCGGCCCGGTGGACCTCGGCTTCATGTTCATGCCGAAGTACCGGCTGTGGGTCGTGGCCGCCGCCGCCGGCATGTGCCTGCTCACCTGGTTCGTGATCGAGCGCACCCAGCTTGGCGCGCGCCTCCGCGCGGCGACCGAGAACCCGGACCTCGTGCAGGCCTTCGGCGTGAACGTGCCGCGGATGATCAGCCTGACCTATGCCGGGGGCGTGGCGCTGGCGGCGTTCGCAGGCGTCCTGGCGGCGCCGATCTACTCGGTGAACCCCAACATGGGGTCCAACTTCATCATCACCGTGTTCGCCGTGGTGGTGATCGGCGGCATGGGCAGCATCCTCGGCAGCATCGTCACCGGCTTCGGCCTCGGCATCGTCGAGGGCCTCACGAAAGTGTTCTACCCGCAGGCGTCGGCGACCGTCATCTTCGTCGTCATGGTCATCGTCCTCCTCGCCCGGCCGGCCGGGCTGTTCGGAAAGGCGGCGTAGCATGGGCACCACGACGGTCCTGCCGCGGACGGCGGCCCCGCGCCCGTTCAGCATCCTGGGGTTCAGCAGCGCGCAGGCGGTGGCGTTCCTGCTGCTGCTGGCCGCGGTCGTGGTGGCGCCGCTCGGGATCTACCCGGTGTTCCTGATGAAGGTGCTGTGCTTCGCGCTGTTCGCCTGCGCCTTCAACCTGCTGATCGGCTTCGTGGGCCTCTTGAGCTTCGGCCATGCCGCGTATTTCGGCATGGGCAGCTACGTCACCGCCTGGACCGCGAAGAATTGGGGGATCACGCCGGAGGTCGCCATCCTGCTGGGCGGCCTGACCGGCGGCGCGCTCGGCTGCGTGTTCGGCGCACTCGCCATCCGGCGGCAAGGGCTTTACTTCGCGATGATCACCCTGGCGCTGGCGCAGATGAACTACTTCTTCTGCCTGCAGGCGCCGTTCACCGGGGGCGAGGACGGCATCCAGCAGGTACCCCGGGGCAACCTGTTCGGCCTGTTCTCGCTCCGCAGCGACCTTGCGATGTACGCCCTCGTCGCGGCCGTTTTCCTTGTATTCTTCCTGCTGATCCACCGCGTCGTGCACTCGCCGTTCGGCCAGGTGCTGAAGGCGATCCGCGAGAACGAGCCGCGCGCCACCTCGCTCGGCTACCGCACCGACGACTACAAGCTGATCGCCTTCGTGCTCAGCACCTTCATCGCCGGCATCGCCGGCGGCACCAAGGCGCTGGTGTTCGGCATCGCGACGCTCACCGACGTGAACTACGCCCAGTCCGGGGAGGTCGTGCTGATGAACCTCTTGGGCGGCATGGGCACCATCTTCGGCCCCGTGGTCGGCGCGGGCATCATCCAGTGGACGGAGAACGCGCTCGCCGGCTACGGCTCCTGGGTCACGGTGACGCAGGGCGTCATCTTCGTCGCCTGCGTGCTGATGTTCCGCCGCGGCGTCGTGGGGGAGGTCGCGGCGCTGATCAAGCGCCCGCTGTAACCCTCGCCAGACCTTGGCCGCTGGGACCCGGGCCTGATTAGGCAACGGGTCCGGACGCCCCTATGTTGCACTGCACCATGGAGGTATCATGCCGATCATCCACCGCGTGCAGCCCGGCCGCTTCCACGTCGAGAACCTGTTCCGCCCTGAGTCCGTCGCCATCGTCGGCGTCGACACCGAGCTGGGCAAGACGGCCATGCGGAACATGCTCGGTGCCGGGTTCCGCGGCGCCGTGCTGCCAGTGGGGAAGGGGCTGGACGCCGCCCATGGCGTGCTCGCCTACCCGGACATCGCAAGCCTGCCGGTGGCGCCCAGCCTGGGCGTGATCGCGTCCGGGCCGGACGACGTGGCCCCGGCGTTGCTGGCGCTCGCGGCGCGCGGC
>CAXUJE010000253.1:4000-8130 GCA_964251035.1 uncultured Acetobacteraceae bacterium
TCCACCGGGCACATCCAGCCGCAGCCCGGCCGGGTGGCGCTGGTTTCGCAATCCGCGGCGCTGTGCCGGGCGGTGCTGGATTGGGCGGAGCCGAACGGCGTCGGCTTCAGCCACGTGGTCGGCGTCGGCGGCAGCGCCGATATCGGCTTCGGCCTGGTGCTCGACTGGCTGTCGCGCGACCCTGGCACCGGCGCGATCCTGCTCGACATCCGCGGCATCAAGGACCGCCGGCGGTTCATGTCGGCCGCACGCGCGGCGGCGCGGCTGCGCCCTGTCGTCGCGATCCACCCCGGCGGCCGGCTGCGGGACCCGACAGGCCGGGAGGACGCGGTGTTCGACGCCGCCCTGCGCCGCGCCGGGGTGATCCGGGTGCGGCGCCTGGCGGACCTGCTGGCCGCGGCCGAGACCCTGACCCGCGCCCGTCCGCCCCGCAACGAGGCGGTCGCGGTCGTCACCAACGCCATCGGTCCCGGCCAGATGGCGGCCGACACCGCGCTCACGCTCGGCATCCCGCTCGCCAGCCTCGGCGCGCCCACGCGGCAGGTGCTGGGCCTGACCTTGCCGCCGGCGCCGGCCGGAGCGGCGCTGGTCTGGACCGGCCCGGCGCAGCCCATCCGCCTGGCCGAGGCGGCGTCCATGCTGTCGCCGGTGCCGGAGGTCGGCGGCGTCGTCGTGGTGATGGCGCCCTCCGGCGTGGCCGACGCCGCGGGGATCGCCGCCCTTGCCGCCTGCGCGCCCGGCATGAAGGTGCCGCTGCTCGCCTGCGTCCTGGGGGAGACGACCGGCGCCGGGCACCGCCGCAGCCTGGCTATCGCCGGGGTGCCGGCGTTCGCCTCGCCGGAACAGGCCATGCGCGGCTTCGGCCAGCTCGTGGAGCAGCGGCGCGCCCGGGAAGCCGCCCGCGAGCTGCCGCCCAGCACGGTGCTGAGCCTGGCGCCCGACCGCGCCGCGGTGCGCGCGCTGTTCGGGGCGGTGCGCCGGGACGGCCGCGCGGGCCTGCTGCAGGACGAGGCGCTGGCGGCGCTGTCCGCCTACGGCATCCCCGTGGTGCCCAGCCGGCCCGCGCTGTCGGCGGACGACGCGGGCGACGCCTGCCGTCGCCGCGGCGTCCCCGCCGTGCTCAAGCTGCGCCGCAGCGCCCCCCCCCCGGCCGGCGGACCCGGCGGCGGGGCCCTCGACCTGCACGACGCTGGCGCAGTGCGGGCGGCGGCGCTCCGGCTCGGCCGCCGCCGCGAGCGCATCGGGGCCGAAGGGTTGGCTGAGGGCTTCCTGGTGCAGCGCCAGGTCAACCGCGCCCGCGAGCTGCGGGTCAGCGTGGCGGACGACCCGACCTTCGGCCCAGCGATCGGCTTCGGCCCGGGCGGCAGCGCCGCCGAGGCGTTGGGCGACATAGTCTTCGACCTGCCGCCGCTCAACCTCGCCTTGGCCCATGGCTTGGTCGCCCGCACCCGTGCGGCGCGCGGGCTGGACGCATCGCACGAGCAGCCGGCCGCCGACCGGGACGCCGTGGCCGACGCTCTGGTCCGCATCAGCCAGCTCGTCGTCGACTTCCCGGAGATCGCCGAGGTCGAGCTGAACCCGGTCTTTGCCGATGCGTCCGGCGTCTCGGTCGCCGACGCCTGGATCGCGCTGCGCCCGCCCGGCGACGCGGCGCAGCTCGCCATCGCGCCCTACCCGGCGGAACTTGCCGAGCATTGGACTGCCGGCAACGAGGCCGTGCTGATCCGCCCGATCCGCCCGGAGGACGCGGAGGCGCACGCCGCCCTGTTCGCCCGCCTGTCGCCCGAGGACATCCGCTACCGCTTCTTCAGCATGCTCCGCGCCCTGTCCCCGGAGCAGGTCGCCCGCATGACCCAGGTGGACTACGACCGCGAGATGGCCTTCGTCGCGGTCCGCGAAGCGACTGGCGAGACGGTCGGCGTGTGCCGCCTGGTGCGCGAACCCTATACCGAGACCGGCGAGTTCGCCGTGGTGGTGGAGGCCGGCATGAAGGGCCGCGGCCTGGCCCGGCGCCTGATGCAGCGCGTGATGGACTGGGGCCGCAGCCAGGGCATGACGCGCATCACCGGGCAGGTGCTGGCGGACAACGCGCCGATGCTCGCCTTCATGCGGCGCATGGGGTTTGCGGTCGCGCGGCTGCCGGACGAGCCGGACGTGGTGGAGGTTTCGAAGGGGTTGGGGCAGGGCGCCACTCGGACCCAATCGAAAAGAAATCGCACCGATGCCGCCGAAGGATAAGCGCAAGGTTTGTTTCCGCTGGAGGACCTAGGAGATGTCCCGCCCGAGGATCGGCTTGCGGTCGAAAAGGGTTTGGAGACCCCCGGGCAGGCACGCGCTCATGCGTTGCCTCAGCCCATTCCCGGGCTGAACAGCCCGGTCCCGACCATTCCACACTTTGGCGGCAGCCCCGTGCCGACCGCGCCCACCAGGCAACCACCAGCAGCCAACCGGGCAGAGTTTCAGAGATATACGAACGGTCTCCGCCGTGACATGGGACGGCCCGCAACAGCAGACCCGAAGCTTTCGGACATCATGGACGAGATGTATAGGCCGAACGCCAAGGTCGGTAGCGGCAGTACAGCCGATGCTGTGCGAGCCGAGAAGGCGACAGGGCAGCCCACTGGAGGACGATGGCACTCTCAGAAGGCGTGACCAGGCTCCAGAAGTGGCTCCAAGCCAATCCGACGGCTTTCCCTGGCGACAGGGCCGCGGCTGAGAACGTGATGCATGATCTCCAGAATGCTTTGGCGGGCAAATGAGCAAAGAATCCATGATGCAGTTCGCTGACCATATGCTGATTGAGTCGGCGTTCCTGCGCGACAACTGCCGCGACCTGGAAGAGTACCGCGATCCAGAGGAGCCTCTGCCGATATCCTTGCTGGGCCACTTCGGTGGTGAGATCGCCAAGCAATATGACGCTATCGGTCCGGAGGAGTGGAGACGCCTTTCGGCCCTGATCGAGCAAGGCCTGGCATCCGAGGACAGCGATATTGGGACGGCGGTCGCGACAGGGCTTATCGAAGGACTGATACACCGCGCCGAGGTGGTCGAGGGCCTGTGGTCCAGGATCGAGGCCGCTCTCGGTCCGCAAGCACGGAGCTACGCCGACGCTTACCGCAACGCCGATTTTACCGTGAAGACTTAAGGGGCACAGGACCAAGCATCATCGGCGCGAGGGCATGACTGGCAGTGGAATAGCCGATGGATTGGCGAACCCGCAGCCCGGCGTCCTCTCCGGCGCAGTCTTTGCGCCGAAGGTACTCAGGCCGTCACCCAATCCTCGCCAGCATCGCCGCCAGCACCGCCCGCAGCTCAACCGCCGCCTGGCTGCGCGGCGCGGCCTCCGTCACGCCCAGGCCCTCGGCGAAGGCATGGCTGAACGCTGCCCGGTTGCCCAGCTCCGCCGGCAGCACGGACAGGCCGCGCGCCCGCAGCTCGCCATCCGTCGTGTCGCGCAAACGCTTGCCGGTCGGCACGCGGTTCAGGATCAGGCAGGCCGGGCGCTTCTCCTCGGCGGCGAGCTTCAGCGTGCCTTCCGCCGCCCAGATGTCCGGCGGGCTGGGCTGCACCGGCACCGCCACCAGGTCCGCCCCGCGGATCGCCCGGCGGCTGTCGGCGTCGATCACCGGCGGGCTGTCGATCAGCACCACGTCATGGGCGCGGCGCAGCCGGTCCAGCTCGCCCGCCAGCCGCCAGCCGGACAGGTCGGAGAAGGTCAGCGCCGCCGCGGGCGCCGCGCGCGCCAGGCGGATCGCGTGCCAGCGCGCCAGGCTGTGCTGCGGGTCGATGTCGAGCACTGCGACGGTCCGCACTGCCGCCAGCGCCGCCGCCAGGTTGGCCACCAGCGTCGATTTGCCCGCGCCGCCCTTCTGCTGCGCCACCGTGATCACGATCGACATGCCGGGGGTCCCAACCTTTCGCTGAAGCGTCGCACACAAGGCCGCGAGTCGCGCTTGCCCTGGACGGCCAAGCTGGCACAGAGGGAGGCATGGCGCACGAACTCCTGACCCCTGCCGAGATGACCGCCGCCGACGCCGCCGCTGCCCGGGCCGGCGTGCCCGGCGCCGTGCTGATGCAGGCCGCCGGCCGCGCCGTCGCCCGCGCGGCGCGGCGGTTCGGTCCCTGCCGCC
>CAXUJE010000254.1:0-8101 GCA_964251035.1 uncultured Acetobacteraceae bacterium
CCGGACATCGCCGACCTCGTGCGCACTCGGGACGGCTTGCGGCCGATCCGTGCCGCGACTGCGCCAACTGCCGTCCCAGGCCCATCCCAGCCTCGAAACCAAGCTCGACGTCACCTGCAAAGGCCCGTTGGCCCTGCTGACCCGCTACGTCACCGCGGCTGGGATCGGCCGCGCGAGCGTCAAGGCACCCGTTCGCCACCTGCGCCGGACGCCCAACCTGCGCGATCCCGAACGCCTGGCCGAACTGGCCCGCACCTGCGCCGCGCAACAGCGCACCGCCATTCCAGGCGAGGCAATGACCGCCCGCCTCGTGCGCGAAATGGCCACCGAGGCCCTGGTCGTGCGCGACCGTTTGGCGACCACCGGCAGGGAGCTGGAGGCCATCGTCAGCACCCACCCTAAAGGTGCCCTCGTGCGCTCCTTGCCGGGCATGGGGGCCGTCCCAGCGGTTTGCGCGAGGCAGCCGGGTTCATCGCAACCGCCGGCGACACCGCCCGCTTCCGCCCGCCCGCCGCCCTCGCTGCCGCAGCCGGCCTCGCGCCCGTGCTGCGACGGTCCGGACACTCGCAAACGCTGCGCAGAGCCAGGCGCGGCGACAAGGACCTCAAGCGCACCCTCTGCCAAAGCGCCTTCTGCGCCCTCAGCAGCCATCCCGACAGCCGAGCCTACTACAACCCAAGCGGCGCGAGGGGAAGCATCATGTCCAGGCCGTCATCGCCCTCGCACGCCAGCGCACCAACGTCCTGTGGACCGTGCTCACCCATGACAAACCTTACAACCCCAACCATCGCGCCGCTTGACAGCCGCATTACTCAGCCGCCTTGCGCTCCTGCGCGACCGCCGCGTTCACCAGCGGCATCACCTTTTCCGCCATCAGGACCTTGCTGCGCCGGGCGATCTCCCGGTCCGCCCAGTCGTGCCCGGCATACAGCAGCGTGCCGAAGTCGCCCACCTCCTCCCGGAACGCCAGGATGCGGTCCGCCACCTCGTCCGGCGTGCCGTGGATGATCAGCCGGTCGCAGACCGCATCCAGCGTCACGCTGTCGTCGGGCTGGCTGCGGTCCTCCTTGAACAGCTCGGCCCGGCCGGCGCGCTTCATCTTGGTCAGGAGCTGCTGGTAGTAGAAACGATAGGGGCTGTCCGGGTCGGTCGCGTAGCGCCGTGCCGTGTCGCGGTCGTCGGCGACGCAGATGCTCTTGGCGATGCGCCAGTTCGCCGGGTCGGCCGGGCGGCCCGCCTGCGCGCAGCCTTCCACGTAGTTCGGCCAATGGCTCCGCACCCATTGCGGCATCAGGAAGTTGGCGCTGATCGGCTCCCAGCCGCGCGCCGCGGCGGCCGTCACGCCCTTGGAGAAGGGGGCCACCACCGTCACCACGATGGGCGGGTGCGGCGCCTGCAGCGGCTTGGGGATGACGCCCTGGCCGATGTCGGCGATCATCGTCTTCTGCGTGGTGACGGACCAGTACTTGCCCACGATGTCGTAGGGCGGTTCGCTGGCCCAGATTTTCAGCACCTGGTCGATCGCCTCCACGAACATGGCGTTGCGGTCGGCGCCCAGCGTGCCGAACGCCTCTGCGTCCGAGGGCAGGCCGCCCGGGCTGATGCCGAAGTTCAGCCGCCCGTCCAGCAGGTGGTCCAGCATCGCGATCTCGCCGGCCACGCGCGCCGGGTGGGTGTTCGGCAGGTTGACCGTGCCGGTGCCGAGGCGGATCCGCTTCGTCTGCCCGACCAGGCTGGCCAGGAACAGCACGCAGGACGTGATGTTCTCTGCCTTGTCGGTGGTGTGCTCGCCGACATAGGCCTCGCTGAAGCCGAGCTCGTCGGCCAGGACGAAGGCTTCGCGGTCTTCCCGCAGCGACTGGCGCCAGTCCTTGTCCAGCGGGTGGATGGGCATGGTGAAGAAGCCAAGCTGCATGACGACCTCCGGTCCTGTCGTTGCCGCACTATAGGCCAGCCCGGGCGCCTCCGCGCATCACCGATTCTGCGCGGGGGCATCAGGCGTGGTGATGGCTCTACCCTGCCTTCGCCGCCCAGAACGCCGGCAGCCAACTGCAGTCGCGCCCGCCCCAGCCGGCCTCGCTCGCCTCGCCGAAGCACGCCAGCGCCTGCGCGGCGACCGGGAGTTCGACGCCGCGCGACCGGCCTTCCTCCACCATCGTGCGGAGGTCCTTCTGGATGGAGGCGATGTCGAACGTGGCCGGCCCCGGCTCCTGCCCGGCCAACGTCGCGGCCAGCGCCGGGCCGCGCACCTTCAGCACGGCGGGGGCGCCGGACGTGTCGGAGAAGAAGTCCACGAGCCAGGACGGGTCGAGCCGGAGGTGGCGCACCAGGGCGTTCGCCTCGCCGAACGCCTGCCAGAACACCAGCAGCGGCAGGTTGACCGCGAGCTTCAGCGCAGCGCCGGCGCCGTGCGGGCCGACATGCTCGACCCGGCGGCACATCAGGTCCAGCACCGGGCGCGCCCGCGCGACGTCGGCCGCCTCGCCCCCCGCCATGCCGAGCAGCTTGCCCGCACGGGCCGGCCCCGTGGTGCCGCCGACCGGGCACTCGATTGCGGCCCCGTCCCGCCCGGCGATGGCTTCCGCCAGCGCGACCTGCGTCCCGGGCCGCAGCGTGCTCATCTCGATGACCAGCTTGCCCCCGAGGCCGGCTGCGAGGAGGCCGTCGGCGCCGTGGAACACCGCTTCCGCCGCCGCGTCGTCGAACAGGCTGGTCACGATCACGTCGGATGCGTCCGCGAGGGCGCGGGGCGTGGCAGTGACCGGCAGCCCCGTCGCCTCCGCCCGGGCGCGGGTGCGGTTCCACACCGTGGGCGCGTGGCCCGTCTCCGCCAGGCGCGCGGCCATCGCGGCGCCCATCTTCCCCATTCCAGCAAAGCCGATGCGCATGGACGTTCCCCGCCGTTGCAGCCTAACGTTGTTTGGTCTGGCGATTCACGCCCTGACTGTTCCAGTCGGGGCGATCGCAGACTGATGACCGCTCGATGGGCATAATGGGGAGCAACGCCGTGGAAAGAAAAGCCGGTGTCGTCGGACTGGGCATCATGGGCGGCGCCATGTCCGCCAACCTCGTCGCCAGCGGGTGGGAGGTCCACGGCTACGATCCCGACGGGAGGGCGCGGGAAGCCGCCGCCGCGTCCGGCGTGGCCGTCCACGACGGCCTCACGGCACTGGTCCACGCCGTGCCGGTGCTCATGACCAGCTTGCCCACGCCGTCCGCGCTGCACGCCAGCGCCGCCGCCATCGCCGCCGCGGGGGCGTCGCGCCGGATCGTGGTGGAGGCGAGCACCATGGCGCTCGACGACAAGCTGCGCTTCGGGGCGGCGCTGGAAACGGCGGGGCACATCCCGCTGGATTGCCCGATCAGCGGCACCGGGGCGCAGGCCAAGACCCGCGACCTCGTGATCTATGCCAGCGGCGACCCGGACGCGGTCGCGGCGGTGCAGCCCTTCTTCGGCGCTTTCGCCCGGGCGGCGCACGACCTCGGCGCCTATGGCAACGGCAGCCGCATGAAGTACGTGGCCAACCTGCTGGTCGCGATCCACAACGTCGCCTCCGCGGAAGCCATGGTGCTCGGCATGAAGGCGGGGCTCGATCCGCGGCAGGTCGTGGAGCTGGTCGGCGCCGGCGTCGGCACGTCGCGCGTGTTCGAGCTGCGGGCGCCGATGATGGCGGCGGGCGAGTACGAGCCGGCGACGATGAAAGTCTCGGTCTGGCAGAAGGACATGGCCATCATCGGCCAGTTCGCCTCAAGCCTCGGCGTGCCGACGCCGCTGCTGAGCGCCTGCGTCCCCGTGTACGCCAGCGCGATGGCGCTTGGCCACGGCCCGCACGACACGGCGGCGGTGTGCGACGTGCTGGAGCGGATGGCGGCGGTGGAGCGGTAGCCCGCTTGCGCCGTCCGTCCTGGCGCGCTTATCTGTCAGCCGATAAGTAAGAGTTGCCGACAAGTAAGAGCCGCGACAACCGCGGTCGGGAAACGCCAAATGAGCTCATCCGAGTTGCGTGACGGTATGCGGGTGGACTGGGACGTCGCCATCCCCATGGATGACGGCACCGTCCTGCGCGCCGACGTGTTCCGGCCCCCCGGTGACGGCCGCTTCCCCGTGCTGCTGACCTACGGACCCTATGCAAAGGGGCTGGCCTTCCAGGAGGGCTATCCCAGCGCCTGGGAACGCATGGTGGCGCAGCACCCGGACGTCGCGGCCGGATCGAGCAACCTGTACCAGAACTGGGAGGTGGTCGATCCCGAGAAATGGGTGCCGCACGGCTATGCCTGCGTGCGGGTGGACAGCCGGGGCTGCGGGCGGTCGCCGGGCTACGTGGACCATTTCAGCCCGCGCGAAACCCAGGACTTCCACGACTGCATCGAGTGGGCCGGCGTGCAGCCCTGGAGCAGCGGGCGCGTCGGGCTGAACGGCATCAGCTACTACGGCATCAACCAGTGGCAGGTCGCGAGCCGCCAGCCGCCGCACCTGGCCGCCATGTGCATCTGGGAAGGCGCGGCCGATTGGTACCGCGACATGACGCACCACGGCGGCATCCTCAGCACGTTCTGGGCCAACTGGTACGACATGCAGGTGAAGACGGTGCAGCACGGCCTGGGCGAGCGCGGCCCGCGCAGCCCGGCCACAGGCGACCTGGTCTGCGGCCCCGACACGCTGGACGAGGCGACGCTGGCCGCGAACCGCTGCGCGTTCGGCGAGGAGATCCTCGCCCACCCCCTCGACGACGAGTACCACCGCGTCCGCTCGCCCGACTGGTCGCGCGTCACGGTGCCGTTCCTGTCGGCCGCGAACTGGGGCGGGCAAGGGCTGCATCCCCGCGGCAACTTCGAGGGCTTCATGCGCGCCGCTTCGAAGCAGAAATGGCTGGAGGCGCACGGCATCGAGCACTGGACGCACTTCTACACCGACTACGGCCGCAGCCTGCAGCTCCGCTTCTTCGACCACTTCCTCAAGGACGGCCCCGCCTCGGACTGGGGCCGGCAGCCGCCCGTCCTGCTGCAGGTGCGCCATCCCGACCGCTTCGAGGAGCGTGCCGAGGCCGCCTGGCCGATCCCCCGCACGCGATGGACCGAGTTCGGCCTCGACCTGCACGGCCACGCGCTCGGGCCGGCATCGGAACCGGGGACGCTCGCCTTCGACGCCGCCGGCGACGGCGTCACGTTCGTCGCACCGCCCGTCACCGAGCCGACGGAGATCACCGGCCCCTCCTCGCTCCGCCTGTTCGTCTCGTCGTCCACCGCCGACGCCGACCTGTTCGCCGTCTTGCGCGTGTTCACGCCCGACCTGCGGGAGGTCACGTTCCAGGGCGCCATCGACCCGCACACGCCGGTCGGCCAGGGATGGCTGCGCGCCTCGCACCGCGCGCTCGACCCGGCGCTGACCCTGCCGTACCGTCCCTACCACACCCACGCCGAGGAGCAGCCGCTCTCCCCAGGCGAGGTCGTGCAGCTCGACATCGAGATCTGGCCCACCTCCATCGTCGTGCCGCCGGGCCACCGGATCGCGCTGACGGTGCGCGGCCGCGACTACGAGGCGGCGGTCGAGGGCGGGCGCCTGTCCAACTTCAAGAACGTGCTGCGGGGCTGCGGCCCGTTCCTGCACGACGACCCGGCCGACCGACCTCCCGCGGTGTTCGCCGGACGCACGACGCTCCATGCCGAGCCTGGGCGGCAGCCGGTGCTGCTGCTCCCCGTCATCCCCTCGGAGGCACCATGACGCCCATCGCCCGGCGCACGCTGCTCGGAGGCGCGCTCGCCCTGCCGCTCGCCGAGCGCGCCCGCGCACAGGCCTCCGATGCCATCCGGCTCGGTTTCCTGACGGTGAAGACCGGGCCGCTCGCCTCGGGCGGCATCCAGATGGAGCAGGGCCTGGCGCTCTGGCTCAAGGAGAACGGCAACAGGATGGCCGGGCGTCCCATCGAGCTGTTCACCGCCGACACGGGCGGCGTGCCGGCCAACACGCGCTCCAAGACGCAGGAACTGGTGGAGCGCAACAACGTGTCGGCCATCATCGGCCCGCTCGCGGCGTTCGAGGCGCTGGCGATCGACGACTACACCAAGGAGAAAGGCATCCCGGTCTTCAGCATCGCCGCCGCCGAGGACATCACCCAGCGCCACCCGGACCCGTGGTTCTGCCGCGTGACGTCCTCCTCCGCGCAATGCGCGCAGCCGCTGGCGGACTATGCCCGCAAGGAACTGGGCTACAAGACCATGGCCACCATCGGCGACGACATCGCCTATGGCCAGGAACAGAACGCCGGGTTCCAGCGCGTGTTCGAGGACATGGGCGGCCGGATCGTGCAGAAGCTGTGGCCGCCGCTGAACGCCCCGGACTACGGCACCTTCGTCGCGCAACTGAAGGAGGTGGACGGCATCTTCATGTCGTTCGCGGGATCGAACGGCTTCCGTTTCTTCAAGCAGTTCAAGGAATATGGCGGGGCCACGCCGATCCTGGGCGGCATGACCGCCGTGGACGAGGCGGTGCTGCAGCAGATGGGCGCCGACGCCGTGGGGATGGTCTCGACCAACTGGTACTCCGCGCAGCTCGGCCAGGCATCCAACAAGAAGTTCGTGGCGGGGATGCAGGCCGAGTACAAGGCCGATCCCGGCTACTACGCCGCCGGCACCTACGTCGCGGCCCAGGTGATGGACGCGGCGCTGCGCCAGGTCGGCGGCAGGATCGAGGACAAGCAGGCCTTCATGAAGGCGGTGCGCGAGGGCAGCTTCCCCGAGACCGCGCGCGGCCCGGTGCGGTTCGACCAGTACGGCAACGTCGTCGGCAACGTGTATATCCGCAAGGTCGAGAAGCAGGGGGGCCGCCTCGTCAACACGGTGGTCAAGACCTACCCGGACGTCAGCCAGTTCTGGACCTACGACCCCGCCGAGTTCCTCAAGCAGCCCGTCTATGCGCGGGACTCGCCGCCCGCCCGGTTCCTGAACCAATAGCGCCGTGCAGTTCTGGCTGATCCAGACCCTGAACAGCGTGGCGTTCGGCGGCCTGCTGTTCCTGCTGGCATCGGGATTCTCGCTGATCTTCGGGCTGCTGCGGGTGCCGAACCTGGCGCACGGCGCGCTGTTCATGCTCGGCGCCTACGGCGGCGCGACGCTGCTGAACGCCGGCTGGGGCCTCGCCCCGGCGGCGCTGGCGGTGGCGGCAGGCGTAGGTTTGCTGGGCGCGGCCATCGAGCGGCTGCTGCTGCGCCGCCTGGCCGGCAACGAGCAGGGCCAGGTGCTCGTCACGCTCGGCATCGCCTTCATCATCGCCGACCTGTGCCTGACGACCTGGGGCGGCGATCCCATGCCCTTGCCCGCCCCTCCGGCATTGAGCCGGCCCCTGCGGCTGGCCGGCTATGCCTTCCCGACTTACCGGCTCGTGGTGCTGGCGGTCGCATCCGTCACGGCCGTGCTGCTGGTGCTGCTGATGGACCGCACGCGGCTAGGCGCCACCATCCGCGCCGGCGTGGACGACCGGCAGATGGCGCGCGGCGTCGGCATCCGCGTGGGCTGGCTGTTCAACGCCGTGTTCGCTCTGGGCGCGGCGCTGGCCGGGTTCGGCGGGGTGATCGGCGGCCCCATCCTGTCCGCCTACCCCGGCCTCGACACCGACATGCTGCCCTTGGCGCTGATCGTGGTGATCCTGGGCGGCGTGGGCAGCCTGGGGGGCGCCCTGGTGGGCAGCTTCCTCGTGGGCTTCATCTACAATTTCGGCAACGCGCTGCTGCCGGACTTCGCCTATGTCGTGCTGTTCCTGCCGATGGTCCTGGCGCTGGTGTTCAAGCCCGAGGGCCTGTTCGGGCGGGTTGCCCGATGAAATTGGTGCCATGAGGCGCGCGCTGAGCGTCGGGACCGCCACGGCGTCGGCGTTGGCCGTGTTGCCCTGGCTGCTGCCCGGCTCGTTCTACGTGGCCATCGCGACCCATGTGCTGGTCGCGGCGGTGCTGGCGCTCAGCCTGAACATCCTGATCGGGTACTGCGGCATGTCCTCGCTGGGCCACGCCGTGTATCTCGGCGTGCCGGCCTACGTGTATGCGTGGCTGCTTGGCAACACAGGCTTGGGCGTGGCGGTCTCGGCCGTGCTCGCAGTGGGGTGCGGGAC
>CAXUJE010000255.1:0-8058 GCA_964251035.1 uncultured Acetobacteraceae bacterium
CCCTGGCGCTGATCTATTTCATCGCCCGCTCGGCGACGGGGGCGGCGGGGATGCCGGCGATGGCGGGAACCGGGTCACGGGCGGCTTCGCCAAGCGCCGCGGTGGTGCGGGTGGTGCTGTGCGACATGGCCTAACGCTCCACCAAGGCGATTCTGGCGTTGTACCAGTTCATCAAGAAGCTGATCGACAAGCTGATGACGAGATAGACGGCCATGATCGCGGCGATGCCTTCGATGGCTTGGCCGGTCTGGTTCAGCGTCGTGTTGGCGATCGACACGACGTCCTGGTAGCCGATGGCCACCGCAAGCGAGCTGTTCTTGGTCAGGTTCAAGTACTGGCTCGTCATCGGCGGGATGATGACGCGGAGCGCCTGGGGCAGCACGATCTTGCGCAGCACCGTGCCGGGACGCAGCCCGATGGCGCCCGCCGCTTCCCACTGCCCGGTCGGCACGGCGAGGATGCCGGAGCGGACGATCTCGGCAATATAGGAGGCGGAATAAACGACGAGCCCTAGGGTCAACGCGCTGTATTCCGGGCTGACGGTCGCGCCCCCGGTAAAGTTGAAGCCGCGCAGCACCGGCATCTCGACCGCGAACGGCGCGCCGAGCGCGCCCCAGACCAGGACGGGGAAGCCGACCAGCAGGCCGAGCGCGACTGGCCAGACCTTGGGCCGCACGCCGGTCGCCTCCTGCTGGCGGGTGGCGGTGCGCGACCAGGCCACAGTGCCGACCACACCCAAAGCGAAGGCGGCCAGCGCCCACCAGAACGGGCCTTCCCACTCGACCACGGGAACCTTGATGCCGCGGTTGGACAGGAACACGCCCGGCAGCGGGTGGAAGGAGTTGCGCGGCGCGGGCAGCCCCTGCAGCGCCGTATACCAGAACAGCAGTTGCAGGAGCACCGGGATGTCGCGGATGACCTCGACATAGACCGCGGCGATGCGGGCGATCAGCCAGTTCTTTGACAGGCGCGCGACGCCCAGCAAGGTGCCGAGGACCGTCGCGAGCACCACGCCGACCACTGCGACCTTCAGCGTGTTGAGCACGCCGATCAGCAAGGCACGGCCATAGGTGCTGACCGAAGGGTCGTAGTCGATCAGCGCCTCCCCGATCGGGATACCGGCGGTGCGCCCCAGGAAGGCGAACCCGGTGGCGATGCGCCGGGCGGCAAGGTTCCGGTTGGTGTTCTGCACGAGGTACCAGGCAAGAGCCGCGACGGCGCCCAGGACCAACACCTGCCAGACGATGTTGCGGAAGCGCGGGTCGGACCAGCTCAGGCTCAGCCGCTTCTTGGGCGCGGCCCGCATGGGCGAGTGGCGGGGATCGACGACGGCGCCGGACATGAGCGGTTCCCTAGAGGTCAGGCCATGGCGGTGCGGCCAAGGCTGGCGGTGCGGATGCCATGCGACTGGAGCCATGGAGGCATGCCGCAGCGGCATGCCCGCAATCTGCCCCGACAACCCTTGGGAGAGCAACGGGCATCGCGGTCCATTTTCGAGAAAAGGGCCACCCCGGAACCAGGGCGGCCCAATTTTTGGGCAGGTCAGGCGGTTTGCTGGGCGGTTCAGCGGATCGGCGGCGGGTAATGCAGGCCGCCCTTGTTCCACAAGTTGTTGATCCCGCGCGGAATGCCCAACGGCGCCACGGTGCGGTCCCACATCTCGCCGTAATTGCCGACGCCCTTGATGACGTTCACCGCCCATCGGTTATCGACGCCCAGCGCCTTGCCCATGTCGCCTTCGTTGCCCAGAAGGCGGCGGATGTCGGGGTTGGTGGATTTCAGCATCTCGTCCACGTTCTTGCTGGTGACGCCGCTTTCCTCGGCCTGGAGCATCGCGAACAGGGTCCAGCGCACCAAGTCGAAGAACTTGTCGTCGCCCTTGCGGACCATCATGCCGAGCGGCTCCTTGCTGATGATCTCGGGCAGCAACACGTGCTCTTCTGCCTTGGGTCCCTGCTGGAAGCGGAAGGAGGCCAGGCCGGAAGCGTCGGTCGAGTAGCTGTCGCAGCGGCCGGCGAGGTAGGTGTTCTGGATCTCCGCCTGGTCCTGGATCAGCACGGGGGTGAACTTCAGCTTGTTGAGGCGGAAATAGTCGGCGATGGCAAGCTCGGTGCTGGTGCCGGGCTGCACGCAGATGGTGGCACCGTCCAAGTCCTTCACGGACTTCACGCCGGCCGCCGTTTTCACCAGGAAGCCGGTGCCGTCATAGAAGTTCACGCCGGCGAACAGCAGGCCCAGGTTGCCCTCGCGGCCCAGGGTCCAGGTGGTCGAGCGGACCAGCAGGTCGAGTTCACCCGACTGCAGCGCGGTGAAGCGGTTGGTGGTGGTGGTCGGCACGAAGCGCACCTTGCTCGCGTCGCCGAGAATGGCGGCGGCGACGGCGCGGCAGGTGTCGGCGTCGATCCCCTGGGTCTGGCCCTTGCTGTCCGCAAGCGAGAACCCGGCGACGCCGGTGGACACGCCGCATACCAGTAGGCCGCGGGACTTGATGGTGTCGATGGTCGCCGACCCGCTGCCCTGCGCCATGGCCGGCGGCGAGACGGCCAGGGCTGCGCCGAGCAGCAAGGCGCCCAGAACGATGCTTCGCTTCATGCAATGGTCTCCGGTGGGTTCACAAGAACGTGCCCCGCGCGGGGCAGGATGTGCATGGCGCTCAATTGGTGCCCGGTCAATACAAACGGCTGCTGAAACCCGTTCGCGTCCCGTGCTGGCTGCGTGGGCGGGCCTGCCCGGCTTGGCCGCGCGGGGCTGCCACTTGGCGGCGACCTGGCCGGAGCTGCTCACGCTAACACGCTGGATGCTGCCGGCCTTGGTACACTGGCCATGCCAGCAGACATTTCCCGCCTTGATCGAGCCAAACCAATCAGCAGGGGCTTCAGGGCTTAAACCGCGAGTTGGGCCATGTTTGGCCAAGATGCCGCTTGGCGGCGTAGGCCCTGAAGCAGACCTGCCGGATGGGCGGGCCTACTCGGCAGCTTGAGAGAACGGCATGCCGGTCTCGATCGGCAGGCTCTCGTCACGGCTCCATTCGTTCCACGACCCGAAGTACATCCGTACGTCGCGCACCCCGGCCTCCCGCAGCGCCACCAGCGTGTTGGAGGCGCGGGCGCCCTTGAAGCAGTAGAGGTACACCGGGGTGGACGGGGTGACGCCGACGGTGTGCGCCTCGGCCTTGATCTCGTCCGGGGACTTGAACATCGGGCCGGCGGCGGTCGGCTTCATCAAGCGATACCATTCCAGCCAGCGCGCGCCGGGGATGCGGCCCTTGCGCGGGCAGAAGTCCGGGCCGTAAGGGGAGGAGCTGGTGCCGATCCACTCGTCCACGTCGCGCACGTCGAGCTTCACGATGGCGTCGTTGCCGACCGCGGCCAGCATGGCGTCGCGGCCGATCATCATGTCGCTGCCGGCCTCGCTCAGCGGGAAGGCCCTGGACGTCGGCTGGGCCGGGTCGGTGCTGACGGGCAGACCAGCGGCTTTCCAGGCCTGCATGCCGCCATGCAGGACGCGGGCCTTCTCGTAGCCGAGCCAACTCAGCAGGAAGTAGCCGCGGCAGGACTGGCCGAAGCCGGAGTTCATGCTTTCCTCGTAGCACACCGCCGTCTCGGCGCCGGACAGCCCGGCGGCGCCGAAGGCGTCGGCGAACTTCTGCCGCAGGGTCGCCATGCCCTCGGGCGTCGAAGTCGCGAGATAGGTGAAGATTTCATGCACGTTGACCGCGCCCGGGATGTGCCCGGCGGCGTAGGCGTCCGGCGAGCGGGTGTCGATCACCACGACGCCCGGACCCATCATCCCCTGCAGTTCGGCTGGGGTCAGCAACACTTTGTCAGTCATGCTCGATCTCCTGTGATGAAGGCGGTCAAGGCAGGCGGGCGCGGATGCCATCCAGCGCATCCGACAGGCGAAGCTGGCAGCTCAGCCGCGAAGTCGGTGAAAGGTCGAACACGGTGTCGAGCATCGCCTCCTCCTCGTCCGAAACCGGCGGCAACCGGCCGATCCAGGCGGGGTCCACGACCACGTGGCAGGTGGCGCAGGCGAGCGAACCGTTGCACTCGCCCAGCACCGGCAGCCCGGCGGCGCGGGCGAGCTGCATGATGCTGTCGCCGGGCTGGCCTTGCAGCAGCACCTCGCCGCCGGGCCCATCGATGACAGCGTGCAGCATCAGTGCAACCTTCCGGGCGCCAGGCGAAGCTCGGGGCGGCTCAGCTCCTGGCGCAGGTGGCGGATGGAGGGGGTGATGATCGCGACGAAATGGCCTTCGCGGATGCGACGGTTGACCGGCGACCCTTCGAGGTAGCCGCGGGCGCCGGCGTGCATCAGCGCGGCCTGCCCGGCTTCGAGCGTCAGTTCGCTGACTTGGAGGCGGGCGGTGAGCACGGCGCGGAGGTGCTCGGGCGCCTGCTCCAGCGGCGTCGCGGCGAGCCGGGTGATGTCCTGACGCAGCGCCAAGAGTTCGGCCGCGAAGTCGTCGGCGCGGCGGGGCAGGTGCTGGTTGGTGTGGCCGTGCGTCACGTCGGCGTCCCGCATCAGGGCGATGCAGGCCTCCGTCACGCCGATGCCCATGCCGGTCTGCAGCAGGATGAAGCCGGCCTTGATGCGGCGGACCATGTCGCCCAGCGGGTCGGCCAGCAGCATCTCGTCGGCGATGAAGGCGCGGCGGAACAGCACGCTGTAGGTGCCGGTGCCCTCAAGCGCCACGAAGTGCGCGTTCTGCTTGAGGTCGACGCCGGGCTGGCCGCAGCGGACCATCGCCATGACCTGGTGGTCCGGGTGGTCCGCGTCCACGAACACCGTGCCGAACAGGTGGCCCGGGCCGAGGTTGCTGACCCAAGGGAGCACGCCGGAGACTTCGTATCCGCCGGGCACGCGACGCCCGCGCAGCTTGAACGTCTCGATGCCGGACAGCGACTTCATCGGATTGGACAGGCCGGTGCCGCCCATGGCGGCACCCTGCGCCAGGCCGGGCTGCAATTCGTCGCGCAGTGCTGTGTTGTCCGACTGCTCCAAGTACCAGCCGGCGGCGTCCTGGCACCAGGTGCAGAAGGCGGTGGACATGCAGGTCTCGCCCACCGCGGCCATGGCGTCGATGGCGGCGGCGATGCTGGGACGGGCGGCGTGGGCGGCGAGGTGGTGGGCGAACAGCCCGGCGCCGCCCAGGGCGCGCATCGCCGCCGCGGGGTAAAGGCCGTCGTGGTCGATCTGCTTCACCAGCGGGGCCAGCTCTGCGTCAATGGCGGCGCGCAGCGCGGCGTCGGACGGGAGCGCTGCCTGGGCGCCGGCATGGACCGCGGTTTCGCTCATGGCAACGCTCCCTTCAGCCGCTCAGACGGCCTTGACGTCGAGGCCGACCGGCTTGGTGAAGGTGTTGGCGACTGGGGACCACTTGGTGGCGTGGGCGATCAGGCCGTCGAGTTCCTCCTGCGGCGCATCGGCCTCCAGATGGACTTTGGCGCGGACCGCATCGAAGCCGACCGGCTTCGGCGAGGTGTCGCCGGTGCCCCAGACGGCGGTGATGTTGATGTCGGCCTCAAGCTCGATCTCCAGCTTGCGCACCGTGATGCCGCGGGCCACCGCGTTGGCATGGATGCCGACGGCGAGGCAGGAGCCGAGGGCGGCCAGCGACGCTTCCGACGGGTTCGGCGCGGTGTCGTCGCCAAGCAAGCCCGGCGGCTCGTCCACGATGTAGGGCGGCAGGTCGCGGATCATGTTGAGATGGCGGAACCGGCCTTCCGCGACCGTGCGGCACTTGAGGGTCTTGATGGCCTTGGGGTCGGCGCGGCCCTTGGCGATCAGGTTGTCGAGGCCGCCCTTGTCGATGGGCGCGAGGCAGCCTGTCATCGCGGTGGGGGGCATGGCTGGGACCTTTGTGGTGGCACTCATCCCTAAATCTCCTTCTTGTTACCGGAACAGACCGGTCAGTCTTGGCTAGCATTACGCAGGATGCGTGCCAAGCAAGGTTTGACCGGCACAGGCTTTGCGCTGACACTCCAGCTGGCTTGGACCATGCCGGGATCGAAGCGTAATGGTTAGTTTTTCGGCACTCAGTGCGCAGCAGGTGGGCATTTTGGAAGGTTTGAGATGGGGGATGGCTTGACTGCCAAGGAGGGAGGCACCGCCTTGGCGCCCAGTCCGCGCCGGGCGGCGCCGCACGAGCGGATCATCGAGGTGGCGCGCGACCTGTTCTGCCGCGACGGCATCCACGCCACGGGCATCGACCGCATCCTGACCGAGGCCGGGGCGTCGAAGATGACGCTGTATGGACGGTTCGGCTCGAAGGAGGCGCTGGTCCGGGAGGTGCTGGCGCGGGAGGGTGCAGCGTGGCGGGAAACATTCTTCACATTGGTCGAGGAGGCCGGCCCCGATCCAGCCGACCAACTCCGGGCGACGATCCCGGCGCTGCGCACCTGGTTCGAGGGGGCGCGGTTCTACGGCTGCCCGTTCATGAACGCCGCGGCGGAGCACACCAAGGGCAGCGGCGGCGGCGAGCCTTGGCTGCGGGAGATGACGACGCAGCACCACGCCGCGATCATCGCCTTCCTGGCCGGGCTGGCGGAGGCGGCCGGGCATGCCGAGCCGCGGATGGTGGCCCGGCAGATCCTGCTGGTGCTGGACGGCGCCATCGCCGCCCTGATGGTGAGCGGCGACGAGAGCGTGCTGGACGTGGCGGCGCGCAACCTGCGGGCGGTGCTGCTGGCGGGCTGACGCCGGCCAAGGCCGGCGCAGCGTGCTGACGCGGATTCAGGCCCGACGCAGCAGGAACAGCGCCTGCTCGCCGAACAGGTTGGCGAGGCCGGGAAAGCGGCGCCAGGGCGCCTGATGGCCCTCGTTGTCCACGGCGAGCCAGCGTTCGACGGCGTAGCCTTCCTGGGCGCACAACACGAAGAAGTCGCGGATGGTGCAGGGATGGATGTTCGGCGTCTCGTACCAGGGGCGGTCCCAGGTCGGCGTCATCGGCATGCGGCCGGAGCGCACAAGCTGCCAGCGCACCCGCCAATGGCCGAAGTTCGGGAAGCTGACCAGCGCGCGGGTGCCGATGCGCAGCATCTGGCGCAGCACCTCCTGCGGACGCTCGACGGCCTGAAGCGTGCGGGACAGCACGACGTAGTCGAACAGCCCGTCCGGGTAGTGGGCGAGGTCGGTGTCGGCGTCCCCGTGCATCACCGGCAGGCCGTGCGCCACGGCGCGGGTGACTTCGGCCATGTCGATCTCGATGCCGCGGGCGTCGCAGCCGCGGGTGCGGAACAGGTGCTCGATCAGCGTCCCGTCGCCGCTGCCGATGTCGAGCACGCGGGAAGCGGGCGCGATCATTTCCGACATCAGCCGCAGGTCGAACCGCATCTTGGGCCGCCCGGCAGGAGGCGGATGGGGGCTCACGGTTGCGGGGTCACAGCTTGGCGTGCTCGGCGCAGCCGGACAGGAAGCCGGACAGGGTGCGGTGGAAGTCCGGCTCGTCCAGCAGGAAGGCGTCGTGGCCCTTGTCGCTGGCGATCTCGACGAAGCTGACGTTGGCGCCGGCGCGGTTCAGCGCGCGGGCAATGGCGCGGGACTGCGCGGTGGGGAACAGCCAGTCGCTGTCGAAGCTGACGATGCAGAACCGGGTCGCGGTGCCGCGGAACGCCCGGGCGAGGTCGCCGTCATGGTCGGCGGCGAGGTCGAAGTAGTCCATCGCCCGGGTGATGGTCAGATAGCTGTTGGCGTCGAAGCGGTTGACGAAGGTGCTGCCTTGGTGGCGCAGGTAGCTCTCGACCTCGAACATGTCGCCGAACAGCGTGGACGCGCCGGCAATGGGCGTTTGCAGGCGGCGGCCGAACTTGCGGGTCAGCGCCTGCTCGCTGAGGTAGGTGATGTGCGCGGCCATGCGCGCCACCGCCAGGCCGCGGGCGGGGACCGTGCCGTGACGCCAGTACTCGCCGTCCGCCCAATCGGGATCGGCGAAGATGGCCTGGCGCCCGACTTCGTGGAAGGCGATGTTCTGCGCGGAGTGGAACGCGGCGGTGGCGACCGGGACGGCGGCGAACACCCGGTCGGGGAAGGTCGCGGCCCATTCCAGCACCTGCATCC
>CAXUJE010000256.1:0-8052 GCA_964251035.1 uncultured Acetobacteraceae bacterium
GCCAGCTCCTCGACCGGCTCGGGCGCCGGCGCACGGTGTCCTTGTTTGCCGTCGGTTGCATCGCGATCACCGTCGTCTACCTGCTGCTGCCGATCGGCCCCACCACGATGCTGCTGCTCGGCTTCCCGCTTGGCTTCTGCACAGCGGGCATCCCGGCCTCCATGGGCACGCTGTTCACAGAACTCTATCCGGAAAAGGTTCGGGGGGCGGGGGCCGGTTTTTGCTACAACGCAGGCCGTATCCTTGCAGCCGGCTTGCCAGCCGCCGTTGGTTGGATGAGCGGCTCAATGCCGCTCGGCACGGCAATCGGCATCGACGCCTCGCTCAGCTACTCCCTCGTTCTGGTCGCGGTCCTGCTGCTACCGGAGACGCGAGGCTCGACCTTCGACCGCCAAGCGCGGCTTTCCCTGGCCGCTTCCGATGGAGCCGTCCACGATGCTGTCACCTGATCTCGCAACGCAGGCGGTTGCGGCAGTCAGCCCGGAGGCGGCTTTCACGGGCATCGACACGCACGCGCACGTCTTCACCCACGACATGAAGATGATCGAGGGACGGCGCTATACCCCGGACTACGACGCCACGCTTGCCGAATACTTGACCCTGCTGGACGACAACGGCCTTTCGCACGGCGTCCTGGTGCAGATCAGCTTCCTTGGCACCGATAACAGCTACCTTATCGCGGCGCTCCGGCAGGAGCCGGAACGCCTGCGCGGCATCGTTGTCGTGGAACCCGGCATCGCGGCTGAGCAGCTTCGCGCCCTCGACGAGGTTGGCGTGGTCGGGGTCCGGCTCAACTTGATCGGCCTGCCGAACCCTCCTCTCGCCAGCGTCGAATGGCAGCAACACCTTCGCCGGCTTGCGGAGTTGGGGTGGCAGGTCGAAGTGCAGGCCGAGGCGCAGCGGCTGCCCCACCTTTTGCCGATGTTGCTCGGCGCCGGCGTGCGCGTGGCCGTCGACCATTTCGGGCGGCCTGACCAGGCGTCGGGCACCGATGATCCGGGTTTCCAGTATCTGCTCACCTTGGGCAGGACACGGCGGGTCTGGGTCAAGCTGTCCGGCGCTTACCGCAACGGCCCGGGAAAGCGGGGAGACGACATCGCGGCATCCGCGGCTCCCGCCCTTCTTGGCGAGTTCGGCGCTGAGCGCCTTCTTTGGGGAAGCGACTGGCCCCACACCTGCTTCGAGCAACCGGGCGCGACGGGTGGGGCCCGTGAGGCCCTGGACCGCTGGATCGCGTTGAACGCCGACAGGCAAGCAATCTTGGTCGAAAGCCCACGCGCACTCTTCCGCTTTGCCGCGTGCCAGCATCAACGGGCCTTATAAGCAGATCGTGAACGAATGGTCATGCCGCCGAGTTCCGATCCGTGAGTGTCAAATGACCAAAGACGCAATTACTAATAGGCGCTGACGCACAAAGCCTCCTCGCTGTGGCCGTAGCCTTGGAGCGCGTCTACAAGGATCTTTTGCAACACGGCTCTTCTAGGCCGGAAGCCGACCGGCTCCTGAGTTTTGGGGCGATGCACTCGTCGATGGGCTTCGACGATGTTTGGCAGCGTGACCGGGAGCTGAGCACGTCGGCGAACCGACGATCTGTGAATGAGAACAGAAAATAGAGCTTCGGAAAGGTGAAGCTTACACGGAGAGCTATCATGCCAAACTTCAACGATGGATCGCAATTCTTCGCCGAAAAGCAAGCCGCTGTCCCTGGGCCGGATACGCCCTCTGAGACTTTCGAGTTATGCGCGATGCTGGAAACGGCCCTGACTGAATTCAAGGAAGCACAAGTCTACCTTGACGGTGAGTATTGGACATCCTCCCCAATGGCTAACGTCGAGGCTGCGCTTCGTCGGATAAGAGCTGCACGCCGGCGGTGCGGAAAGCTGGCAGACGAGTTGCTTGAGATGTCACCGAAAACACCTCATGAGGGCATTGCAATAAACAAAATCATGACGGCATATCTGGCACAAGTTGATGCTGAACGGATGACGTGCTGCCCCCGCCTGGATGCGGCGCTCGGCAGAGAGCGATCCAACTCAGGGGCTGCGTTCTCGGAGACCAAGTCAGCTCGGGCATCTCCCCTGAGCATCATTCCCTGGAAAGGATGGCCTAGGATAAGCCTCCCGCCCAAATCTCGTTAACTCGTTTGGCAGATGTATGAACGTCATCCACAGCCTGGAGTAAATGTAGTATGCGCCGTGAGAAGGCGTTTGCGCCGTTGGAGGCCAGCATCTGAGAGAATATTTCTCGGAGGCTGTCGTGCACATCTTTCTCTTCTCCACAATCATTGCGCTCCTGCCCTGCCTTGCCCTCGCGCAATCGCAGTGCGTCCCTTCACCCGCGCCAAGCTCGGGGGTAGGCATGGTGACACTGCCCATTGCGGCCAAACCTGCCGAGGATGGTGTTCAGATCACCCAGCCTGACCGCGGATCAAACCGTACCTTTCTACCCACCGTTGATACTCCTGTTCTCAACCACATCCTGGCAGCTGGCGCTCATCTCTCGGAAGCCGGCACCACGCATGGGTTGCGCGCTCTCGTTGCCCGCAACGAGGGCCAATTCATGCGCTTCTACGTGTCGCCAGATGGCCACGCTGTTGTGGCCGGCCTCATGGCTGACCTGTCATTGGCGGATCTCCTGACGATGGCGGCAGGCCAGGTCACGGAGTTGGGCGTCCCGCATGGCCTGCGAGGTGTCTTCGTCCGCAACGCCGGACAGTTCCAAGTGTTCTATGCCAGCCCGGACAGCGAGCGCGTGATCCCCGGCGCCATGTTCGACGCCCAGGGCAGAAACCTGACCCTCGACCAGATCGCCACCATCCCCGGGACGGTGCCGACGGTGGCGATCGGCAATGCAGCCAGCCACGCCGCAGCCCAAATCCAGGCACCTCCCGGGTCACTCGTGAAAGCGGTCGAGGCGACGACGTACGGCGTGGTCGGCTCACCTTCGGCGCCACGGCTCTGGATGTTCATCGATCCGCATTGCGGCTGGTCCGTGCGAGCCATGGGCCAGCTGCGCTCCTACGTGGACGCCGGCCGCGTGCAGCTTGCCGTCATCCCGGTTTCGGTGCTCGACCACGAGGATCAGGGCCGCAGCACCGCCGCGGCCAAGGCGATGCTGAGCCTTTCACAGGAGGCGATGGTTCCGGCCTGGCGTGACAACAAGGTGGGCGAGCAAGCCGAACCCGCGGCCGACCTGCGCCTGTCGAACAACATGGCGGCGGTCGCGGCGATCGGGCTGCGTGGCACGCCCACATTCATCTGGCGCAAGCCGGACGGCACGGAAGGGCGGGCCGATGGCTTGCCGAACGACGTGGACGCCCTCATTGCCTCGATTGGGAACTAGGCCATGGACCTGTTCCCGGACCACAACTCTTCCGAACGCCCCACCCAATCGGACACCAAGCCAGGCAAGCCCGATGATAGGCCAGCCGAAGCAAGACAGCCCCGATCTCCCCGAAGCTGGATCTGGCGTGGCACCAAGCTTGTGCTCGGTGCGCCGCTGTCCGCCTTTCCGCTGGGACAGATCATCCGGAACGGACGCCAGATCGGCAGCCTCGTCTCGGACCTGCGCCAAGGCTCCGAACCGCCGCGAGCCGTCCCGCGGCACCGGGACGGGAAGCTGGACAAGGCAACAACGGCGATTGCCTATGGGCTGTCGGAGGCCGAACTGGACAAGCGCCTGGCCCTGCGCCGTCGGCAGACAGCCCGGATGGCTTACTTCGCCTTCGGGCTGGGCTGGATAGCCGTGGCTGCCTGGCTGCTGAGACTGCTCCACCTGGATTGGGCGGGGCAGCGATTGATGGCGGCGCTGCAGTTTGCTCCGTTCTGCCTCGCGTTCTTCCTGACGGCGTTCAAGCAGGCTCATGTCAATTGGCAGGTGCGGACAGGGCTGCTGGGCTCGGCCGGCGATTACCTGCGCTCGGCCGAGCCGTTCTGGCCACGTCCTTGATTCAGAACGTGCCGGGTGGCGCGAAGGCGCCGTTCCCCAAGGCACCGGTCGCCCAAGGAGCGCTCTCGTAAGGAGGGCGCCCTAGTTCCACGCCGGGGTCGGCGGGCTTCATGATCGTGCCGTTGCGGTTCCACACGGGTGGGGTCCAGGTCGCGTTGGCTTCGCCGTAGGGCGTATATGGATTGTAGTAGGGATGGCGCACCGGCGGCGCTGCTGGCGCATTGTAGTCTCGAACGGACTTGATGTTGCCGCTGCTACACGCGGACAGAAATGCCGCAAAGGCCATGGATAATACTTTACAAAACGGGTACATGCAGGACCTCTAAATTGAAGTGTCCAGCATGTGAGATGGACGCGCGAACGTTTAGCTTATCCACACCGAACCCTGTATTCTAACTGGACAACCCATCTTTGGACGCCTTCAATGCCGTGTGGATAGTCCGAACGTGACCTTTGAGCGTCTCGAAATCCTCTTTCCAGATCGTGACCGCATTGCGGAGAGCCTGATTGTGGTGCCACAACTCCCGGATCTGTTGCTGCAGTTCCTGGTTCTGTTGCCAGAGCGCTTGGTTCTCGGCCATGACCGCCCCGACGTTGACAGGCGCTTGCCCTCTGAGGCGGGCTGCGAACGCCGTCACCGCCCTCGTCTGCGCCTGGTGATCCAGCTCGGACTGACGGCCCAGCTCGTGCCAGGCCCAGCCACTTAGCCCACTGCCATACTCATCATCCACCTCATGCCTCCTCGCGCGGCGGCGGCTGCGGAGGAACGTCGGTTGCGGCCCGCAACGTCGAGTCCATCCCGGCCGCGGTGTTGTCTGCCCGTCCCCCATTGCTTGGACCGGGCAGTTGGCGCTGCGCGCTGTAGTCCAGCTGCGAACTTCCGTCACGTGGGCCAGCCGACGGCGGCATCAAACCACGCTTGATCGCTTGCATCGCTCCAACCGAACCGATCAGCGCCGCATCGCGGCCGAACTGGTCCATGTCCACGCGGTTCGCCGATCCAAAGCCGGCCAGCTTGGGCACATGATGCGGGATCAGCGAGATCATGCGGAAGCTCAGCAGCGCGGACACGATGTGGGTCAAGGCGAAGATCGTCAGTAGCACGGCCACGCCGATCACGTTGGTAACCAGCCAGCCGTTGGCCAGCACGAACCCGGCCGCGATGCCGAAGGTCTGCCGGATGAGCCAGGACGCGGCGGTGAAAATGAACCCGCCCAGGAACAGGCCGATGACCATCAGGGTCGGGCGGAACAGCACGCTGAACAGCAGCGAGTACCCTTCCGACGCCCGGCCGTGCAGCCCCTCGCCGCCGTAGGTCATGTGCGCCAGCATCCAGAGCGGCAGCGCGATCACCGCCTCGCAGACCAGCACGAGCCAGCCGAGCACGCCGGCGAGGAACATCAGCCAAGGGACGAGCGGCAGCACGAAGGCGATGGTCAAGGCCGGGACGAGGATCGACATGCACAAGGCAAAGATCGGCACGGCGAAGAAGCTGACGACGAGGTGGCCCACCGCAGCGGTTCCGACCGCGACGGGGTTGCCGCTGAGCAGGCCCCACACCGCCGTCGCAGCACTGCCCACGGCCGAGTTCAGCAGCCCCGCCAGTCCGAGCGCGGTCAAAGCAATCGCCGCCATCTTGTGCCCGAGCTGCATGAGCCCGCTGAACGGGTCGGTCCACATGTTGGCGGTGGGCGACATGCCTTCCACGAACAGGTTCAGCAGCCGGTCGTTCAGCCGCGTGCCGCGGAACACCTGCTCGATGGCGCTGGCGCCGTCCTCGCCCGGCGTCGCGCCCTGGAACAGGTCGCCGTTGCCGCCGGGCACGTCCAGCCCGTCCGTCGTGCGCACATAAGTCATCAGCTTGGTCATGAACGCTGTGGCGGAGGTTGCGAGCGGCGCCAGGTCGCGGGACAGCGAGCGCCCGAGGCCGTCGTAGCTCGGGGTGTTCACCGTCGGCGTGGCGCTGACCAGCGACAGCGTTTGCCCGTTCAGGCGGGCGAACTCCAGGTAGTAGGCACCGGCCGCGGTCCAGCCCAAGGAGGCGAGCTGCACCTGGTTCTCGACCAGCCCGACGCTGCCGTTGCGCGCCGCCGTCGCGTCCTGCAGGGCGTTCCGCAGCTCGGCCGTTTTGCTCGTGGCTGCCTGGGTCAGCTGTTGCGTGTAGTCCGCGGTTGCCGACGTGAGTACGCCGGCCAGCGGGTTCAGCGCCGCAATCTGCTTGGTCTGCCAGAACTGCCGCGCCACCGCCTCGACGGTGGGGCGGATGTCGTTGGCGAGCACCTGCGTCAGTACGTCGCGCTGCATTCCGGTCATGTCCACGCTGACGCCGGCGATGTTGGTGCTGCCCTGCTTGGCGCTGCGCACGGTGACGGTGCCGCAGGCCGGCGCCGCCGTCGCATTGCCGGCGGAGAGTGCATAGGACCAGGTGATGTAGCCGCCGTTCTGGATGTCCTGCACCTGCTGCGGCGTGGGCTGGGGCACAAGGTTGGGCTGCCCGGAGGCGGCATTGACCAGCGCGCGGCACAGCTCGTCCTGGATCAGGTTGGCCACGATGGTCTTGGTGCCGGGAATAATGGGCTGGGCGACCACCATGCTGTCCGGCCCGATCGCCTGCACGGCGATGGCATAGGTCGTCTTGGCCATGCCGGCAGCCCAAAGCGAGGTTTGCACGACGAGCTTCTGGCCGGCGCTGAAGCCGGTGTCGAGCGGATACATCAGCACGGCGGCCATGCCCATCTTGACCACGAATATCCAGCTCGTGTTGCGGTCCAGCATGCGGGCGGTCTCGGCGCCGCGGTGGATCTGCATGATCGTGCTGTAGCACACGAACACCATGGCAATGGCAGCCACGAAGCCGGTCAGCGTGCCCACCAAGGTGCCGATCACGGTCGCCTCGGCGCCGGTCAGGCTTGACCCAGCCGGAGCGGGGCTGACCGGGAACAAGCCCAGGATAACTTGGGCAGACCAGTCGTTGCCGGGATCCAGGGCCGCCCAGCTCAGGTTGTAGCTGGGGGCTGCCCGGGCCGGCACGGCAAGCGCCAGCATGGCCAGGGCCAGAAGGAAGCGGATGAACAAGGGGCGGCGCATGGCATCCTCGCGGGAGGTCGGTTCCCGCGAGGATGCGATGCCGCGGCGCGAACGCCCTTACGCCGGTGACGGGCTGGCGGCGGGCTGTTGCTCGGGTCCGGGGGTGCGCTTCAACGCCGCCTTGACCGCCTCGATGGCCTTGCTGGCAAGCTCGGCTGCTTTCTCGCCAAGCTCCTCCATCTGGCTCTTGCCATCCTTGCGGCTGGGTGTCTCTGAAGCGGCCTTGCCGACCTCCGCATCCAGCTTGGCGAAGCGGGCGGTGATGGCGGTCGCGTCGGCCCGGCTTGCCGCGATGCCGTCGGCCACCGTGCGGTCCGCCCCGTATCGGCTGACTGCTGCCGACGCATGGTCGAGGGCGGACGCGAGGCCCTTCTCGCGCAGCAGGCCGGCGTTGAACGTGTGCCGCAGGTCAGCATAGGGGCCGCCCTCGCGCATGCCGGCGGCGACTCCTGCCGCTCCGTCCGGATCGGTTTTCGCGGCCGCCTGGATCTTGCCCATGATGCTGGCGCCTGGGCCGTTTGCGAAGGCGCGCAATGCCTGGACTGCTGCCTGTCCCGACTGCTCGGCCGCGCGCAGGCTGGCTTCCTCCTCGTTGGCCTGTGCCGTCTCGTTGTAGCGGGCGATGCGGCCCTTGAGTGGGGTGAGCTGCTGGTCCCAAGGGGCGGGGGACGCCGGCTCCGGCTTGCGAAGGGCGGACATGATGGCAAAGGTGGTGCCGATCCCACGCGGCTGCTGGACTTGGTCTGATGCGGGTTGCTGCTGGATGGTTTGAGTTTGTGGTAAACCTTGGGGCAGCCTGGGCGGCATTTCGACGGCCTGCTCAGTCGCTTTCATAGCTGCTTCAGTTTGAGTGCTTGGCTGTGCCACTTCTCCGGAGGTCACATTCCGCGCACCGGAAACAGCCTTCCCTATAGGACTTAACCGTACTTGGTTCTCCAGCACTTCCACCTTGCTCTGCACGTCAGGGGATGTCTGGTCGCTCGCTCGCGCGATCTCGGCTGCGTCCCGGCGCAGGAC
>CAXUJE010000257.1:0-6158 GCA_964251035.1 uncultured Acetobacteraceae bacterium
CCAGCGAGCAGGCCAGCAGCTCGCCGAAGTAGCCGGCGTCCGAGGGCGAGGTGGGAGCGACCACCAAGACGTCCCCGGCCCGGCACTGCTCGACGGCCACGTGCAGCATCCAGTTGTCCGCGGGCGCGACGGAGACCGTGACGGCGCTGCCGGCCAGCTTCGCCCCGGGATAGATCGGGCGCATGTACGAGGCGAGCAGGCCGGTGCGCCCCTGCGCCTCGTGCACCGTCGCGACGCCAAAAGGGGCGAACGCCGCCGCAAGCTCGGGTGCGACGCGGGGCGGGTCAGTGACGACCAGGTTGGCGGCAGTCATGGCAAGCTCTCCAGTGCATGAGGGAAGACGGCATTGTCATCGTCCCCGCAGGTTGTCGTCCTGTCGGGGTTGTGGGCCGCCTCCGCGCGCTGCTTCGCGATCCGGGGGCGTGCTCCCACGAATGCTCCTGTCCGTTGCGGCCGGGGACAATGCCTTTCAGCGCATCGCTTCCGGCGCAAGGCGCTGCTTGACGATCAGAGCCAACGGCACCGTAAAGAAGAAATGAGACATGAAGCCGCCAATGATCACGTTCGGATCAAGGTAGTTCGGATGGTTCGATGAGGCGATCGCGATCGCGACGTGCATCACAACCCAGGCCGCCACCGCATAGAACAGGGCCACCAACGTTGCCTCGAACCCGCGGCGGCGGAAGAAGGGCCAGATCAGCGCGAACAGCACGCCCCAGGCGAGCGCGAAAACGAGGTGGATAGCCGTGCCGGCGGCGTAGGCCGCTGGCCCGAGCGAGTCCTGCACCTCCTTGCCGAACACCAGGCCCGTCGCGTTGCGTGGGATGCCGGCCAGCGGCATCAGGTGCTGCGTCCCGACCCAGACGATGGCCTCGTAGATCCAGATAACCACGCCTCCCACCAACCCGCCGATCAGGCCGGCGCGCACCATCCGCGCCCATCGCGGCGCATCCACGGCATGCGGCGTCATTCCCGATCGGACATCCTGCCCGACCTTGCTGTAGCCGATGCTCATGACAGATCCTCCACCACGTGGGGGAAGACCGCTTCATGGCCCTCGCCAGGAGCGATCGTTTTGCACACAAAGTCCGCTGGGTGCGCGCTCGCCATGAGCGCCGTTCTGCCTGTTCCTGTCACGATGCGATCCCCTTCTCCGCCAAGTCATCTTGTCCGGCGACATGCGTTGTGTCCTCGCCCAAGCCCTCCGGCAGCGGCGGCGTGCCGTGAGCGTGGAAGCTTTCGATGGTCTTCAGACCCCAGGCCTGGCCCTTGCGGCGCTCGGCCTCCGTCCAGGTGATCGGCTTCCAATCGGGCGCCAGCACCAGCCGGGCGCCGGCGTTGGCCACCTCCACCCGGTTGCCGCCGGGTTCATAGACGTAAAGGAAGAAGGTCTGCTGGACCGCGTGCTTGTGCGGCCCGGTCTCGATGAACACGCCGTGCTCCAGAAAGATGTCGGCCGCGCGCAGGATCTCCTCGCGGCTGTCCAGCGCAAAGGTGACGTGGTGGAAGCGGCCCGGCACGCCGTGGGCTTCGCGCGTGTAGGCGAAGTCGTAGCTCTTGTTGGTGGCCGTCAGCCACATGCCCACCTCCGTGCCGTCGTCCAGCACGATCTGCTCGGTGAGGCGGAAGCCGAGGAAGCGCTCGAAGAACTCGCGGTTGGCCCGGATGTCGGCGGCCAGGCAGTTGAAGTGGTCGAGCCGCCGCACGTTCGCCCCGCGCGCCGGGAAGCGCTGCGCCTGGTTCTTGAGCGAAGGACGCAAGGCGGGCGGCGCCTCGTACCATTCAGTCTCGTAGTAAAGCTCCAGCAAGTGCCCGTCCGGGTCGCGGAAGCGGAAGGCGGGGCCGTGGCCCAGCTCTCCCTCGTGCCAGCCCACGGCAAGGCCGGACGCTTCCAGCGCCGCGACCCGGCGCGCGAGCGCCTGCGGACTGCGGGAGCGGAAGGCGGCATGGCCGAGGCCGGAGGTGTGGGACGCCGTGAGCTGCAAGGAATACCGCTCGTAGTCGTCCCAGCCCCGGAGATAGACGGAGTCGCCCCGGCGCCCGCTCTCGGTCATGCCCATCACGTCCACGAAGAAGTGCCGGGACTCCTCGGGCTTGGGCGTCAGCAGCTCCAGGTGGGCAAGGTGGGCCACGTCCATACAGGGTTCGTCGTGCATGATGTTGTCTCCTGGTTGGAGATTAGGACAGTGATGGGCGGCGCCGTGCGGGCAATCCATTCCTAGTGTGCGGCAGCTTCCTTCGCGGCCGCGCCGGCCTCAAGCTGCGTCAACGCGATGGCGATTGCGGCGCAGGCGGCTGGAATGGCCAGGATCGCGAGGATTGCGCTGAAGCCCCACCCCAATCCCAGCAGGGCGCCCCCGACCGCCGAGCCAAGGATGCTGCCGAAGCGCCCGATGCCCAGCATCCAGCTCACGCCGGTTGCCCGCGCCATCGTGGGGTAGCAGCCCGGCGCAAAGGCGTTCAAGCCGGTTTGCGCGCCGCTCATGCAGAAGCCGACGGAGAACACCAGCGCCGCCAGGGCCGGCGACACCACACCGAGTTGCGAGAGGGCAAGAACACACAGCCCGCCGCATAGGTAAGCCGCCCCGATCACGAAGGCCGGGCGCGCCTTGTCCATCGTCCAGCCGACGACCACCGCGCCGACCGTGCCGCCGATCTGAAACATCGCAGTCACGTTGGCGGCGGTTGCGATGGACAGGCCGGCATCCTTCATGATCGTGGGAAGCCAGCCCGTCAGCAGGTAGATCACCAGCAAGCCCATGAAGTACGTGACCCAGAGCGACACCGTGGTCACGCCGTAGCCGCGCGAGAACAGCACGCCAATGCGCTTGCGCGCCTGCAACGGCGGCTCGGCCGAGATAAAGGTTTCGTTGCCCGAGAACCGGTGCCCGGTCACGCGGCCCAGCGTCGCGGCGATCTTTCCGGACCCGGCGCCGCGCAGCGCCAGCAAGCGTGCCGACTCCGGCAGGAACACTGCCAAAACCGGCACCAGGAGCAGCGGGACAACGCCCCCCAGCACCAGCACAGGGCGCCAGCCGTAAAGCGGGATCAAGTACCCGGCCGCGAGGCCAACCGCGGCCGAACCGAGGTTGAACCCGGTGAACATGACCGTGATCATCAACGAGCGCCGCCGCTGAGGCGCGTATTCCGACATCAGCGTCGTGGCGTTGGGCATGGCGGCGCCCATGCCCATCCCGGCCAGCAGGCGCAGCACCGCCATCTCGGCGGGCGTGGACGCATAGGCGGTCACGAGCGTCAGCAAGCCAAACAGCAGGATCGAGGCGATCAGGACGACCTTGCGCCCGAACCGGTCCGAGGACGGGCCTGCCACCAAGGCTCCGATCACCAGGCCGAACGGGGCGGCGCTGATCACGATGCCGAACGCCGGCCGCGATATGGACCAGTCCTGCAGGATCGAGGGGGTCACGAAGCCCATGATGGCCACGTCCATGCCGTCGGCCACGACCACCAGGAAGCACATGGCCACCAGAAGCCATTGGAACGCCGAGATCGGCCGCCCGTCGATGAAGGCCTTGATGTCCACGCTGCTCGCGAGTTGCCCTCCTGCGGTCGCAGCAGCCGCATGTCCGGCGTTATTCGCCATTGTCTCCTCCTGAATTCATGGCGGCGGGCGGACGATACCGGGCACGTGTGGACGCGGTGTGCATCGGGCAGGACCTCCCTGCGACGGCCGTTCGTCGGCTCGTACGCTGATCGTTGCCTCGGCCGCACTCCGCGCGGGAGAGCTGGCCGGGTTCGATGCGGCTCTACCCCCGCGTGCCCGCCCCTGTCCTATCGCTTTTTCCGGCTTTGCTATCATCGACGGTTATAGCTGGCGCGAAGCCGCGCTTCGCGATCTCGGCGACATAGGCGCGCAGGCACTCGGCAAAGGCCAGGACTGCCGAGGATGGCGCGCCGCCACGCGGCAGGATCAGCCCTGCCGGCCGGTCCGGGGCCGGGATCGGCAACGGCACCACCCGCAGCGTGCCGCGCATCAGGTCGCCGACCATCAGCAGCCGCGGCATGACCGAGAGCAGGTCCGTCCCGTGCAGCATCTCCCGGATGAAGCCGTAGGAACTCGACCGGAGGGAACGCGCCGGGTCGATCCCGAGCAGCGTGAGCAGGTGCTCGATCTCCTGGCCGACGCGCTGGGTGATGGTGGGCAGGACGAGGTCGCAGCGCCGGAGCTCGTCAAGGCTCACCCGCTCCGCCGAAAGGAGCGGGTGCCCGGAGCGGGCAAGGATCGAAACCGGCTCGGTCCAAAGCGCCTCGCGCTCGAAGCCGTCAGGCATCGACGGTTCGTACAGGCGCCCCACGATCAGGTCGAGCTCGCCCGAGGCGAGCAGCGGTAGCAGCTCCTCCGTTCGCCCTTGCTGCAGCCGCACCCTGATGCCGGGGTGGGCAGCCTTGAGCCGGGCCAGCGCGCCGGGCAGCACGCCGGCCGCGGCGACGGGCAAGGCGCCGAGCGCGATGGCGCCGCCCCCCGGGCCGGACAGCAGGTCGAGATCCTCGTCAAGCCGGCGCAGCTCGGCGAGGATGCGCCGGGCCGAACGCACGAACACCGTGCCCACCTCGGTTGGGCGCACGCCGCGGGAATGGCGGTCGAACAGCCGGAGCTGGAGGGTGTCCTCCAGCTCGTGCAGGCTCTTGGTCAGCGCCGGCTGGCTGACGCCGAGGGCCACGGACGCCTTGAGCAGGCTCCGGTGCGTTTCGATGGCGTCCACGGCCCGCAGCAGGTGGAGACGCAAGCGCTGGTCAAGGTAGCGGCGCGTCGTCATCCTTCCGCGCCTTCTCCGGCCTGGACGGATCGTTCCCTGGCCCGCTCGATCAGGTCGTCCAAGTTGCGTCGGAGTTGGTCAAGCGCAAATCTCGCGCCGGACATTCGGCCCACCGTGTCGCTTGGGAGAGCGTGCGTCAGGTCCCGCCGGCGCATCTCGCCGATGGCGGCCGTGCAGGCGCCGACGGCCTCGGCCAGTGCGCCGGACCCTGCTGGCGTCCGCCGCCCGGAGAGAGCCTGGCCGACATCTCTCAGGGCAGCGGCCCCGGCTTCCACGGCGGACGCCCAGGGCCGGGCAAGCTGCTCGCGCACCATCTCGCCGCCGCCCGGCTCCCACACCGCCCGGCGGAGCATGACCAAGTCGTGGCGCATCCTAAGCAGGGTTCGGAGCAGAGGCTCCGGGTCGGGCGCGTCTGCCGCAAGGTGGCTCCGCCGCTCGCGGGCCGCCTCGCCCACCAATGTCTCAAGCCTGTTGAGGGTTTGACGTGTCCTCAGGATCAACACGCCCAAGTCCGCTTCGGCTCGCTCGGCGGAGGGAGGCACCAGCATTTCGAGCTGATCGGCCGGCAGCCGGGCGACCTGGGCGGCTGCATCCAGAACTCCATGCGATGCCCGGGACGGCGCCACCAAGACAGAAACCAGGATCGCGACCGCGCAGCCCAGACCGATCTCGAGGATGCGGTCGGCGGCGAAGCCGAGCGGGCCCAGGGCGGCGCGGAAGCCGGCCGAGGACGCCGCCAGGACCGAGAGGGGCGCCACGGCAACCGCAAGTGCCGCTGCGCGCCCGAGGCTGCCGCCGTGCGGGATCGCGAAGGCGACGGCGCCGCCGTAAACGGAGCCGAACACCGAGCCCAGGAACCGCTCCCAGGCCGCCTTGGGCGAGCCGCCGATGCTGCTTTGGGTCACGATCAGGGCCGTGATGACAGCCCAGAAGCCTTGGGGCAACCCAAGCGCGGCGGCCAGGGCAAAGGTCGCCAAGGCGGATGCCGTCATCCGCAAGGCGTGTATCAGCTTCGGCTACTGGCGCGAAAGCCAGTGCCAAGCCGCGGCGCGCTTTTCCTGCAAGCGTCTGGACAAGCCTGCTGTCGGCCCGAGTTTCGCTGCCAACTGAGCGTGACGCCCTTCCATCGGGTTGCGTCTTGCCAGCACAGCTCAGGCGGACGCCGACGCATGCAGGTCGGCGCCGCCCGTCTCCGGCAGCACGGCTGCAGCGAGCAAAGCCACGCCATAGGCACAAAGCGCGCAGCCGCCCATGGCGGTGCCGAGCGGAAACGTGGCCGCGAGCACGCCGACGGTCGCCGGGACCACAGAGCCGAAGCCGCGGCCTCCGCCAAGGCAGAAGCCCTGCCCGCTCGCGCGGATGGCGGTCGGGAAAAGCTCG
>CAXUJE010000257.1:6168-8031 GCA_964251035.1 uncultured Acetobacteraceae bacterium
AGCTCGGCAAAGGTCGGCAGCATGCCTGACGCCGGGCCGCCCTGGAACGCGCCGAGTAAGAAGCTGAGCGCAACCGTCGTGCCTACGCCGGTCGGCGCGAGCAGGTAGAGGGCAACGTTGCACGCCTGCAGAACCAGGAACGCCATGAAAGCCGGCCGGCGGCCGATCCGGTCCGACATCCAACCAAAACAGAGCGGCCCAACCAGCGAGCCCAGGATGTTGAGCGCGAGATAGCCCGCGCTTGTCGTCACCGACAGGTTCAGCGCCGTGCGCAGGTAGGTCGGGAGCCAGGTGATCATCACGTAGGCCCCGCCGAAGATGCCGGTGGACATCAGCACAGCGGCCAGGGTACGGCGCCGGTGCTGGCCGGCGAAGATCTCCCAGGGCGGCGGGACGGCGTGCCCTCCGCGCGCGGCCGCCTCCGCGTAGAGGCCCGACTCCGGCACGAGGCGCCGGATGAAGAACACCAGGAAAGCCGGAATGATGCCGATGGCGAAGAACACCCGCCACCCGGCCTGCTCCGAGAACAAGGCGCTGATCACCGGCAGCAACGCGACGGAAACCGCGTAGCCCACCGCATAGCCGCCCTGGACCGAGGCCGCCACGCGCCCGCGCAGCGCCGGGCGGACGACCTCGCTGATCAGGACGCCGCCAACCGCCGCCTCGCCGCCATAGCCCAGACCCTGCAGGAACCGGATGCCAAGCAATTGGCAAGACCCGTTTGCGAACGCGGCGGCGAAGGTGAACACGGCGACCCAGAGGATCGTGATCTGCAGCACCCGCACCCGGCCGATCCGGTCGGCAACGATCCCTGCGCCCCAACCGCCAACCGCCGCCCCGGCCAGCGCCGCGGTGGCGAGGTAGCCTGCCTCGGGACGGGTGAGGCCGAGGGTCGCGATCAGCGCCGGGATCACCAGCGCGTAGATGGTGGTGTCCATCGAGTCCAAGCCGAACCCGGCGAAGCAAGCCCAGTAGGTCCGCCGCTCGACGGAGGTCAGGTCTGAGTACCAGCCAAGCCTCATGGACAGCCTCGCCGCATGGGTCATCCGGCCTGCCTGGCGGGCCTCATCATGCCCATGACCTATCGAGCTGACGCGGGAGCGGGGCGTGTTGGTCGTACGTGAGTCGGAGTAGCACGGGGTAGATCCTCCCTGCGGCGACCGTTGGCCGGTCCGTGCGGTGATTGTTGCCTCGAGGTGGCGTCCCGCAAGGAGAAAGCTGCCCGAGGTCGGTCCCGCTCTATCCGGCGTGCCCGGCCTTGTCCTATCGCTTCTTCTGACCTTGTTATCACCGTTGATTATACATGCACCGATGCCGCGTTCGGTGATCTCGGCCACGTAGGCGCGCAAGCACTCGGCAAATGCCAGCCCTGCCAGGGGTAGCGCGTGGCCGCGCGGCAGGACCAGCCTGGCCGGCGGGTCCAGCGCCGGCATCGGCAGCGGCACCACTCGCAGCATGCCGCGCAGCAGGTCGCTCACCATCATCAGCCGCGATACGACCGAAAGCAGGTCCGTCCCGTGCAGCATCCCCCGGATGAATCCGTAGAAGCTGAAGCGGAGCGTGGTTGCCGGACCGATCCCGAGCAGGGAGAGCAGATGCTGACCTCCTGGCCGACCCACTGGGTGTTGGAAGACGAGGTCGTTGCACCGGGGCTCGTCAAGGCTCACCCGCTCCGCCGAAAGGCTCGGGTGCCCGGAGCAGGCGAGAACCGAGATCCGCTCGGTCCACAGCGCCTCCCGCTCGAAGCCGTCCGGCATCGGCGGGATGCGCGGCTTTAAGCCGGTGATCCTCCACGGCATTCGTGGGCAGGCTACGCTGCGCTTGCTGCTCTTTGCTCCGCTTCGGCGGGGGTATGGTAGCCCG
>CAXUJE010000258.1:0-8001 GCA_964251035.1 uncultured Acetobacteraceae bacterium
CGCCCCGCCGAGATGGGCCACCCAAGCAATTCCCACACAAGTCGCGACGGCACCCCGAGCGGCGCACGCCAGATTGGCTCGCCTCACATCCGGATCTTCTTCTCGCTGCAACGGGCTCGCTGAACGGACGCTGGGTGGGAAGCCTGGAGCGTACAGCGCCTGCCTCGCCATGCTCCACTGTAGAAAGCGTTCAGAAAGATTCCGCTTGACGCGATCAACCAGGATCGCATTCTGTGTTCTGAATTCAGAATGCGGATGCTGCGGTGCACCTGACGCCTCAACCCAGTCTGGTCGACCAAGCCTATGAAGCAATCCTCGGCGAGATCGCCGATGGCACCCTCGCGCCGAACACTCACCTGATCCAAGAGGTCCTGGCGGCACGCTACGGCGTCTCCCGGCACCCCATCCAGCAGGCCATGCTGCTGCTCAAGAGCGACGGCATCATCCAGGACGTTGGCCGCCGCGGGCTCGTCGTGGCACCGCTTGACCTGCAGATGATGCGCGACCGCTACCAGGTCCGCGCCGCGCTCGACGCCCTCGCCGCACGGCTTGCGGCGCAGTGCTGCGCCGTCTCGCCCGAGAGAGCCGCGCTGACCCGGCGCGATGGGGAGCGCATCGTCGAGGCCGGCTTCAAGGCCGTGGCAGCCGGCGCCATCAAGCCGATGATCGCCCTCGACGTCGCATTCCATGCCTTCGTCTACGGTGCCTCAGGCAACCCGATGATCGGGCCGACCGCGGAGGTGCATTGGCGCTTCCTGCGTCGCGTGATGGGCGAGGTGCTGCGCAAGTCGGAGCCGCCGCCCAGCATCTGGCAGCAACACCGCGAGATCCTGGAGGCGATCGTCGCAGGCGACGCCGAGGACGCAGAGACCCGCATCCTCAGCCACATCCACAGCGCTGCCGGCCGGCTGGCCGACAATGCCGAACGAACAAGCCAAGACCAGGGAAGGGAACGCACCAATGACAAGCGACGCGCCGATGCGGCCAACCGCGGCCGAGCCGAATGACCTCAATTCAAACGAGCGGAGCTGCGCCGCGTGGATCGCGCGCTTCCTGCAAGCCCGGGGCATCGACCGGGTGTTCGGGCTGCAGGGTGGCCATATCCAGCCGATCTGGGACCACGCTGCCCGCCTCGGCATCCGCATCGTCGACGTCCGGGACGAGGGCGCAGCGGTTCACATGGCGCATGCCCATGCGGAGCTGACCGGCAAGCCGGCGGTGGCGATGGTCACCGCTGGACCTGGCGTCACCAACACGGTGACGGCCATCGCCAATGCCTCGATCGCCCGCATGCCGGTGCTGCTCATCGGCGGCTGCCCGCCGCGGCCGCAGGTCAACATGGGGCCGCTCCAAGACATCCCGCACGTCGACATCCTGCGCCCCGTGACGCGCCTGTCGCGCACCGCGCGCGTGCCGGAGCAGGTGTTGCGCGAGCTGGACGAGGCCATCGCACGGGCGACCGGCGACCTCGGCGAGCCCGGCCCTGTCTACATCGAGATCCCGACCGACGTGCTCCGGGTCGAAATCCCGTCGACGCTGGTGCTGGCCGAGTGGCTGGAGCCCAAGCCCACCCGCGAGATGCCGCCGCATCCCGGCGCCGTGGCGGCGGCGGTCGAGGCCCTATGGTCGGCACGACGGCCGATCGTGGTCACCGGACGCGGCGCCCGAAGTGCCGGCGACGCGCTGGTGCGGCTGCTCGACGCGTCCGGCGCACTCTACCTCGACACGCAAGAGAGCCGCGGGCTTGTGCCGGCGGACCATCCCGCCGTGGTTGGTGCCGTGCGCGCGGCGGCGATGACCGAGGCCGACACCGTGCTGCTGATCGGCCGCAAGCTCGATTACCAGCTCGGCTACGGGTCCCCGGCAGTGTTCCCGGCGGCCCGCTTCATCCGCATCGCGGACAACGCCGGCGAGCTGATCGACAACCGGCGCGGCCAGCCGGAGCTGCTCGCCTCTCCCGGGCTGGCCCTGGACGCCATGGTCAAGGTGGCCGGCAACCGGCCGTCGAACGTGGACCAGGACTGGGCGGAGGCGCTGCGGCGCAAGCAGCGCGAGCGCACCTCCTCGGCCCGGCCGGCGAACGCGATGCGGACCGAGGACGGCAAGGTCCACCCGATGCAGATCTTCGACGCTATCGCCCGCGTCGCGGCGCCGGACCACATCGGCATCGCCGACGGCGGCGACCTCCTCAGCTTCGCCCGGGTCGGCCTCGTCTCGCGCACCTACATGGACTCCGGCGCGTTCGGCTGCCTCGGCGTCGGCGTGCCTTACGCGATCGCCGCGGCGCTGGCCTTTCCGGGCCGCCAGGTCATCTCGGTCAGCGGCGACGGCGCGTTCGGCTTCAACGCGATGGAGATCGACACCGCCGTCCGGCACAAGGCCCGCGCCGTGTTCATCGTCTCGAACAACGCCGCCTGGAACATCGAACGCTACGACCAGGAGGTCAACTACGGCGGCCGGGTCGTCGGCACGACCCTGCGCCATTCGGACTATGCGGCGATGGCCCGCGCCCTCGGCGCGCACGGCGAGCGGGTCGAGGACGCAGCCGACCTGCCGGCCGCCCTGGAACGGGCGCTGGCCCATGCGCCGGCGGTGATCGATGTCGTCACCTCTCAATCGGCGGTCTCGTCCGACGCGAAGAAGGGGCTGGGCTTCGTCCCGGACTACCAGCCGCTGGAGGCTTGGAACGACGCGGAACTGAGGCGGCGCCGGTCGGACGATTGACCGGGCACCCGGCGGCAGCCCGCAAGAACAAGGACCCACCCGGACATCCATGGCTGCGGCCGGCGCGCGGCGGGGCAGCCGCCTTACAAGGCTTTCAGGGAGGAAGAAATGTCGCAAACGACAAGTGCAGCCCTTGGCTCGGCGCCGTTGCAGGCCGCGGAGGAGCAGATCTACCGCAAGGTGACGATGCGGATCGTGCCTTTCCTGTTCCTTTGCTACTTCGCGGCCTACCTCGACCGGGTCAACGTCGGCTTTGCCAAGCTGCAGATGCTGCGCGAGCTGGGCTTCAGCGAGACGGTCTACGGTTTCGGTGCCGGCATCTTCTTCTTGGGCTACGTGCTGTTCGAGGTGCCGAGCAACGTGATCCTGCACCGGGTCGGCGCCCGGGCGTGGATCGCGCGGATCATGGTCACCTGGGCGCTGATCTCCGGCGCCATGGTGTTCGTCCGGACCCCGCTGACCTTCTACGTGCTGCGTTTCCTGCTCGGCGTCGCCGAGGCCGGGTTCATCCCCGGCATCCTGCTCTATCTCACCTACTGGTATCCGGCCCACCGCCGCGGGCGGATCACGGCGATCTTCCTCGCGGCGATCCCGATGTCCAGCATCTTCGGCGGGCCGCTGTCCGGCTGGATCCTGAACGCGGTCAGCGGCGCCCACGGCCTCAGCGGATGGCAATGGCTGTTCCTGCTGGAGACCATCCCCTCGCTGATCCTGGGCTTTGTCACCTTGGCCTACCTCGACGATCGCGTCGCCTCGGCCAACTGGCTGGATGCTGACGAGAAGCGCGTCATCTCCGCGAACATCGCCTGCGAGGAGAAAGACAAGGAGGGCCTCTCGCAGCTTTCCGACGCCTTCAAAACCAGCCAGGTCTGGCTGCTCGGGTTGATTTACTTCTGCGTCGCGAGCGGCATATACATCGTCAGCTTCTGGCTGCCGACCATCATCAAGCAGACCGGGGTGTCCGACCCGCTGCAGATCGGCCTGCTGACCGCCGTGCCCTACATCGCGGCCATCGTCGCGATGATCGCGACCAACAGCAGCGCCGACCGCATGCGCGAGCGTCGCTGGCACACGCTGGTCCCCTGCCTGGCAACCGGGATCGGCTTGGCGCTGACCGCATCGGCGGGCGGCAACACCCTGTTCGCGATGGCCGGGCTGACGCTGGCGGCTGCCGGCGCATCAAGCGCGCAGGCGGCATTCTGGAGCCTGCCTGCCGCCTTCCTCGGCGGCGCCGCCGCGGCCGCCGGAATCGCGCTGGTCAATGCGCTCGGCAACATCGCCGGCTTCGCCAGCACCTTCCTGGTCGGCTGGATGACCGACCTGACCCACAGCACGTCGGCGAGCCTGTACCTCTTCGCCGGACTGCTGGCCGTCGGCGGTGCGCTGATCCTTCTGATCCCCGCCCGTCTCGTCAACAAGTAGCAAGCAACCGGTCCAGGGAAGGGACGCATCATGGATCCGCTCGAACTCGGCACGCTCTATCAGTCGCTGGAGCGCACGGTCGCGAAACACGGCAGCCGTGCGGCCTACGCCGTGCCGCCGATGCAGGGACGGCCCTACCATCCCGAGGGCCGCGAGTTTACCTGGGCCGAGACCTGGGCAGCGGTCCAAGACCGCAAGCGGCACTATGCGTCCGCCGGGTACGGGCCCGGCCACCGTGTCGCGATCCTGTTCGAGCAGCGCCCGGAGTTCGTCTTCCACCACCTCGCGCTGAACGCGCTCGGGTGCAGCACCGTGCCGATCAGCCCGGACTACCGCCGGGACGAGATCGCCTACCTGCTCGGGCACTCGGAAGCCTGCCTGGCTTTGGCGGTCGAGGCACGCCTCGACGATGTCCGGGCCGCCGGGAGCAACTTGCCCGCGCGCATTCCGGTGCTGCCCTTCGACGACCTGTCGGAACCGCTGCCGCCCCCCCGCATCCCGGCCGGCGCCACTTCCCTCGACGGCACCACCGAAGCGGCGCTGATCTACACCTCCGGCACCACCGGGCGGCCCAAGGGCTGCGTGATGTCGAACGAGTACTTCCACACGTTCGGCGCCTGGTACCTGTCGCGTGGCGGCCGGTTGGCGATGGAGGAGGGAGCAGAGCGGCTGTACAATCCCCTGCCGCTGCACCACGCGAACTGCCTGTCGATCTCGCTGCCGGCGATGCTGCTGTCCGGCGGGTGCCTCGTCTTTCCGGACCGCTTCCATGCCGGCACCTTCTGGCAGGACATCGTCTCGTGCCGGATCTCCGCGGTCCAGTTCCAGGGCGTGATCCCGAACATCCTGATGAAGCTTCCGGAGTGCCCGGAAGAGCGGGCCCACACCGTGAAGTTCGCGCTCTGCGCCGGCGTCGAGCCGAGCCAGCATGAGGCGTTCGAGCGGCGCTTCGGCTTCCCGCTGGTCGAGATGTGGGCGATGTCGGAGACCGGGCGCATGATGACCGACCACCTGGAGCCGCGGCAGGTCCACACCCGCGCCATCGGCCGCCCGGCGCCGGGCCTCGAAGCCCGGGCCGTCGATGACGACGGCAACGAGGCGCCGGCCGGCCAGCCGGGGGAACTCGTGATCCGGCACAGCGCCAGAACGCCGCGCAAGGGCTTCTTCTCCGGCTACCTCAAGGACGAGCAGGCAACCGAGGAGGCTTGGCGCAACGGGTGGTTCCACACCGGCGATGCCGTGGTCTGCGATGGGAGCGGCATGTTCTTCTTCACGGACCGCAAGAAGAACATCATCCGCCGCTCAGGCGAGAACATCGCCGCCGCCGAGGTTGAAGCCTGCCTTGTCGCCCACGACAAGGTGCGGCAGGCCGCGGTGCTCGCGGTGCCGGACGAACTGCGCGAGGAGGAGGTCATGGCCTGCATCGTCCTGAACGCGCCGGAGGACGCCAGCGAAGCCCTGGCCCGTGAGCTGACTGAATGGTGCCGCGCCCGCCTGTCGTACTTCAAGGCGCCGGGATGGTATCTGTTCACGGACCGGCTGGCCACCGGCAGCTCGCAGAAGTTCGTGAAGGTGAGGATGTTCCCGCCAGGCGTCGATCCGCGCGGGCAGGAGGGCGCTATCGACCTGCGAAGCCTGAAGAAACCTTCGGCGACGGTGCTCGCCGGCGTTTGATGCCGGGGTTGTGGATAACGCCAAGGTTGCTCCACGCCGAGGGAGGTGCAAGCACGGCATAAGCTGTGAGCGTATGGTCTCATCCCATCCGCGCTGCATGAAACGGGTGTAGAGTCCCGACTATGGAACGACTTTCTGCAAACCACGCGATTTGTTAAGGGTGCCGGTCCCGATCTCCAACAGGATCAGGCTCGACGTCACCACGCGCCAAACGTGCCGGGCGGCGAAATGTCAAAAGACATGATAGGTGCCCGGAGCGCAGCAGCATACAAGCTGCTGATGGGTTCAGCCTCTGCCGCAGATCGCCAAAACGCACCGCTTCGCGGTCACTAGGCCAATCAGGGAGAAGATGGCGGATCGGTCGCGCCCGGAACTGCGCCTCCATGTCGAGGGCGCGCGCAACACCCTGATCATGAGCCTCGTGCGTCGTCAGGATTTCTGCCGCTGGAGGTAGTCTGCCGGGCGCAGGATGTCGATGCCTCGCCACGGATGGAGCGCGGTCAGGTCGTCGTCACTGCTGACGATGATCTCCGCACCGGAGGCAAAGGCAAGCTCCAGGTATTTGTCGTCTTTCTGATCACGGCAGTCGGTCACGCGCGTGACGGGCTTGAGCCAGACGGCAGCGCCTCGCAAGATGTCCAGGATGCGTCCGCGCCGCTCACACGAGATGGCGCGGGCGGACTTCGGACCGTCCCAGCACCTCGGCGATCTCGCCGTCAACCGCGTTGGAGAGCACGAAGACACCCGCCTCCTCGGCATGAAGCAGCGCCCGCTCTGGCACGCTGTTGACCTTGAGTGCCGCGCCCACCAGGGTCGAAGCGTCGAAAACGATCGATCGACTGCGCGAGAAGTGCGGCGCTCCGCATTGTAGGCAGCCAGCTCGGCATCGATGTCTGCGTCCGTCAGGCCGTTCGCGCGGGCCTCCTGCTTGGCGTCGGCAATGGCTTGGGCGAGGGGGCTCGGACCAGAGCGCGGGCGGAGCACGCGGCTGACCAGCCGGCTGATCGCCTCACGGTTGCGCGCGTCAGCAAGCGCCGCCGCTGCCTCCGGCCCGACAGGAACCGTTGCGTCGACTGTGTTGTCCATCCGCACCTCCTTGGAGGAGGGCAACAGCCTCCATGGAGCGATGCACGCCCCGCCCCTGCCAGGCGTCATCCCCACATATGCCGGGCAATGTCCTTCTCTTCGGCGCCAACCGCATCGGCGTAGATGGCGGTCGTGGAGAGCTGGGCGTGGCCGAGCCAATTCTGCACCAGGTTGAGTGGGGTGCCGGCAGTGACGGCAGCCGCCCCGAAGCCGTGCCGTAGCCCCTTGGGCGAGGCGTGCGGCGTCGAGCCCGGCCGCTTCCATGACGGCGTGCACGGCACGTTTGATGCACGGACGCATGCCAACTTCCCGTTTTGAATGGCCAGCTTGTGCAACGGCCGCGTGACCGGCGATGCCGCATCGCTCATCCGAGCACCGTGGACCTCCTTTGAACTATTTGTGCGGCGGCAACGGAAGCCGCCCGGCCGCGTTGCGGCTCTGCAACAGAAACGTCCGGCCCATGAAACCGCTTCTTGCGACCTGCTTCGTGCTCTCCCTCGCCGCATGCTCCGGTCCGAGGCTGCCCGGCCCGAACACCGCCGAGGCGCGCTACGACGCGAAGGACCGGGCGGTGCAGGTGACGGTCAGCGGCCTGCGGCCCGCATCGGACGCCGCGCTGATCTCCGGACAGGGCTTGCGGTATCCCGCCGCGGCGATCTCGGTCGTGAGCGGACCCCATGTGCTTTATAACCCCCCGCCCTCCGTCAGCCTGGGGATCGGCGGGTTCGGCTTCACCGGCTGCTGCAGCGGGTTTGGCTCAGGGCTGAGCGTGGGCCTGCCGGTCGGCGGACCGACGCCCGCGGAGGTGAGCGGCCAGTATGTCGCCTCGGCGCTCATCCCCGTCCCGGCCGACTATGCGACGAACTGGGCCAGCTACCATCTGCAGGTGTCGGTTGGGAGCCAGTCCATAACCCTCGCCGCGCCTGCTCCGCCGGCCTGACCAAGCGGCCCTCGCGCGGAGAGGGAGATAGGTATTCGGCTCTTGCTGCGGCATGCCGGACGGCCTGTTCAGAGATGCTCCAAACGATGGACGGAAAGCTACCTCATACCAACGGCGTTAGGCCATGCCCTGTTTTGCCCATTCGCGGCTTGCGA
>CAXUJE010000259.1:0-7959 GCA_964251035.1 uncultured Acetobacteraceae bacterium
GCCCGCGGCTGCATGGTCGGCGGGTCCGACCCGCGCAAGGACGGGATGGCGCTGGGGTATTAAGGGCCACGCCGGCCCGCCCGGCGGCATGTGGCTGGGCAACGCGGCCAGGGTCCGCTAGCGGCAGGACGAGCCGGCCTGGAATAGGCGTTAAGCAATTAAATCGCTTAACAAGAAGTTTCTGTTACGATATGAAATGCTTGTTCGCATCCTAGGGCCGCTGCCCTGGCAGACTTGCCGTTTTCCAGAGATCCCCACACCCGCTACCATTCCGGCATAGACCGCTGGAACTCCAAAGCCCTGAACAGCCGGGAGATCTGTTGCAGCGTATCGAATTACATGACGCACGCCATGGACAGGCAGGGCGGCGTCTGGTGGTGGCATGCCGATGAGCAGCTCTGGTACCGGATGGACCCGGTTCGTGAACCGCTTATCCGGGCCGAGAACGACTTCTTCGTCGCCCAGATGCGCAAGGCAATGCCGATGATCCGCATCTTCGCTGAGAGCCGGTTCGAGGGCGAGCGCGAAGCGGCGCATTCCGCACTTTGCAAGCTGGCCGGTGCGATCAATGCAATGTTCAGGCAGTCCTCCTACAGTAGCGGCGCGAGATGGAAGGCGATGATCAAACCAGGAGACTTGTATTCAGGCTTGACGCGGGAGCATCGCTGGCAGGTATTGGACGTCGATCTACCCGAGTATGATGAGTCCGTGGCGAAGGCGTTTGAACGACGCGATCCGTCTTGGATTTGGCTTGGCCCTGACTTGGGCTTCCGGTGGGTTCGGCTCGGCGACACGGGTAACGATGCGCCCGTTTTCCCGATGCCGGAGACAAGAAATGGTTGACTTTCACCTGACTCTGCTTGGAGGCATCCGGCAAAATGCCCATTCCCCCGGACTAATAGCTGCAACTCGGCCTTCGTCATGAAGGATGGCCAGCAAACCTCGGAAACCGTGAAGGCGCACTGCAACGGTTGCGGCGACCTGCGCAACAGCTTTGTCCGAGCCGACTACACCAAGCATGGCAGTAACGAGGATGCTGTGGTCGATTGGTGGGACACATACCAGGTGCTGGAGTGCTGCGGCTGCGGCGAGGTGATTTTCCGGCACGAACACCGTTTCTCCGAGGACACCGATCACGAGCAGGACCCGGCGACCGGCGAGTGGCATGAGGTCATGAACATCAGAACAGTGTACCTCCCGCCTGCCCTCGTCCGACCCTTGCCCAAGTGGTTTGGGGATTTGGAGACCAGGGATAAGTTGCTGGCAGAGCTGCTATATGAGATCTACGCAGCGCTCCAGAACGACCCTCTGGTGGTCGCAACGGCTGGCACTCGCATCCTGCTCGACCGCGTGATGTTGCTGCTCCTGGGGGAAGACGCCGGCGGTTTCGCCGACAAGCTGAGAAGCATGACGGACAAAGGCATCATCGGGGCCGAGGATCGCGCGTTGCTCGGCGCAATGATCGACGCTGGCCACGCCGCCAGCCATAGAGGCTATCGGCCGCCGCGCGAACATTTGGAGACTATTATCGACACCATCGAGAACCTCCTCCAGCGCAAGTTCGTGTTGCCGTTCGCCGCGACCGAGATCAAGCTTGCAACGCCCATCCGCGCGCAACGCCGCTGACACTGAGGCGGCCGGCTACTTGACCCTCCGGTCGCGTTCATACCGTTAGGATTAAGCGGCCTGTGTTACCGGGCGTGGTCTGCCGCGTGGCCGTGGCGGGCCAGCTGGCGTGGAGCGTCTGGGAGCAGGGGCCGCAGGAGCTGCTTGCCCAGTGTCGCGCCGACCGGGGTGTCGGTGCCGTACCGCTCGGGCCATTGCCGCGCCGGCAGGTGGAAGGTGCCGAACAGGCGGTCGAGCCAGGGCAGCATCGCCGCGTAGTTCTTGTTGATGTGCCCGTCCAGGGTGTGGTGCCAGTGGTGGAACGCCGGGGTCGCCACGAGCCACTCCAGCCAGCCGAACCGCCAGCGTACGTTGGCGTGGATGAAGAACCCCCACGCCGTGCCGGCCACGACCACCAAGGCGGGCATGGCGGTCCCGCTGGCGCCCGCAGGTCCCGCGAGGCCGGCCAAATAGAGCGGCACGAGGCCGCACAGGTGGGTGAACACCAGGTCGATGGGGTGCGCGCGGGTGTTGACCAGCCAGTCGATGTGCTCGGCGCTGTGGTGCACGGCGTGGAACCGCCACAGCAGCGGAACCTCGTGGCTCAGCCGGTGGCCCCAGTAGAAGCCGGTTTGCCCGATGACAAAGGCGGCTGCGACGCGCAGCCAAATTGGCGCGGCGGCCACAGCCGCCTGAAGGCCCGCCGGCACGATGCCGTGGGCCAGGAGGGCGACGACGGCGAGAGGCGCGCTCAGCAAGGCGCTGGGCAGCAGGCTTGAAAGGAAGAAGTACCCCACGTCCACCAGGAACTGCGGGCGGAACACCCGGTTTGGCCACAGGGAGAACAGCCGTTCCAGAGTGACGAAGACGGCGGTCAGCAGCGTCAGCCAGACGCATACCCTGAGCACGTCCACGACGAGGGACCACATCGCTTGCACCGTGCTTGCCGTTGCCAGGCCTGTTGCTGCCGGGGCGGCGCGCTACGCCGCGCCATGGGCGTAGCTGCGCCGGTGGCGGCGGCGCGGCTTTGAACGCGACGCCCGGCCAGCCGGCTCGCCATTAGCCTCGGCCAGGCGTGCCCGCCGCGACGAACGGCGCTTGAGGTGGGCCACGCCGATGATGGACAGCACGGCAACCACCAAAGTCATCCAGCTCGCCGGCTCGGCCACCGCAATGATCGACACGCCGTCCAGCAGCGAGAAGGGCGGCTGGCCCGAGGGTGTTCCCGCCGCCAGGAACGACAGCACCTCGCTCGTGCTCGTCGCGGTGTACGTGAGGCTTTGCGCGATCCAGCCGGTAAAGCCCTGGGCCGGGTTGTTGATGATCGGCGTGGAATGCAATTCGTTGCCCAAGCTGACCTGCCACTGCTCGGTCGTCGCAGTGTTGTAGCTCGACCCCTTCTGCTGCGCGGCGGCCCAGTAGAACGACACGGCGTATTGGATGCCCACGGTGAGGCTGGTGATGGTCTGCGTAATGGCGCCGACGCTGTAGGCGCCGTCCGCCCCCACGAAGTTGCCGCCAGTTGGGCTCGTAGAGGGAAAGCCGTTGCTGGCGCCCGAAGGCAAAGTGCCCTGGAGAATAAGCGCCCCGTAGGATACCGAGGCGGACCCCGTCGTGGTGGCCGTGCCGGGATAGAATATGAAGTTGTAGCCCGACGTGGACCAACCGGTGACGTTGGTCGTGTTCATCTGGGCGGGGGTCGTCCCCATGGTGGTTTGTTCGAAGTCCCCGTTCACGATCACCGGAACCGCGCGGGCACCGGTCCCGACTGCCGCCGCAAGCAGAACCGGCACGCTCAACAGGAGGGGACGCAACGCCATCGCTCGCCTCGGACTTCAACCTCCAGTTTAGAATGCCGAAGTCGTATGCAAAATGCAATGAACAAAAGCTAGACCCAAGCGTCGGGCACGGCGGTGCGGCTCAGCCCTTCGCCGAGGCGAAAGCGTTGAAGGTGATCAGCGTGTAGGTGTCGGCCACGCCCGGCAGCGTCTGCACCCGCTCCGTCACGAACAGCCCGGTGTCCTGCGCGTCGTCCAGGTAGAACTTGCCCAGCAGGTCGTACTGGCCGGAGGTCGAGTAGATCTCCGACAGCTCCTCGATCGTATCGACGGCGAGTTGGGCGACGCGGTAGGCGTGGCCCATCTGGCATTTCATCTGGACGAAGATCGCGCGCACCGAGGCCTCCTGCCGTTGTCCGGGCAAGCTACCGCGCTTTTTGGATGACGGCCACGGAGGCCAAGCGCGGGCCGCGCCTGGCCCGTCCGTCTCAGGCCGCCGCGGTGGCCCCGATGTGGCGGAACATGTTGCGCCGCGCCCCCTCGTCCATTTCCGCCTTGAACGCATGGCGCTTGCCCAGCGCCTCGGCGCGTCCGGCGGCGGGCCGGGCGCTGACCTCGTCGAACAGGCGCTTGAGGTTCGGCATGGCTGCCCAGACGTCATCGCCCAGCACGCGCGGCAACGCCCGCGCCCAGCCCCAGACCGCCATGTCGACGATGCCGTACGTGTCGCCCACCATGTAGGGCTGCCGGGCGAGGCGCGCGTCGAGGATGCCGTAATGCCGCTTGGCCTCGAACAGGTAGCGGGTCACGGCGTAGTCCTTCGGCTCCGGCGCGAAGTGCCTGAAGTGCACGGCCTGGCCGGAGTACGGGCCGATCCCAGTGGCGACGAACATCAGCCAGGACAGCAGGTCCCCGCGCATCGCCGGCGTGTCCGGCGGCAGGAACTGGCCGGTCTTCTCGGCGAGGTAGAGCAGGATCGCGTTGCTGTCGAACACCGTCACCTCGCCGTCGGTGATGGCCGGGGTCTTGGCGTTCGGGTTGATGGCGAGGAAGGCGGGATCGAACTGCTCGCCCTTGCGGGTGTCGACGGGCACGACCTCGTAGGGCAGGCCGGACTCCTCCAGGAACAGCGCGACCTTGGCCGGGTTGGGCGAGGGGTGGTAGTAGAACTTGATCAAGCTGCGTCTCCTGCTGTGGTCAGTCGGCGATGGCGCCGGCAGTCTTGCCACGGCGCGCCCGCGATGGACAGCACGCACCGCGCAAGACGCACGGCACGAACCGGAGGACCCTGGATGGACACGCAGGCACCTGGACCGACCCTCCGCCCCGGCGGCCGCGTGCTGGCGGATGCGCTGGTGGCCCAAGGCATTGACCACGTCTTCGCCGTGCCGGGCGAAAGCTACCTCGACGTGCTGGACGGGCTGTATGACGTGCGCGACCGCTTGCGCCTCGTCACCTGCCGGTTCGAGGCGGGCGCGGTCAACATGGCGGAAGCCTATGGCAAGCTGACCGGACGCCCCGCCGCCGCCATGGTCACGCGCGGCCCCGGCGCCTGCCACGGCGCCATCGGCGTGCACGTGGCGCAGCAGGACAGCACGCCGCTGCTGCTGTTCATCGGCCAGATCCCGTTCGAGGAAACCGACCGCGACAGCTTCCAGGAGGTCGATTACCGCCGCATGTTCGGCCCGCTCGCCAAGTGGGTCACGCAGATCGACGACGCGCGCCGCATCCCGGAGCTGGTCGCCCACGCCGTGGACGTCGCCACGGCCGGGCGGCCCGGCCCGGTGGTGATCGCCCTGTCGGAGGAGATGCAGAAGCACCGCGTCACGGTTCCCGACATCGGCCGCGCCCGCGTGTCCGCCGGGCTGCCGGACCCGGCGGCGCTGGCGCAGGTGCAGGCGATGCTGGCCCAGAGCCGCAAGCCGCTGGCGATCCTGGGCGGAAGCTGCTGGACCGAGGCCGGCCGGGCGGCAATCCGCGATTTCCTGGTAGGGCACGGCCTGCCCGTTGCCGTCGGCTTCCGGCGGCAGGCGCTGTATGACGGCCGGCTGCCGAACTTCGTCGGCGACCTTGGCGTCGGCTCCGACCCGGCCTTGGTGGCGCGGGCGCGGGAGGCCGACCTGGTCCTCGCCATCGGCACCCGGCTCGGCGAGGCGACGACGCAGGGCTACCAGCTCTTTCCGACGGGCGGGGCGCCGATCATCCACGTCTATCCCGACGCCGCCGAGATCGGCCGGGTGTTCCGCCCGGCGCTCGGCATCGCCTGCGGCCTCAACGCCTTCGCCCACGCCGCCGCGGCGCTGCCGCCGGTGGCGGATGCGCCGTGGGCCGAGTGGACCCGCTCGCTGCGCGCCCTGCGGGAGGCCGGGCGCGTGGTGCCGGAGTACGAGGGGCCGCTGAACATCGCGCAAGTCATGCGCGAGCTGGAGGCGTTGGCGCCGCCCGACGCCGTGTTCACCTCGGACGCCGGCAACTTCGCCACCTGGCCCGCCCGCTTCATCAACTTCGGCGACGGCCAGCGCATGATCGGCCCGACCAACGGCGCCATGGGCTACGGCGTTCCCGCTGGCGTCGCGGCGGCGCTGGCGTTCCCCGGGCGCACGGCGATCACCTTCGTCGGCGACGGCGGCATGCTGATGACCGGGCAGGAGATCGCCACCGCTTTCCAGTACGGCGTGGCGCCGGTCGTGCTGGTGTTCAACAACGCGATGTACGGCACGATCCGCATGTACCAGGAACGCGCCTACCCCGGCCGCGTGTCCGGCACCGCGCTGACCAACCCGGATTTTTGCAAATACATCGAGGCGTTCGGCGGGCACGGCGAGACCGTCACGGAGACCGCCGGGTTCGCGCCCGCCTTCCGCCGCGCCGTCGCCAGCGGCAAGCCGGCGGTGATCGAGCTGCGCATGAACCCGGAGCAGATCACGTCGCGCGCCACCATCGCGCAGCTTCGGGCTGGAACAGGGACGGTGAAGCCGGCCAAGGCCGATTGAGCTTTTCGTTCATCGCCGGAACCATGCCCCATGCCGCGCATCCTCGTCATCAACCCTAATAGCTCCCTGGCCTGCGGCGCCGGCATCGACGCCGCAGTGGCGCCGTGCCGGGTGCCCGGCGGCCCGGCCATCGATGTGCTGAGCGTCCCCGATGGCCCGCCCGCGATCCTAAGCTGGCGCGACTGGCACGCAGCGGTCGAGCCGATGTGCCGCCTGGCCGAGCGCCAGGCCGCCGACGCCGTCGTGATCGCCTGCGCCTCCGACCCCGGGCTGGAGGCGATGCGCGCGGCGCTCGGCTGCCCTGTGCTGGGCGTGTTCCGCTGCGCCGTCGCCGCGGCCGCTGCCAGGGCCGAGCGGTTCGGTGTCATCGCCATCGTGGACGCGAGCATCGCCCGCCACGCGCTGGCGTTGCGGTTCATGGGGTTGGAGACGCGGCTGGCCGGCGAGGTGGCGCTCAATGTGTCCATGGACACGCTGCTCGACCCGGCGGCGGCGCGGGACCGGCTGATCGAGGCGGCGAAGCGCCTGGTCCAGGACGGCGCGGGCGCAGTCGTGCTCGGCTGCACGGGGATGGCCGGGCACCGGGCGGCGGTGGAGCAGGCGGCCGGCGTGCCGGTGGTCGAGCCGTGCCAGGCCGGAGTCGCGATGGCCCGGCTGGCGCTGCTGGGATAAGAGGGACCGGTGGAAGCAGCGGAATCGGAAGTTCGATCCAGGTTTCTTGACCAGCTTCCAGCGTCGGGTTCGGCCAGGGCGAGCCTTCAGCGACGATACCGCAGCGCATCCACCAGAAGGGAGAAGGCCGGTGTGGGCTGGCGGCGGCTCGGGTAGTAGAGGTGGTAGCCGGGGTAGGGCGGGCACCAATCGGCGAGCACCCGGACAAGCCGCCCGTCAGCAAGGTGGGCCTGCACGCTGTCCTCGGGCAGGTAGGCCAGGCCGAAGCCCGCCAGTGCCGCGTCGAGCATCGAAGCGGTTCCGTTGAAGGTGAGCTGGCCCTCGACCCTGACGTGCAGTTCGCGCCCTTCCTTCTCGAACTCCCACGCATAAAGGCCGCCATGGGTCGGCAGGCGAAGGTTGACGCAGGTGTGGGCGGTCAGGTCCTGCGGTGCTTCCGGCCTTTCCCGTGTGGCGAAGTAGGCAGGCGCGCCGACAACCGCGGAGCGCAGGTCCGGCCCGATCCGAACGGCAACCATGTCCTTCGCCACCATCTCGCCGGTGCGGATGCCTGCGTCGAAACGCTCGGCCACGATGTCTGTCAGGCCGTAGTCGATGACGACTTCCACCTTGATGTCCGGGTGGTCCGGCAGGAGCTTTTCCAGGGCAGGCCAAAGAATGGTCCGCACAGCATGGTCGTGCGCCGTGACGCGGACCGTGCCCACGGGCTTCTCGCGCAACGCGCTGAGCGCGGCCAGCTCCGCGTCGATCTCGTCCAGGTGCGGCCCCGCGGCACGGAGCAGGCGTTCGCCCGCTTCCGTGGGCGCGACGCTGCGCGTGGTACGGGTCAGCAGCCGCAGCCCGAGCTGCGCTTCGAGGCCGCGGAGGGTCTGGCTCAGCGCCGACTGCGACACCCCGAGCTGGGCGGCGGC
>CAXUJE010000260.1:0-4432 GCA_964251035.1 uncultured Acetobacteraceae bacterium
GGCCAGCGCCGCCACCAGTCCCACGGCGCACAGCGTGACGCCGACCGGCGCCAGCAGCGGCGACCCCGGCCAGAGCAGCAGCAGCGTCCCCAGCCCGAACACGCTGAACAGGAACTGCCCGGCAAGCTCGGTCGTGACATCGACCACGGTTGCCGCCGCCGCAGTGGGCCAGGCGACCCCGCCCACCGCGATCGCCCGCGCGCCGAGCACGTAGCCGCCCACCGGGGAGAACGGCAGGCACGTCGTCGCGGCGTCCCGCACCATGCGCCCCCACACCGGCACTGCTGGGCGCACCCCGGGCAGCACGGCGGCCCAGGCCAGCCCTAGCACGAAGAACAGCACGGCCTGCCACAGCGACAGCAGCGCAAAGCCCCGCCACCCCACGGACAGCACGACGCCCAGCACCTGGCCCGCGTCGAACCACGCCACCAGCAGCGCGGACACGCCCACCCCCGCAAGCGCCAGCAACACGGTCAGGCGTTTCATGCTCGGCAGCCTGCAAAGGGAGCCGGGGGCACTACACCCGCCCGGCCCGTCCGGCTATAGACCAAGACCCGCCATCCAGGAGTCTCCGTGCCACCCATCCAGCCTACGCTTGTCACCGGCGCCACGGGGTTCGTGGGGTCCGCGGTCGCCCGCGCCTTGCGCGGCCGCGGCCATCGGCTGCGCCTGCTGGTGCGGCCCGGCAGCGACCGGCGCAACGTCGCGGGCCTGGGGGCGGAGCTGGTGGAGGGCGACCTGTGCGATGCCGGGTCGCTCGCGGCGGCGGTTGCCGGGTGCCGCTACGTCGTGCACGTCGCCGCCGACTACCGGCTCTGGGTGCCCGACCCGGCGCCGATGCTGGCCGCCAACGTGGACGGCACCCGCGCCCTGCTGCTGGCCGCCGCTGCCGCCGGGGTGGAGCGCATCGTGTATTGCAGCAGCGTCGCCGCCCTCGGCCTGGTGGGCGACGGCACGCCGGGGACGGAGGACACGCCGGTCCACCTCGATGGCATCGTGGGCGCGTATAAGCGCTCAAAGTACTTGGCGGAGCAGGCGGTGCGCGACCTGGTGCGGGACCATGCAGTGCCGGCGGTGATCGTGAACCCGTCCACCCCGGTGGGACCCCGCGACATCAAGCCGACGCCGACCGGCAAGATGGTGCTGGACGCCGCCGCCGGGCGCATGCCGGCCTACGTCGATACCGGGCTGAACGTCGTGCACGTGGATGACGTGGCCGTCGGGCACGTCCTGGCGCTGGAGCGCGGGCGGATCGGGGAGGCCTACATCCTGGGCGGACACGACCTCGATATGCCGGAGCTGCTCGCGATGGTCGATGACGTGATGGGCCGCCCGACGCCGCGCCGCGCCCGGCTGCCGCGCGGCCTGCTCTGGCCGGTGGCGCTCGGCATGGAGGGCGCGGCCCGAGCGTTCGGCATCGAGCCGCTGGTGACGCGGGAGATGCTGGCGATGGCGAAGAAGCGCATGTATTTCAGCACGGCCAAGGCGGTCGCCGAACTCGGCTACGCGCCCCGCCCGGCGCGGCAGGCGGTGGCGGACGCGGTTGACTGGTTCCGCGGCGCCGGGTGGCTGCCGGCATGACGGCGCTCGCTGTCTTGGCGCTGCTCGCCTGGGCATACCTACTGGCCCTGCACGGCCGGTTCTGGCAGGCCGGCCCGGTGCTGGCGCCCGCGCGTCCGGCGGCGCTCCCCGACGTGGACATCGTGGTCCCCGCCCGCGACGAGGCGGAGGGCATCGGCGACGCGCTGCGCTCCCTGCTGGCGCAGGACTACCCCGGGCGGCTGCGGGTGGTCGTGGTGGACGACGGCAGCGGCGACGGCACCGGGACCATCGCGCGGAGCCTCATCGACCCTAGCTTGGCCGAGCCGCGCCTCCTGGTGCTCGACGGCAAGCCGCGCCCGGCGGGATGGAGCGGCAAGCTGTGGGCGGTGTCGCAGGGGATCGCGCGCACGACCGCCGGGCTGGTGCTGCTGACGGACGCCGACATCGTGCACGACCCGGCGCACGTCGCGACCCTGGCGGCCAAGGCCGAGCAGGACGGCCTCGATCTCGTGTCCGAGATGGTCGAGCTGCGCTGCTCCAGTTGGGCGGAGCGCGCGCTGGTGCCGGCCTTCGTGTTCTTCTTTCAACTGCTCTACCCCTTCGCCTCCGTGAACGACCCGACGCGGGGCACAGCGGCGGCGGCGGGCGGCACCGTGCTGCTGCGCCGCCGGGCGCTGGACCGCATCGGCGGGATCGAGGCGGTGCGCGGCGCGCTGATCGACGACGTGGCGCTGGCGGCGGCGGTGAAGCGCGGCGGGCGCATCTGGCTCGGCCACAGTTGCCTGGCGCGCAGCGTGCGGCCCTACCCCGGCACCGCCGACGTTTGGCGCATGGTGGCGCGGACGGCCTATGTGCAGTTGCGGTTCTCGCCCATGATCCTGCTCGGCACCGTGCTGGGATTGGAGCTGGTGTGGCTGGCGCCGCCGCTCTTGGCGCTGTTCGGGCACGGGGCGGCGCGGGCAATGGGGGCGCTGGCCTGGGCCGGGTCGATGGCGTCGTTCCTGCCAACGCTGCGGCGGTTCCGCCAATCGCCGCTTTGGGCGTTGGCGCTGCCGGGCATTGCCTGTTTTTATCTGGCCGCGACGGTCGGCTCCGCCATCGACCACCACCGCGGGCGCGGCGTGGTTTGGAAAAGTCGCGCCTACCAAAGGGTAGGCGCGTGAGCGCGGCGCTCGACTCCGTCGAGAGCTGGTCCGGCAAGGACCGTGGCGACGAGAACTTCCCGGTCGGCTCCGCGCTGATCCGCCCGGCGCTGCGCCCGCATGTCCATGCCTTCTACGCCTTTGCCCGCAACGCCGATGACATCGCTGACAGCCCGGTGCTGGAACCGGCGGACAAGATCGCCCGGCTCGACCGCATGGAGGCCGTGCTGCTCGGCCAAGCGGATGGCGGCTCGCCCAGCGGCGTCGCCCTGCGCGGGAGCCTCGCGCAAACCGGCGTGACCCCGCGCCACGCGCAGGACCTGCTGGCCGCCTTCCGCCAGGACGCGGCCAAGCGCCGCTACGCCAGTTGGGGGGAGCTGCACGATTACTGCCGCCTGTCCGCCATGCCGGTCGGGCGCCATGTGCTGGACCTGCATGGGGAGGACCCAGCCGCCCACGCCCCGTCCGACCCGCTCTGCGCCGCGCTGCAGGTGCTGAACCACCTGCAGGACGGCGCCAAGGACTTGCAGGCGTTGGACCGCTGCTATCTCCCGGAGGACATGCTGGCCTCGGCCGGAAGCCATGTCGCCGACCTGGCCGGGCCAGCGGAAACGCCGGGACTGCGGGCGGTGTTCATCCGGCTGCTCGACCATGTGGACCAACTGAACATCGAGGCGGCGGACCTGCCGCGCCGGACGCGCGACCGCCGCCTGCGGCTGGAGGTCGCCGTCATCCTGGGGCTGTCCCGCCGGCTGGCCCGGCGCCTGCGCCATGGCGACCCAGTGGCAACCCGGGTCAAGCTGCAGAAGACCGACGCCGCATTCAGCCTGCTCTCGGCGCTGCGATGGGCGGCATGACCCCGCTCGGCGCGGCCGTCTCCGACCTGCAGGAAGTGGAAGCGTTGGTGCAGCGCGCCGGCACCTCGTTCTACCGCGGCATGAAGGTGCTGGCGGCGGACCGCCGCGCGGCGATGTACGCGATCTACGCCTTCTGCCGCATCGTGGACGACGTGGCGGACGAGCCGGGGCCATTGGGCGAGAAGATCGCCGGCCTTGCGGCATGGCGCGGCCGGATCGCCGGGCTGTACGCCGGGCGGGCCGAGGACGCCGTGACCCGCGTGCTGCTGCCGGCCGTGCAGCGCTATGCGCTGCGCCAGGATGATTTCATGGCGGTCATCGACGGCATGCAGATGGACGCGGAGGCCGTCATCGTCGCGCCGGACGTGGCCGAGCTGGACCTGTATTGCGACCGGGTCGCCGCCGCGGTCGGCCGCCTGTCGGTACGCGCCTTCGGCGACGCCTCTCCGGCCGCCGACGACGTGGCCTGGCACCTGGGCCGCGCCCTGCAGCTGACCAACATCCTGCGCGACGTGGCGGAGGACGTGGCGCGCGGGCGGCTATACCTGCCGCGGGAATGGCTGCGCGACGCCGGCGTGCCGGCGGACCCGGCGGCGGCGCTGCGTCACCCGGGCCTACCCGCCGTCTGCGCCCGCATGGCGGCGGACGCGCGCCGGCACTTCACGGAGGCACGCGCCGCCATGCACCGCTGCGCGCCCCGTGCGATGCGCCCGGCGCGGCTCATGGGCGCGTCCTACGCCGCCCTGCTGCACCGGCTGGAACGCCGCGGCTGGACGCGGCTGGAGCAGCCCGTACAAGTACCAAAGTGGCAGAAGCTGCTGATCGCCCTCAGATACGCGGCATGAACTCGCCCACGCACGTCCCCCCTTTGCACGTCCACGTCATCGGCGC
>CAXUJE010000260.1:4442-7950 GCA_964251035.1 uncultured Acetobacteraceae bacterium
GCGCTGGTGGCGCGCGGCGTGCGCGTGACGATGCACGAGGCCGGGCCGGCCGCCGGGGGCCGCTGCCGCTCCTATTTCGACCGCGAGCTGGGCTGCCGGCTGGACAACGGCAATCACCTGCTGCTGTCCGGCAACCGCGGCGCCTACGCCTTCCTGGACCGGGTGGGCGCCCGCGGCACCATGGCCGGGCCGGGCGCGCCGGTGTTCCCGTTCATGGATCTCGCCACCGGAGAGCGCTGGACCGTGCGCCCCAGCCAGGGCCAGATGCCCTGGTGGCTGCTCAGCCGAAGCCGCCGGGTGCCCGGCGCGCGGCTGCGGGAGTTCCTGCCCGTCGCAATGCTCCGCCGCCGTGGCCCGGATGCCACAGTGGCCGGCGTCCTGCGCCCCGGCGAGCTGTACCGGCGCCTGCTGGAGCCGCTCGCGGTCGCGGCGCTCAACACGCCGCCCGACACGGCCAGCGCCGCGCTGCTGGGCGCCGTGATGCACGAGAGCCTGGCGCTGGGGGGCGCCGCCTGCATCCCGGCTTATCCACGCGACGGGCTGTCCGAGAGCTTCATCGACCCGGCGGTGGCCTGGCTCGCCGCCCGCGGCGCCGAGGTGCGGCTCGGCCGCCGCATCGCCAGCCTTGGCGTCGCCGGCGGCCCGGCCACCGCAATCCGCGCCCAGACGGTGGCGAACGATGAGGCGGTGGTCGTCGCGGTGCCTGCGCCCGTCGCCGCCGCGCTGGTGCCGGGCCTCGTGGCGCCGAACCGGTTCGAGGCCATCCTGAACGTGCATTTCCGCTGCGATGCCGACCCGGGCGAAGCGGGGTTCACTGGGCTGATCGGCGGCACCGCTGAGTGGGTGTTCGTCAAGCCCGGCGTGGTCAGCGTCACCATCAGCGCCGGCAACCGCCGGGCGGACGCGCCGCCCGCAGAGCTTGCCGCCGAGGTCTGGCGGGACGTGCGCGCCGTGCTGCGCCTGCCGGACGCCATGCCGGCCTGGCGCGTGGTGAAGGAAAAGCGCGCGACTTTCGCGGCCACGCCCGAGCAGGACCGCCGGCGTCCCGCGGCCCGGACGCGCTGGCCCAACCTGGCGCTCGCCGGGGATTGGACCGCCACCGGCTTGCCCGCCACCATCGAAGGTGCCATCAGATCAGGTTGCAATGCAGCATCCACCCTCCTGGCCGCGTGACACGAGCAGACCACCTATGCCAAGCGATACCCTGACCCGTTCCTATGCCTACCAGCTTGGGGACGATGCCCTTGAGCACGCCGTCAGCCGCGCCGCGGCGGCCCTCGCCGGGCGGCAGCGCCCCGACGGGCATTGGGTCTTCGAGTTGGAGGCCGACGCGACGATTCCCGCCGAATATGTGCTGCTGGAGCACTACCTGGACCGAATCGACGGGGCGCTGCAAGAAAAAATCGGGGTGTACCTTCGGCGCATCCAAGGCGAGCACGGCGGCTGGCCGCTGTTCCACGACGGTCCCTTCGACCTGTCCGCCAGCGTGAAGGCGTACTACGCGCTGAAGGCCATCGGCGACCTGCCCAGCGCGCCGCACATGGCGCGCGCCCGCATCGCCATCCTGGCAGCCGGCGGGGCGGAGCGCACCAACGTCTTCACCCGTATCCAGCTCGCGCTGTTCGGCCAGGTGCCCTGGCGCGCCGTGCCGGTCATGCCGGTCGAGATCATGCACCTGCCGCAGTGGTTCTTCTTCCACCTGTCCAAGGTGTCGTATTGGTCTCGTACCGTCTTGGTGCCGCTGCTCGTGTTAATGGCGTTGCGTCCGCGCGCCCGTAATCCTCGCCATGCCGGGGTGCCGGAGCTGTTCTGCACCCCGCCCGACCAGGTGCGGGACTGGATACGCGGCCCCTACCGCTCCGCCTGGGGACATGTGTTCAAGGCGGTGGACAGCGTCGTCCGCGTCGTCGAGCCAGCCTTTCCAAAGGTGGTCCGCGCCCACGCCATCGAGGACGCGGTCGCCTTCGTGACCGAGCGCCTGAACGGCGAGGACGGCCTGGGCGCCATCTACCCGGCCATGGCGAACACCGTGATGATGTTCGACGCGCTCGGCACCCATCCCGACCACCCGGACGCCCTCACGGCCTGGCGCGCGGTGCAGAAGCTGCTGGTGGCGACGGACACCGAAGCGTACTGCCAACCCTGCCTGTCGCCGATCTGGGACACGAGCCTCGCCGGCCATGCCGTCGCGGAAGCGGAGGGTGCCGCAACCCCGGGGATCGACGCCGCCTGCGCCTGGCTCGTGGAGCGGCAGGTCACGGCGCTGCGCGGCGACTGGGCGCTGTCCCGGCCCGACGCCCCGCCGGGCGGATGGGCGTTCCAATACGAGAACGCGCATTACCCCGACGTGGACGACACCGCCGTGGTCGGCATGCTGCTGCACCGCAACGGCGACCCGGCCCATGCCGACAGCGTGAGCCGCGCCCGGGACTGGATTCTCGGCATGCAGAGCCGCAACGGCGGCTGGGGCGCCTTTGACGCGGACAACAACCACGATTTCCTCAACCACATCCCGTTCGCCGACCACGGCGCGCTGCTGGACCCGCCCACCGCCGACGTGACCGCGCGCTGCGTGTCGTTCCTGGCGCAGCTCGGCCATGGCGTGGGCGAACCCGTGATGGCCCGTGCCATCGCCTACCTCCGCGCCGACCAGGAGCCGGACGGGAGCTGGTTCGGCCGGTGGGGCACCAACTACATCTATGGCACCTGGTCCGTGCTGTGCGCGCTGAACGCCGCCGGGCTGTCCCATGACGACCCGGCCATCCGGCGCGCCCGCGAATGGCTGCTGAACCGGCAGCGCGACGACGGCGGCTGGGGCGAAGACGAGGAGAGCTACGCCGCCAGCGCGCCCGGCGAGTACCGCGCCAGCACGCCGTCGCAGACCGCATGGGCCATGCTGGGCCTGATGGCGGCAGGCGAAACCGGCCCCGCCGTGGACCGCGCGGCGCAGTACCTCGCCCGCACCCAGCGCGAGGACGGCGAATGGGACGAGCTGCCCTACACCGCCGTGGGCTTTCCCCGGGTGTTCTACCTGCGCTACCACGGCTACCGGCTGTTCTTCCCGCTGCTGGCGCTGGCGCGGTTCCGCAACCTGCGGCACGGCAACAGCCGCCGGGTCAGCTTCGGATTTTGAACTGACACCGGAGCGCCCGGTCGGCATCGTCACCGGGCTGGAAGCGGAGGCGCGGATCGCCCAGCGCCTCGGCGTCCCGGTCGAGGCCGGCGGCGGTCGGGCGGACGGCGCCGCGGCGGTCGCCCAGCGCCTGGCGGAACGCGGCGTCGCCGGGCTGATCAGCTTCGGCCTCGCGGGCGGCCTCGATCCGGCGCTGACCCCCGGCACGGTGCTGGTGCCGGCCACCGTGCTGCTCGACGCTGAGCAATGGGATGCTGACGACGCGTTGCTGCAACGGCTGGGCGGCGCGACGCCTGGGGCGTTGTACGGGGGCGGCGAGGTCGTCGCGTCCGCCGCCGCCAAGGCCGCGCTGTTTGCCCGCACCGGCGCCGTTGC